>NZ_JAMYQN010000011.1:0-214675 GCF_040320905.1 Mesorhizobium sp. M0590
GTATCGACCAGCGCGCGATCGCCTTAGGCAAGCGTGCGCTGGTCGATACGACGGCGATGCTCATGCGGCGTGCCGGCCGGCTGGACGAGCTGGGAGGCCGCTATGCGGCCTTGATGCGGGTGCGCGCCGGCGCGCTGCTCGGGGCACCGCAAGGGTTGCAAGGCAAAGCGCTCGACCACTGGCTCGACTCTCGCGATAAGGAGCAAGCTGGCGGCTTCACGACGCGCTCGCAAGCGGCCGGCGAGGCGAAGAATCTGACGCAGATGCAACAGGCAGCAGAACGGCTGCATGACTGGACGGCAAGGAGGCTCGGTGAACGTCGATGATGTGAAGGCCCTGGCGACACGGATCAGGGAAGAAGTGGCCAAGGCGATCACCGGGCAGCACGATACGGTCGACCTGATGCTGACCGCCTTGTTTGCGGGCGGGCATATCCTGCTGGAAGGTCCTCCGGGCACGGCCAAGACAATGACGGCGCGCTGCTTCGCCCAGGCGCTTGGGATCGCCTACGGGCGGATCCAGTTCACGCCGGACCTGATGCCCGGCGATATCGTCGGGTCGAACATCTACAACTTCCAGACCGGGCAGTTCACGCTGACGCGCGGCCCGATCTTCTGCGATCTCCTGCTTGCCGACGAAATCAACCGCACGCCGCCCAAGACGCAGGCCGCACTGCTCGAGGCGATGCAGGAACATGCGGTCACCTTCGACGGCACCACGCATTCGCTCGGCCGCAATTTCATGGTCGTCGCGACCCAGAATCCGATCGAGCACCAGGGCGTCTATCCGCTGCCGGAGGCGCAGCTCGACCGCTTCCTGTTCAAGCACCGCGTCAGCTATCCCGGCCCGGAGGAAGAACGAGCCATCATCGTCCATCACGGCGGCGGCTCCGCCTCGCACGACATCGCGCAATATGGCATCGAGGCGCAGACGGACCGCGAGACGCTGCAGGAGGCACTCGCTACGGTCGGCTCCGTCACCCTTGTCGACGATGTCGTCGGCTATATAGCGGCGCTGGTACGGGCTACGCGTGAAAATGCCGATCTGGAAGTCGGCGCCAGTCCGCGCGCCGGCGCCATGCTGGCGCGGGCGGCGCGTGCCCGGGCGGCGCTGGACGGACGCGCCTATGTGATCCCCGACGACGTCAAGGCGCTGGCGGTGCCGGCGCTGCGTCATCGCGTCATCCTTTCGCCTGCGGCACAGATCGATGGCCGGCTGGTCGAGCAGATCGTCTCCGACCTGGTCGACCAGACGGAAGCACCACGTTGATCTATCCCAGCGGCCGAGCGGTATGGGCAGCTGCGGCCGGCGCGGTCCCGGCCTTCCTGGTCGCGCTGGCATTGCCGTCGTTCTGGTATCTGGGATTGCTGTGGAGTTGCCTGCTGCTTGCCTTCCTGGCGGTGGATGCCGCGGCCGGACGCGGACGGGCATCGCTGAGTGCCAGCATCGATGCGCCGCAGCAGGTCGGTGTTGGTGGGGAATTCGGCGTGCAAATCACCGCCCGTCACTCGGGGCCGCGCGCCGCGGAGGCTCGCGTCGGCCACGATGGGCGTCTGGCGCCGGTGGACAGCAGCGGCGGCGCCTTGCTGCCAACCGCCGGAGGCGGGTCGCTCTTCCTCCGCTTCCAGGCGCTGCGGCGCGGCGTCGCCAGCTTCGACCGTCTCTGGGTGCGCTGGCGCGGGCCATTCGGGCTGGTCTGGAACCAGGTCGTCCTGCCGGTGGAAAGCAAGGTTGCGGTGCTGCCCGACGTCAGCAGCGCTCGCGGCGAGGCGATCACGCTGCTGCAACATGCGGCGCTTGCCGAAGGCCATGCGCAGCGCCGCGCCGGTCAAGGCCGCGAGTTCGACGCGCTCAAGGATTACCAGCCGGGCATGGGCCGGCGGATGATCGACTGGAAGCGCAGCGCCCGCCACGGCAAGCTGTTGGCGCGCGAGTTCCGCATCGAGGAGAACAACAACATCGTGCTGGCCATCGATAGCGGACGCCTGATGTGCGAGCCGGTCGACGGTGTGCCGAAGGTGGACCGGGCGGTGACGGCCGCCCTGCTGTCGGCATTCATCGCGCTGAAGGGCGGTGACATGGTCAGCCTGTTCGGCTTCGATGCAAGGCCGCGCGTTTCGAGCGGCGCGGTGCGCGGCCCCGCCAGCTTTGCGATGATCCAGAAACGGGCCGCCGAGATCGACTACTCCAGCGAGGAGACCAATTTCACACTGGCATTGACGACGCTGGCGGCGCGGCTCGACCGCCGCTCGCTGGTCATCATCTTCACCGATTTCGTCGATCCGATCAGTGCGGAATTGATGCTGCGCACCGTGGGCCGGCTCACCGAACGGCATCTCGTGCTGTTCATGATGATGAAGGACACCGAACTGGAGGGCCTGGCCGACCTGCCGCCACGCTCCGGCGAGGATGTTGCCCGCGCGGTCGTTGCCGGAGGGCTCTTGCGCGAAAGGCAGGTCGTCATCGGCCGGCTGCGCCTGCTCGGGGCGCATGTGATCGAAGCCGACCACAACCGGCTCGGTCCGGCGCTGGTCGAGCGCTATCTGCAGTTCAAGCAGGAGGATTTGCTGTGACGGCGCCGGTACGCGGCAATGCGGTGCGCGGCGACGCGGTACGCCAGTCGCTGGCCAGCTTCCGCCGCGAGCGCGAGGCCGACTGGAAGGCATTCGAGGCGCTGCTGGCGCGTGTCGAGAAGCGTGCGCCGCGGACGCTTTCCGAAGAGGAGCTGCTGTCGCTGCCGCTGCTCTATCGATCGGCGCTGTCTTCCCTGTCGGTGGCGCGCGCGACATCGCTCGATAATGCGCTGGTCGGCTATCTCGAAGCGCTGTCGCTGCGCGGTTATTTCTATCTCTACGGCGCACGCCGCGGGCTGCGGCAGCGCCTCGCCGATTTCTTCCTGCATGACTGGCCCGAAGCCATTCGCGACCTGTGGCGCGAGACATTGGCGTCGGTCGCGCTGATGGTGATCGGCATTGGTGCAGGCGCCTGGCTGGTGGCATCCGACAAGAGCTGGTTCGACGCGATCATCCCGCCCGGCCTGGCAGGAGGCCGCGGACCCGACACCTCGGCCGAACTGCTGCGAGGCATGCTTTATGATGGCGACAATGGCTTTCTCTCAGGCTTTGCCGCCTATCTGTTCACGCACAACGTCCAGGTCGCAATCCTGGCCTTCGCCCTTGGCTTCGCCTTCGCAGTGCCGACGGTGCTGCTGATGCTGTTCAACGGCTGCATGATCGGGGCGTTGTTCCAAGTCTACTGGTCCAAGGGGCTTGGCATGGAGCTCGGCGGCTGGCTGGCCATCCACGGCACCACCGAATTGTTCGCGATCGCTTTGGCCGGCGCGGCCGGCATGCGCATCGGCACCAGCATCGCCTTTCCCGGCGAATTGACACGCATGGCGGCAGCGGCTCGTGCCGGACGCATTGCCGCGAACGCTATGGTCGGGGTCTCGGTCATGCTGCTGTTTGCCGGGCTGCTCGAGGGCATTGGCAGGCAGACCATCACCAGCGACGTCACGCGCTACGGCATTGGCGGTGGCATGCTGGTGCTGTGGATCGGTTATTTCTACCTGTTCCGGGCGGTGCGGCATGGCGATCGTTAAACGCGCCGCCTTCGCGGCTATACGGCCGCTGATCACGCCCGAAGGCGTCGATCTCCGGATAAAGTTGGCCGACGCCGGCACGCGGGCCTCCGCCTTCCTGCTCGACATCGTGTTCATCGCCGTGGCTGCAATCGTGATCACGATCGTCGCGCTATTCGGGGTGGGAGGCCTTGGCAGCGAGGGATTTCAGCCGCTCTTCGTAGTCTGGATCATCCTGATCTTCTTTCTGCGCAACACCTACTTCATCGTTTTCGAAGCGGGCCGGCGCGCGGCTACGCCCGGCAAGCGGATCGTCGGCATCCGGGTCGCGTCGCGCAGCGGAGACGGCCTGTCGATCGACCAGGTCATCGCCCGCAACCTGATGCGCGAGATCGAGGTGTTCCTGCCGCTGTCGATCATCGTTGGACGCAGCGGGACCGACCTCGCCGATACGCTGACGACGGTGTTCGGACTGGTGTGGACGCTACTGTTTGCCTTGTTCCCGCTGTTCAATCGAGACCGCATGCGGATCGGCGACCTGTTGGCGGGGACCTGGGTGGTCGAGGCGCCGAAGCGCGCCTTGCTTGAAGACCTGTCGGCACGGCAGGATCCGGCGGCCGGCGCCTTCCGGTTCAGCCACGCCCAGCTCGATGCCTACGGGATTGCCGAACTCCACAAGCTGGAGGAGGTGCTGCGCCGCGATGACTATTTCGCCCTGCGGACGGTGGCAGAAACGATCGGACGCAAGATCGGCGCGGCACCCCAAGCCCATGACGCACGCGCGTTCCTGACGGCTTACTACGGCGAGCTACGGGCGCATCTCGAACGCAAGCTGCTGCTGGGCAACCGCAGGGCCGACAAGCATGCGCGGTAGACCGGAGGGGGGACGGGATGCAGGTCAAAATTAGCGCGACTGAGGAATCCAGGATAGATCGCGCAATTCAGGCGGCGGTCTCTGGGTCCTGGGAAGAATTCAGCAGCCTCACCGACACTCCCTTTCCAAACGACGAATCGATGCGAGAGCAATTCGACGATTCCTCCCCCCGACTTCAGCAAGTGGGAGGAAATTGGAAACGAGAAACGGGCATTGAGATCCTAGATGACGGAGTGCGCCTAATAATAGCGAGAATAGAAGCGCCGCCCACGGTGGATATCGTTTTTTCACTGCACAGCACGAGCGAATTCAGTGACAGCACAATCGGTATTCGGACATTTTTGCAGCAGCTGAATTGGGACTCCTAGCTATCGGTTCCGGCATTTCCAACCAGCGCCACCTCCTTCCCTATCCCACCCACTTCTCGTAGTCGGACACCAGCAGATGCAGCGGTGCTGTGTCCTCGTCGATGTCCGCGAAGCGGCCGATTGGTTCGCGAAAGACATTGTCGGTGAGATCGTCGTTGACGGTCGAAACCTCGCCGATCAGCACGTCCTTGCCCTCGGCCCAGAAGGCATGCCAGACACCCGGCAGCAAAGTGACGCTCTGGCCTGGGTCGAGCTTCAGGAGCCCACCCGCAGGTAGTCTGTGGATGGTTCCGTCGACAGGCACCGATACTTCGGCCTTCGGATCGATGCCGCCATCGCGATCATGCATGAACAGCTCCAGCACCAGTTTGCCGCCGCCGCGGTTGATGATGTCCTCGGCCTTGATGTTGTGGCGATGCATCGGCGACAACTGGTCCTTGCGCGAGATCATGATCTTTTCGGCATAGAGCATGCCCATGCCCTTCTTCATGTCCTCGTAGCGGCCGTTGCGGACGGTGAACAGGAACAGGCCGAGCTCGTCGAATTTCTCCTGGCCGTAGTCGGTGATGTCCCAGCCAAGCCGCGACGAGAAGATTGCCGACGAATCCTGCCGGCGCGCCTTCATCTCTTCCGGCGACCAGTAGGCGAAGGGCGGCATGATGTAGCCGAACGAGCGGATGAAGGCGTCGGCGTCGCGGATGATATCGTTGATGGCGGAGCGTTTCATGATCGTGGTTCCTTCCCGTCGCGTTCCAAGCGCTAACCGCATAGCCGAACGTCCATCCGGTGTCGATGCAAACTGCTGTCGCTGGCCCCATGACATGCGGTCCGATCAGGGCCATAAGGTCAACCAATTTTCGGATGGTGAGACCATGCGCAGCATAGACGACCTCGATACGCCGGCGATCCTGATCGATGCCGGCCGCGCCGAAGCCAATATCGCGCGGGCGCAGGCCCATGCCGACCGGCACGGGCTGAAGCTCAGGCCGCACATCAAGACCCACAAACTGCCCTACTGGGCAAAGAAGCAGATCGCGGCCGGCGCCGTCGGCATCACCTGCCAGAAGATCGGCGAGGCCGAGGTCATGGCCGACGCCGGACTGACCGACATCTTTCTGCCCTACAATATCCTCGGGCGGGCCAAGCTGGAGCGCCTCAAGGCGCTGCACGGCCGCGTAACCCTGTCGGTGACAACGGACAGCATGGACACGCTGATGGGACTTGCCGCCACCTTTACCGATCCCGGCCACCGCCTGCCGGTGCTGGTCGAATGCGACACCGGCATGGGCCGCTGCGGTGTGCAGTCGGCCGGCGAGGCAGTCGCGCTGGCGAGCGAGATCGACAAGGTCCGGGGGCTCGTCTTCGGCGGCTTGATGACCTACCCGGGGGCTGGCCGCGCCGCCGAGACCGAGGCGTGGCTCGCCGATGCGCAGCAAGCACTTGCCGCAGCCGGCCTTGCTTGCGAGCGCATCTCCAGCGGCGGCACACCCGATATGTGGCGTTCCGGCGAGCATAGCGTCGTTACCGAATACCGGCCCGGCACCTACATCTATCTCGACCGCTACCAGGTCGCCAAAGGCGTCGGCAGCCTCGACGATTGCGCACTGACGGTGCTGTCGACGGTGGTCAGCCACCCAACGCCGATACGCGCCATCCTCGACGCCGGCAGCAAGGCCCTGTCCAGCGATACGCTGGGGCTCGCCGATTTCGGCGAGCTGCTGGGCATTTCAGGCGCAAGGGTGACCAGCCTCAGCGAAGAGCACGGCAACGTCACGCTGTCAGGCGGCGCCGAGCTTCGCATCGGCGAGCGCGTGCGCGTCGTGCCCGACCATTGCTGCGTCGTCACCAACCTGTTCGACGAGGTGCATCTGATCGAAGGCGACAAGGTGATCGAGACGCTCCCGGTCAAGGCGCGAGGACGGATGGGGTGAGTCCAGCTGGAGCGCGTGCGCTTCAGGTACAAAATCCTTCAAACGCTGGAGGGACAGCGCCCGGACAGCGCCCCCCTCTGGCCTGCCGGCCATCTCCCCCTCAAGGGGGGAGATCGGTAGCTTCGCCGGTAGCGCCTCTCTTTCAACATTCGCGATTGGCGAAACGATAGGTGACATTCAATCTCCCCCCTGGAGGGGGAGATGGCCGGCAGGCCAGAGGGGGGCGCGAAGGAACTCGACGAAGATCAGCTAGCCTGCCTCGCGGCAACCCGGCGCATCGAAATGACGCGGCGGCGCCGGATCTCGGTGCGCATCGCCATCAGATGCAGCGCGAAGAACAGCACTGTGAAGCCGAGTGCCATCACCAGCAACGGCCACAACAGGCTTGGATCGATGGTCGGCCCGCCAAGCCGGAACACCGACGCCGGCTGATGCAGCGTGTTCCACCAGTCGACCGAAAATTTGATGATCGGAATGTTGATGAAGCCGACCAGGGTGATGATGGCGGCGGCCCAGGCGGCGCGCCCGGCATCGTCGAGCGCGCGGGTCAGCGCGATGATGCCGAGATACATCAGGAACAGTATGAAGACCGAGGTCAGCCGCGCGTCCCACACCCACCAGGTGCCCCACATCGGCTTGCCCCAGATCGAACCGGTGATCAGTGCAAGGGCGGTGAAGACGGCGCCGATGGGTGCCGCCGATTTTAGCGCCACGTCAGCCAGCGGATGGCGCCAGACCAGCGTGCCCAGTGCCGAGACCGCCATCAGCGTGTAGCACATCATGGCAAGCCAGGCGAAAGGCACGTGGATATACATGATGCGAACGGTGATGCCCTGCTGGAAGTCCTCAGGCGCCGTGAAGCTCATATAGAGACCCACGCCGAGGACGATGGCGGCCACGCTCGCCAGCCACGGCACGACCTTGTCGGCCAGCCCGACGAACCGCGTCGGGTTGGCAAGGTCCATCCAGCCGGAGAGGCGTGAAGTCGTGTCGCTCATGCCGCCTTACATAGACCGCCGGCGGAGTTGCGGCAACCGCGGCGGCGGTACGTCTTCCCTTCTCCCCTTGCGGGAGAAGGTGGATCGGCGCGTAGCGTCGAGCCGGCTGGACGGAGTGAGGCGCCAATGATCGGCGTGCGCCGAAGTCTGGATTTTGGATGAAGATTTGCACCAAGCCGGAGCACCCCTCATCCGACCTCGCTTCGCGAGGCCACCTTCTCCCGCAAGGGGAGAAGGCAAGCCGCGCTGCTCAGGCGGCTTCGTTCACCGGACGGCTGAGGCGGCGGACCTCCTCGTCGTTGAGCAGGCCGCCGGCGCGCAGCAGGCTGGCGAAGCGACCGTTGCGCAGCGACAGTTCGGTGAACCCGCCCATCTCGACCACCCGGCCCTTGTCCATGAACACGACCAGATCGGCGTCGCGAACGGTGGTCAGGCGGTGGGCGATGATGAAGGTGGTGCGGCCGCGCCGCAATTCGTCGATGGCGTCCTTGACGCGGTCTTCCGTCTCGACGTCGAGCGCGCTGGTCGCCTCGTCGAGAACCAGGATGGGCGCGTCCTTCAGCACGGCGCGGGCGATCGCGATGCGCTGGCGCTCGCCACCGGACAGCTGTCCGCCGCGTTCGCCGACGACCGTGTCGTAGCCCTCGCACTTTGACAGGATGAAATCCTGCGCGGCGGCGGCATTGGCCGCGGCATGGACCTCGTCATAGGTCGCCTCCGCGCGGCCGACGCGGATGTTGTCCTCGATCGAGCGGTTGAGCAGGCCAGCGTCCTGGAAGACGGTGGCGATCGAATGGCGCAGCGACTTGCGGGTCACCGTGCGGGTGTCGATGCCGTCGATCAGGATACGGCCGCTGGACGGGGTGAAGACGCGCTGCAGAAGGTTGATGAGCGTCGTCTTGCCGGCGCCCGTGGGGCCGACGATGGCGACGGTCTGGCCGGCCTGGACCTCGAACGACGCGTCGTCGACGCCCTGCCCGGAATTGCCGAACTCGAAGCAGACGTTCTCGAAACGCACGTGACCCGTGACGTTGACGAGGTCGCGCAGCCCGTCGGGCTCGGCGGCATCGGAAGCGGAGTCCTCGAGATGATAGAATTCCTCGAGCTTGGCGCGTGCCTCGGAAATCTGGTTGGCGAAGGCCGACATCTGGTCGAGCCGGGCAATCAGCAGCGTGGCAAAGCCGGTAAAGGCTATGACGTCGCCGATGCGCAACTGGCCGTGCGTCACCAGGTAGGCGCCAATCAGAAGCACCACCATCATCGAAATCGTCGACGACAGGCGATGCAGCGCGTTGGCCATTGCCCACCAGTCGAGCACGGGGTTCTGCACATCGAGCAGATTCTTGACGTAGCGCTTCAGCGCCTCGGTCTCGTGGCCGATGCGGTTGTAGCTCTGGAGGACGGCGACGTTGCTGACCGAGTCGGTCACATGCGCAAACACCTTGTGGTAGTGACGCTCCACGGCCGCCTGGCCTTCCTTGGTGCGCCGCATCACCAGCCGTCCGATGCCGACATAGAGCGCGCCAAGCGCCAGCAGCACCATCGACATGCGGATATCCATGCTGAGCGCCGTGGGCACCAGCAGAACCAACGCGACCGCTGTCGACAGGTGCTGCCGCATGAATTCGAGCCAGAGGCTGAACAGGGTCTCGACCGCCCGCAGAAGCGTGTGCAGG
Source organism: Mesorhizobium sp. M0590 (assembly GCF_040320905.1). Classification (NCBI taxonomy): domain Bacteria; kingdom Pseudomonadati; phylum Pseudomonadota; class Alphaproteobacteria; order Hyphomicrobiales; family Phyllobacteriaceae; genus Mesorhizobium; species Mesorhizobium sp. M0590. The sequence goes on from NZ_JAMYQN010000011.1 coordinate 9,428, forward strand.
GAATTGGAGGTGCCGCGCTGATGATGCCAGGCAAGCGGCATGGTGATGACGCGCTCGAACGACTGGCAAAGAACCTCGCTGCGCCGCTGGTGGGCAAAGCGATCAGCGCCGCGCGCCACCAGAACGAAGGCGACGATATTGAAAGCGCCGATGCCGGCCCACATTGCGAGCGTCGAGAACACCGAGCCGCGGTCCGAAATGGCATCGATCACCCGGCCGAACATGATCGGCTCGAGAATGGCGATAATGGCAAGCGCGACATTCGCCCCGCAGATAAACGCAACGCGTTTCCTGTCGGCAGCGAGATAACCAAGGGCTCGCCAGTAGATTTGCAGAAGTGACACTTCAGCTACTCCGCCAATTATTTATGGTGCAGTGCGTCATTTTTTGACTCGTATCGGTTGACGCGTCGCAAAACAATGCTCGTCTAGCTCTTCCGTTCCCATTCCGCGAACAAAAGATGACGACGCTTCGAAATTTGCCGTGATCGTCTAACAGTTTGAGATAAAAGGTGAAATGTCAGCGTTGCGGCAAAATCATGGCAGCTGGAAAGCACTGCCACAATTTTAATCAGCAAGACCCTGGGCACGACGTCTAAAGTCGTGTGCAGGCATTCAGCAAGGTCAAACGCAAATATAACCGGTAGAGGCACTTGGAGCGCCCGTGCGTGCCCTGGGAACGCTAAGCGACGCTCCAAGCCCTTGAATCTAGGCCGGTATTCTGACGACCACCTCGGCACTATCTCCGGCTTTTGGCTCGAAGGACGAAGATTTGGTCTTCGTGCCATTCACTTCAAGTGAGATGGCCCGGGCCTTTTTGTCGCGGACGACGCGTACCTTGATCTCGGCGCCCAGCATCTTCAGAGTTGCCGAATAGCCGTCCCAATGGCTAGGAAGTCTCGGCGTGAACTGGAGGCGCTGTCCGCGGCGCTCTATGCCGAGAATGCTCTCGACCGCGGCGCGATAAAGCCAGCCCGCCGACCCGGTATACCAGGTCCAGCCGCCGCGGCCGCCCTTGTCTTGCCCGGAATAAACGTCGGCCGCGACGACATAAGGTTCCACCCGGTAGCGCTCTGCCGCGGCTTCGTCGAGCGCATGGTTGACCGGATTGAGCATTGAAAGGCAACGGTAGGCATCGTCGGTGCGACCCATCTCGGCTAGCGCAATGACGAACCATGTTGCCGCGTGCGTGTATTGGCCGCCGTTTTCACGGACCCCCGGCGGATAGCTCTTGATGTAGCCCGGGTCCTTTTCCGTCTTCGAGAAGGGCGGGGTGAACAGTTTGGCGATCTTGAGGTCGTCGTCGACGAGCGCTTTCATCGCCTGCGCCATTGCCGTGGTCGACCGCGCCGGGTCGCCCTCGCCCGAAAGCACGCTCCAGGACTGGGCGATCGAGTCGATCTTGCACTCGTCCGACTTGCGCGAGCCGAGCGGCGTGCCGTCGTCGAAGCTGCCGCGCCGATACCACTCGCCATCCCAGGCGGTGCTTTCCAGCGCCCGTTTCAGCACCTCGGCGTGCTTCGTCCAGGCCTGCACGCGCTTGGCATCGCGCTCCGCCTTGGCGACGGCGGCAAAGTCGCCCAGCGTCTTCAGCAGGAACCAGCCCAGCCACACGCTCTCGCCCTTGCCGTGCTCGCCGACGCGGTTCATGCCGTCGTTCCAGTCGCCGCCGAGGATCAGCGGCAGCCCGGCTGGGCTGCTGCGCTTGACGGCAAGATCGAGCGCCCGCGCGCAATGGTCATAGAGCGAGGCCGTCTTCTTCGAGATTTCCGGGATGAAGAAAGCATCGTGCTCGCCTTCGCCCAGCGCCTGCCCTTCGATGAAGGGCAGTTGCTCCTTCAGGATCGCGGTGTCGCCGGTCACCAGCAGGTAACGGGCCGTGGCGTGGGCCAGCCAGACCACGTCGTCCGAGATCATGGTGCGGACGCCGGCCTCGGTACGCGGCAGCCACCAATGCTGTACGTCGCCTTCGGGGAATTGCCGCCGCGCCGCATTGAGGATCTGATCACGCGCCAGCTTGGGGTCATGCGCCAGCAAAGCCAAGGTATCCTGCAACTGATCGCGGAAGCCGAAGGCACCGCTCGCCTGATAGAACGCAGAGCGGGCACGGATGCGGCAGGCCAGGCTCTGATAGGGCAGCCAGTGATTGATCATAGCGTCGAGTGCCTTGTCCGGCGTCTCGACCTGGATTGTGTCGAGAAAACCGCGCCATGTGCGCTCGTTGTCGGCCAGCCGCTGATCGAAATCCCTTGAGCGATGGGTCTGCACCAGCGCGCTGGCCGCCTCGGGCGAGGCCGCGTCGCCGAGCAGCCAGAGCAGCGTGACGTCGCCGCCGGCAGCGATGTCGATGTCGCGTGCGATGGCCGCGCAGGGATCGTCGCCGGCCTCGACACGGCCGGACAGGCCGGCGCCGCTCAGCACGGCATGCGGAAACTCGCTCGTGCCTTGCCTGCCGATGAACTCGCCGCGATCGGCGGTGACCGAATGCACAGCACCGTCGGCGGCCAGAAAGGCGATCCGCTCGCCGAAATCGAGCCCATAGGGATTTTGCGCCAGCAATGCGCCGGTTGCGGCATCCCTCGACGGAACGATGCTTGCAGCGGTGCGCGAGCGATGGCCGCCAAGAACCCATTCCGCATAGGCGTAGACGCGCAGCCGCATCGGCACCGAACCCGAATTCTGGATGCGCAGCCGCGATATCTTCACCGGATCGACGGGATCGACAACATGGGTCAGGTCCATCGACAGCGGCCCGCGTTTTGAGCGGAACGTCGAAAAACCCTGCCCGTGCCAGGTTTCGTAGGTCATTGTCGGATCACGCACCACGGCAGCCATTGGCGAGAACGCCCTGCCACTGGCATGATCGTAGATATAGATGCCCTCGCCCGGCCGGTTGGTGACCGGATCGTTCGACCATGGCGTCAACTGATAGTCGCGGCTGTTGCGGCTCCAGGTGAAGGCAGCGCCTTCAGCCGATATGTGGAACCCGAACGATGGGTTGGAGATGACGTTGATCCACGGCTGCGGCGTCGTGCGCCGGCCGGCAAGACGCACGACGTAGTGGCGTCCGTCGCCGTCGAAGCCGCCGAAACCGTTCCATTGGTCGAGCCCGCTGCCGTCGACGCGGCCCTCGATCAGTGCCTGGGCCGCAGATGCTTGCGACGTCGGCACCGGCAAGGACGGCTCGCGAAGCGCTGCAAGGTCTGCCGGCTGGAGGGCGGCGTCCCGCGCCTGCAGTGCTGCGGCCTCGGCGCGCTCGATCTGGTCGAAGATGGTGCCGTTGCGCGTATGCAGCACCACCCGAGCGACGGCGAGCAAGGTCCTGTAGGTCGTTTCCTCCATCAGATCGCGGCGCACTGCGAAGATGTGCTGGCGGGGTCCGAGTTCCTTGCCGCGCAACCGGCTGTTTTCGCACAGCGTCTCCACCGCGCGCTGCAGGTCCTGCACGTAGGATGACGCCTGCTCGTTGACGACGACAAAATCGATCATCATGCCGCGGGCGCGCATGTATTCCTGGAAGCGAAGCGCCTGGGCGACGATCTCCAGATCGGCGACATCGGCGATCCTGACCAGGAAAATCGGAAAATCGCCGGATATGCTGGTCGGCCACAGGCTGGACTGCCTGCCGAGCCCGGAGACGATGGATTCGCCCGGAAGGCGCAGGAACGGATCGGGATAGATCAGATAGCGCGCCAGCTTCTGCACATTGGCGGCGTCGGACAGGCTGAGGCCAAGGTGCCGGGTCTGCACCTGCGAGCGCGTCCAGGCGAGCATCGCCTGGCGGGCGAAGCTTTCGGGATGGTCGAGCCGTGCGATGGCGGCATCCAATTCGGCGCGATGGGTACCGACGACGGTCCAGAACGTCAGCGAAATCTTCTTGTTGGCCGGCACGCGCACCTGCCGGCGAAGCGATGCGATCGGATCCAGGGTGAAGCCGGAATGGCCGCCAAGCGTGGCGCCGGGATCAAAGGCAGCCGCTTCGGTGATGGTGCGGCCGCGGCCGATGAAGGCGCGCCTGTCGGTTTCCGCCTCGGCGTCTCGCGCCGATCCAGACGGGTCGGTGACGAAATGCACCATGGTGACGTCGGGTTCGTCCTTTTCGCGCTTGCCCCTGGTGGCGAAGATCGCGCCGTTGTTCGGCGCGATCTCGGTTTCCACGAACATCTTCGAAAAAGCCGGATGGGCATTATCCGAGGGCTCGGAGCCCAGCACCAGTTCGGCAAACGAGGTTACTTCGATATGCCGGTCGGCGGGGCCATCATTGTGGAGCGTCACCCGTCGGCCCTCACCATTGCCTTCCGAGATGACGATGCACTCGACTTCCGAACGCAGCGATCCAATCGATTTGACGAAGCTCGCCTTGTCGTCGGAGAACAGCGTCTGCGCACGCTCGCCGGCGGCGCGCTTCGGCTCGGCGGTGGCCGACCACCAGTCGCCGTTGCTGGCGTCGCGCAGGAAAATATAGGAACCAAGGCGGTCCTCGGTCGGATCCGGCTGCCAGCGCGTGACCGCAAGTTCGCCCCAGCGGCTGTACCCGGAGCCGGTGGCGGTCACCATGACCGAATAGCGGCCATTGGACATGACACTGGTCGAGCGGAGCGCCCTGAGCGGATCGAGCACGATGCGGGTATCCGGGCTTTCCAGCTCGGTCTCGTCCTTCGAGCGCTCGTCGGCCTCGGTCCTGACGGTCGCAGTCGGGATGTCGCGCGGCGCCCTTTCCTGCAGCAGCAATTCGGCCGACTCGATCACCGGATCGCTGTGGAAGCGGTCGCGCAGGCGCCCTTCGAAGATCGCATCGGCAACTGCGGCAATCGACATGCCGGAGTGGTGGGCCATGTAGTTGAGCACGACGGCGTGGTCGGTGCCCTCGGGAACGCGTTGCGGCGTGAAATCCACCGCATCGTAAAAACCGTGCCGGCCCAGTGCGCCCAGCCGCCTGAGCTTGGCCAGGTTCTGGACGGATTCATGCGGCGTGAACTGCGCTGCCAGCACGGTCGCGTAAGGCGCGATCACCGTGTTTTGGCCAAGGCCGCGCTTCAGGCCGAGCCCGGGCACGCCGAAATTGGTGTACTGATAGGTTAGCTCGCGGTCGCGGGCGTTGTAGGCCGCTTCCGAAATCCCCCAGGGAACGTTCTTCGAACGGCCATACTGGATCTGGCGCTTGATGATGAGCTTGCTGGTCTGGTTGAGAATGCTGCCTTGCGGCTCCTTCATCACTAACGGCGGCATCAGATATTCGAACATCGAGCCGGACCAGGACATCAGTGCGCCCTGGAAGCCGATCTCGACGATCGGCCGGCCGAGCCGAAACCAGTGCTCGGTCGGCAAATCGCCCTTGGCGATGGCGAACAGGCTGGTCAGCCGCGCCTCGGAGGCCAAAAGATCGTAGCAGCTTTCGTCGAGCTGATGCTCCTCGACCCGGTAACCGATCGACAAGAGCTTGCGTTCGGGCCGCATCAGGAACGAGAAATCCATCTCGAAGGCGAAACGGCGCGTGCGCTCGCGCAACGTCAGAAGCTTGGCCCGCAATGCCGCGACGGCGTTTTCGTCGCTGTGCGCGTCGTGCACATGCGCCTCGCAGGTGGCTTCGAGCCTGGCCGCCCAATCGGCGATGGTGTCGCTCTGGGTCGACGCGGCCTCGGTGTGGATGGCTGTCGCGAGCTTGCGTATCTCGCCGGCCAGGACGGCCAGGTTGATGGTACGGATCGACGCCATCTCCGGCTGCGCCTTGATCAATTCGACCGCCCGCCGCATGCCGTCGAGACGGTCGGCGAGCCGCTGGCGCAATGGCCGCAATTGACGCCGGTCGTCGGGCAGTTCCTCAAGGCTTTCGTCGAGGATGGTGACGGTGTCGAGGATGCCTTCGAAGTCGCCCTGCACATGCACCGACGGCGCTTCGGCCCATTCGGCGCAGGCAGCGGCCACGGCCACCAGATGGCCGGCGAGATTGCCGCTGTCGACCGCCGAAATGTACAGCGGGTAGAGCGGCTTCAGGGTCGTCGTGTCATACCAGTTGAAGAGATGGCCGCGATCGCGCGGCATGCTCTCGATGGTCGACATGGTCGCGTCGATGCGGTTGACGGCGTCGGAGAGGCTGATCCAGCCGAAATCGCGTGCCGAAATCACCGACAGCAGGTAGACGCCGATATTGGTCGGCGAGGTGCGGGGCGCCACCACGGGGGCCGGGCTTTCCTGGAAATTATCCGGCGGCAGATGGTGATGCTCGGCCGTCACGAAGGTCTCGAAATAGTGCCATGTACGCCGCGCCACGGTGCGCAGCGCGTGGATGTCGGCGGCCGATATGCGCAGGCGGTCCTCGGTTTCGGCCGAACGGCTGATCCAGCAGGCGATGGCGGGCGAGCCGATCCAGAACAAGGCAAAGAAGAAGGCGACGAAGGCGCCGGTGGAATCGGCCAGCACCGGGACGGCGAGGCCGACAACGCCGATGATCACGGCGCCGTACATGATGCTGTAGTAGGAGCCGAGATCGTTGTCGCCGCCCTTGTGTGCCTGCGAGGCGGTGCGCCATTCGAGCAGGTTCTGGCGGCTGACGAACAGGCGGTAGAGCGTGCGGATGATCGCGTCGCCCATCATCCAGGCAAGGTGCGCCATCAGCACGATCTTCAGCGCCACCAGGGCGGTGCCGAAGGCAACGTCGCGCGCCAGTGCCGAGAAATGGCCGCGCGGCGTCTGGTCGCCGCTCTTCGGCAGGATGGCGTCGACGATGTCGAAAGTGGGCGCCATGAACAGCGTGAGGATCAGCAGCGCCTGCCATTGGGCGGCCTGCGTGAAGGGCAGCAGCGTCCAGCCGGCGATCGCGGCCATCACCCAGAAGATCGGCGTCACCGAGCGGCGCAGATTGTCCACCATCTTCCAGCGCGACAGCGCCGGCACGTTTGAGCGCGGGCCAAGAATGAAGCCCAGAAGCTGCCAGTCGCCGCGTGCCCAGCGATGGTGGCGCGACGCGTCGACCGAATAGCGGGTCGGATAGTCCTCGACCAGTTCGACGTCGGTGACCAAGGCCGAGCGCGCCAGGGCGCCTTCGAGCAGATCATGGCTGAGGATGGTGTTTTCCTCGATGCGGCCCTTCAGCGCCGCCTCGAAGGCGTCGACATGGTAGAGACCCTTGCCGGTGAAGGAACCGTCGCCGAAGATGTCCTGGTAGAGATCCGACACGGCAAAGACGTACGGATCGAGCCCGCGATTGGCGGAAAAGACACGCTGAAAGAACGATGCCTCGTCGCCACTGGTCAGCGACGCGGTGATACGCGGCTGCAGGATGGAATAACCTGCCGTAACCTCGCGCCGTGCGACATCGAAATGCGGACGGTTGAGCGGGTGGCAAAGCTTGCCGGCCAGCGCAGCGACGGCGTCGCGGGTGGTGCGGGTGTCGGCGTCCAGCGTCATCACGTGGACGACGCTCTCCGGCAATGGCACTTCCAACGGCAGGAAGGTGGTGTCGCTGTCCCCGCGCAGCAGAAGGTTCAATTCGTGCAGCTTGCCGCGCTTGCGCTCCCAGCCCATCCAGACGCCTTGCGATGCGTTGTAGAGCCGGCGCCGATGCAGCAGATAAAAGCGCGGCGCCCCTTCCGAGGGATAGCGGGCGTTCAGCCTGGCGATTTCGGCGCGGGCGAATTCGAGGATTTCGACATCCGCCGTATCGATCTCGGTCTTCGAGTCCGGCCAGTCGGAAAGCAGCGCGAAATAGACTTCGCCCGCCGTGTTGGCGAGGTGATGCACCTCGATGTTGCGGATGTTCTCCTCGACATCGTCGCGCGAGCCGATCAGCGACGGCACCACCACCAGCGTGCGCGCCTCGGGCGGCACACCGTGCCTGAAATCATAGCCGATGAGACGCGTCGGCTTCAAAAACAGCGAGACGACGGTGTTGAAGAATGCAAGCGCGCCTTCGCTGGCCGGCACCGCGAACAGGGCCAGCATCAGGACGATCGACGGCACCGACAGGCCGAGATTGGCAAGCGCATTGCCGGAAACGACCAGAAGCAGGACCGTCAGCGCAAACACCGGCACGACGATGCCCAGCCATCCGGTCTTGCGGAAGGTCCGGTTGAGCGTCTTGCCGATGGTCGGCCGGTAGCCGATCGACCGCTCGAGCTCCTGCCGGCGCGGGCCGACCAGAAAGAAGCCGACGTCGGTGTGAGCGATCGGACCGCTTTCGGAGCCCGGTGCATCGGCAGCATGGCCGGCGAGCTCGATCGCCCTTTCGGCAACGCGAAATTCGGAGAGATCGGAACGGCGCGCCAGCTCCTCGATCGCAGTCCGGTATTGGTCGCGCGAAAAGAAATCGAGCGCGGCGAAATCGGTGCGTTCGCGCAGCAAGGTGTCGATGCGGCTGACGCCCTCGAACCACACCGTCCAGTCGATGTCGTTGATCAGGCGCAGGCCGCGGATGATGTTGCCGGTGGTCACGTTGCCGCTGGACAGCGTGTGGTGCTCGCTGAGGATGATCTCCTCGGCGTCGGAGCCGGTCCTTTCCAGCTCGCCCTCCAGCCATTCCAGCGCCCTGCCGGCATTTTGCGAGCCGTCACGCAGCCGGTAGAGCAACTGGGTGGCGAAGGTGGTGTCCTGCGCATGGGCGCTGTAGTGGGAAAGTATCGCCTGCCGGTCGGCGCTGTCGTCCGTCGCCAGCACACGGTCGGCGACCTCGTTGGCGATCTGGCGCAGTTCCCGCGTGCGATTGACGCGGACCGCGATCCGGCGAAGGTTCTCGATTAGGACGAAGCGCAGCAGCGACGGCAGCGCCCATAATTCGCCAATCTTCAGCGGCTCGATGGACTGGAAGCCTTCGACGATCGCCTTGAACATGGCCGACGAGACGGAACTGTCGGAATGCGCGACATAGGTCCACGCGACCGCCAGTGCGCGCGGCACGCTGGATCCATCCGACAGTTTCAGCGTCGGCAACTGGCGGTAGAAGCGGCGCGGCAGGTCGCGCTTGACCTGAAAAATGGTCTCCTCGACCAGGTAGTTGTTGTCGAGCAGCCACTGCGCCGCGGGCGTGATCGTTTCGCCCCTCGCCTGGGCAGCGTTGGTGGAACGGTAGACATCGAGAATTTTCCTGGCGCTGTCGCGGATGCGCGCCTGAAAATCGAAAGGCGTCAGACCGAACAAGTCCTTGGCGTCGCCATTGGCAAGGGCTGCGCCCAAAGCGCGCAGCCGATCTTCCGGCAGGAAATTGGAGCGTATCGGCACGTCGGTGACAGCCGGGAAGCTGGCGCTCGTCTTTTCGATCTGTGCGAGATTGGTCTGGATATTCATCTAAGGTTCCGTGTTGGGGACGCAGTGCGGCGTCACCGCCACGGCAATGTCCCTAAAACCGGTCCAAATGCAATTGGTTGCATCGCAACACTTGGCCGAAAGTTTTGTTTCCGCACCACGACAAGATGCCGTCTTTCGACAACTTCCAGGCGGGCACTATGAGCATCGTTTCGGCTTCTGATCGGCGGAAGATTCAGGCTTTTTCGTGATGCAGCGACCAGCTTACGCGATATTTGGCCGGCGTCACGATCATGTTTGGAAACAGACGTTAATCGTTGCCGGCAATGCGGTCGATGCGGATCACGAACAGCATGGCCGGCCGGACCGGATCCAGGCGCAGTTCCGGCGCTTGCGCCCCAAGCAACAGCGCGTCGAGCGGCCCAAGTTGCATGGGCGCCGCGCCGGCCACGCTGAGTTCGGCGTCGACGCACAGGATGAGTGTTTCATCGGCTTCGGCCTGGATCTCCGTCGGAGCCGAAATCAGCAGGCGCTCGACCGTGTGGATCGCCCGGTCGCGGCGGGTCATGACGTTGAGGTCGGTGATCGGACCGGCGATCAGCGTGGCTTGCGTCGGCACGTCGGCCGGAAAGGCAAGCGGTGCGGAAGTCTTGATGATTTCGACCGGTAGCCGGCCGGCGATGTCGAGGATCATGCCCTCGCCTTCCAGCAACGCCAAGGTCCGGTCGACGCCGGCAAATCCGGAAAATGGGCCGCCGCTCTCGACCAGCGCCATCGAGACGCGCCAGTCGAAATCGTCGAGCCCGGCACCTGGCGGCGAGACGGCAATCTCCGTCGTCACCCCGCCGCCGTTCTTCCACGGCATCGACCGGTATTCGGCTGCCCGAAGGATGCGCAAGGCGCGGCTCAGCCCAAAATGCCGGGCAGGTTGAGCTGGTTCTCCCGGGCGCACTCGATCGCGATGTCATAGCCGGCATCGGCGTGGCGCATGACGCCGGTCGCCGGATCGTTCCACAGAACCCGCTCCAGGCGCTTGGCCGCCTCGGGCGTGCCGTCGGCGACGATGACCATGCCGGCATGCTGCGAAAAGCCCATGCCGACGCCGCCGCCATGGTGCAGCGACACCCAGGTGGCGCCGGACGCCGTGTTGAGCAAGGCATTGAGCAACGGCCAGTCGGAGACGGCATCGGAGCCGTCCTTCATCGCCTCCGTCTCGCGGTTCGGCGAGGCGACCGAGCCGGAATCGAGGTGATCGCGGCCGATGACCACCGGCGCCTTCAGTTCGCCCCTGGCGACCATCTCGTTGAAGGCGAGGCCGAGCCGGTGGCGATCGCCAAGCCCAACCCAGCAGATGCGCGCCGGCAGGCCCTGGAAGGCGATGCGCTCACGCGCCATGTCGAGCCAGTTGTGCAGATGGGTGTTGCCGGGGGTCAGCTCGCGCACCTTGGCGTCGGTCTTGTAGATATCCTCGGGATCGCCGGAAAGCGCTGCCCAGCGGAACGGCCCGATGCCGCGGCAAAACAGCGGACGGATATAAGCCGGCACGAAACCCGGGAAGGCAAAAGCATTCTCGAACCCCTCCTCCTTCGCCACCTGGCGGATGTTGTTGCCGTAGTCGAGCGTCGGCACGCCGGCATTCCAGAACGCCACCATCGCCTCGACATGCTCGCGCATCGACGCGCGGGCAGCTCTTTCAACGGCCTTCGGGTCGCTGGTGCGCTTCTCGCGCCACTCGGCCAGCGACCAGCCCTTGGGCAGATAGCCATTGAGCGGGTCATGCGCCGAGGTCTGGTCGGTGACGATGTCAGGGCGCACGCCGCGCCGCACCAGTTCCGGCAAGATGTCGGCGGCGTTGCCGACCAGGCCAACCGATTTCGCCTCACCGGCTTTGGTCCAGCGCTCGATCTTTTCCAGAGCCTCGTCGAGCGTGTCGGCGCGCTCATCGACATAGCGGGTGCGCAGCCGGAAATCGATGCGGTCGGGATCGCATTCGACGGCCAGGCAGCAGGCGCCGGCCATGACCGCGGCGAGCGGCTGGGCACCGCCCATGCCGCCGAGACCGCCGGTCAGGATCCACTTCCCCCTGAGATTGCCGCCATAGTGCTGGCGGCCGGCCTCGACGAAGGTCTCGTAGGTGCCCTGCACGATGCCTTGCGTGCCGATGTAGATCCACGAGCCGGCCGTCATCTGGCCGTACATCATCAGGCCCTTTCTATCGAGCTCGTTGAATTTCTCCCATGTCGCCCAGTGCGGCACCAGGTTGGAATTGGCGATCAGCACGCGCGGGGCGTCAGGATGAGTGCGGAACACGCCGACCGGCTTGCCCGATTGCACCAACAGCGTCTCGTCGTCGCCAAGCGTCTTCAGCGAGGCAACGATGCGGTCGAAATCGTTCCAGGTGCGCGCCGCCCGGCCGATGCCGCCATAGACGACCAACTCGTTGGGGTTTTCGGCGACGTCTGGGTCGAGATTGTTCATCAGCATGCGCAACGGCGCTTCCGTCAGCCAGGTGCGGGCGTTGAGCTCGCTGCCGCGCGGGCTGCGCACTTCACGGATGTTGTGGCGAGGATCGGTCATGATTGTCCCTTTCGAGTGAGGTGCACCGCGCGTCAGCGTTCGGCCCAGGCGATCGCGGTTTCCAGGATCTTCTTCAGCGTGACGCGGATCGGCGCCGCGAATTCGGCCTCGTAAGGCACCGGCCAGTTAGCCGGTTCGCCCTTGCCTTCGGGCTCGCGCATATAGCCGCGGTTGGAGAGTTCCATCTGCAGCGCGTGGACGCCGGCTAGCGGCTGGCCGAAATGGCGCGTGATCCAGCCGCCCTTGAAGCGGCCGTTGACGACGTAGCTCTCGCCGGTTTCGGCGAGGATCCGGCCAACCGTCGCTTGCAGCGTCGGATCGGCGCTCTTGCCGTCATTGGTGCCGAGATTGAAGACCGGCAATTTGCCTTCGAAAAGGCGCGGCAGCACCGAGCGGATCGAATGGCAGTCATAGACGACGACCTTCCCATGCAAAGCGCGCAGCCTGTCGATCTCGGCCTGCAGAGCGGCATGATAGGGTACGAAGAACTTCTCGCGGCGTTCGTCGATCTCCGACGGTCCCGGCTCTTCACCCTTGCGGTAGAGCTGATCGCCGTCAAAGGTCTCTGTCGGGCAGAGCCCAGTCGTCGTCTGGCCGGGATAGAGCGAAACGCCGGACGGATCGCGGTTGACGTCGATAACGGTGCGCGAAATCGCCGTATGCACGACCGTCGCGCCGAGGCTCTCGGCGAAGTCATAAAGCTTGTCGATCCACCAGTCGGCGTCACGGCGGCCGAGCCAGGGCGAGACCAGCCGGCTGTCGAGGCCGGCGAGATCGATGCCGGTATGCGGGATCGAAACCAGCAGGGGTGCTGTGCCTTGGGTGACGGTGAGCCAGGAGGGTGAGGTCATCGGAAGTCTCCGCGCGACAGAACGCGACCTTGCAATCGTCCGTGAACACCGACCTCGGTTTTTATCGCTCGCAACGCATTTTGTTCTTGCTTTGTGCCGGCAGCTATGCTACTAAGTTCGGTATGGTGCTGATTCGGCCCGACGACCCGCCCTCGAGGCGGGTTTTTTGTTGCCGGGCTGAGGTTGGCAGGACAGAGGGGGGCGCGACAGAACGCGACCTGTCACGGCACACCGCCTCATGACGCAACGCCCGGCAGTTTCACCGCACCCGCGGCCTTCACCGCCGCGCCGCTGCGTATCATGGCGATGGCCTTCTCCATGTCGGGGTGGAAGTGCCGGTCGTTGTCGAGATGCGGCACCTCTGCCCTGACCAGCCGGCGCACCGCCTCCAGTGCCGCGCTCGAGGCCAGCGGTGCGTGGAAATCGCAGCCTTGCGCCGCGGCCAGCAATTCGATGCCGATGACGGCCGTCGCATTCTCGACCATGCCGATGAGGCGGCGCGCGCCATGCGCCGCCATCGAGACGTGGTCTTCCTGGTTGGCCGAGGTCGGGATCGAATCGACGCTGGCCGGATAGGCCTTTTGCTTGTTTTCAGAAACCAGTGCTGCCGCCGTGACCTGAGGGATCATGAAACCGGAATTCAGACCCGGCTTGGGCGTGAGAAAGGCCGGCATGCCCGACAGCGCCGGATCGACCAGCATGGCGATGCGCCGCTCCGACAGCGAGCCGATCTCGCAGACGGCGAGTGCGATCATGTCGGCGGCGAAGGCGACCGGCTCGGCATGGAAATTGCCGCCCGAAAGTGCGGAGTCGTCCTCGGCAAAGATCAGCGGATTGTCGGTGACGCCGTTGGCCTCGGTGCCGAGCGTCTCGGCGGCCTTGCGGAGCACGTCGAGTGCAGCGCCCATCACCTGCGGCTGGCAGCGCAGGCAATACGGATCCTGCACGCGCTCGTCGCCGACGCGGTGCGATTCACGGATGGCGCTGCCGGCCATCAAATTGCGCAACGCCTCGGCCGTCTCGATCTGGCCGCGATGTTTCCTGAGCAGATGGATGCGTGGATCGAACGGAGCGTCGGAGCCCTTGGCGGCATCGGTCGACAGCGCGCCGGCGACCAGTGCCGACTGGTAGAGCACTTCCGCCTCGAACAAAGCGGCAAGCGCATAGGCGGTCGAAAACTGGGTACCGTTGAGCAGCGCCAGGCCTTCCTTGGCGCCCAGTGTCACCGGCTCCAGGCCATGCGAAACGAAGGCGACCTTGGCGGGAAAGCGGCCATGCGGGGTAAAGCACTCGCCGACGCCGATCATCACGGCGGTCATGTGCGACAGCGGCGCAAGGTCGCCGGAAGCGCCGACCGAGCCTTGCGCCGGCACCACGGGGATAACGTCGTTGGCCAGCATCGCCTCGATCAGTTCGATCGTCCGCGGCCGCACGCCGGAGGCGCCCTGTGCCAGGCTGGCCAGCTTCAGCGCCATCATCAGCCGGCAGATTGCGACGGGCATCGGCTCGCCGACGCCGGCGGCATGAGACAGCACGATGTTTCGCTGCAACGTTTCCAGATCGGCGGCGGGGATGCGGACGCTGGCCAGCTTGCCGAAGCCGGTATTGATGCCATAGACCGGCTCGCCCTTGGCAACGATCCTGGCGACGGCCTCGGCGCTGGCCTTGATCTTCGGCCGGCAGGCATCGTCGAGCCTCAGTGCGGCGCCGCGATAGATGGCGCGCCAATCGGCCAGCGTGGCATTGCCCGGCCTTAGCTTGAGTTCGGTCATTGTCCCCTCCAGATGCGGGCATGCAGCGGGTTGAAGCCCATGCGGTAGACGAGTTCGGCCGGGCGCTCGACGTTCCAGATCGCCAGATCGGCCGATTTTCCGGCCTCCAGCGTGCCGGTCTGTCCAAGCAGCCCGAGCGCGCGGGCAGCCTCGCGGGTAACGCCGGCAATGCATTCATCGACGGTCAGGCCAAACAATGTCGCGGCCATGTTCATGGTCAGCAGCAGCGAGGTCAGCGGCGACGTGCCGGGATTGTTATCGGTGGCAACGGCCATCCTGACGCCATGCTGGCGAAACAAGGCGATCGGCGGCTTCTTGGTCTCGCGAATGAAGTAGTAGGCGCCGGGCAGGATGGTCGCCAAGGTTCCGGCCTTCGCCATCGCCGCCGCACCGGCCTCGTCGGTGTATTCGAGGTGGTCGGCCGATAGCGCACCATAGCGCGCCGCAAGTTCGGCGCCGTGCAGATTGGACAGCTGGTCCGCATGGAGCTTGACCGGCAGGCCCGCCGCCTTCGCGGCATCGAACACGCGGGCGATCTGCTCCGGCCAAAAGGCAATGCCTTCGCAAAAACCGTCGACGGCATCGGCCAGGCCCTCGGCAGCGACGGCCGGCAAAATCTGCTTTGCAACAAGATCGATAAAGGCGTCCTTGTCACCTTTTGCTTCGGGCGGCAGCGCATGAGCGCCGAGGAAAGTGGTCCTGACCGTCACCGGCCGCTCACCGCCCAGCCGTCGTGCGGCGCGCAGCGACTTCTTCTCGTTTTCGAGGTCGAGACCGTAGCCGGATTTAATCTCGACGGTGGTTACGCCTTCGGCAAGCAGCGCATCGAGGCGCGGCAGCGACTGGCCGACCAGTTCGTCCTCGCTCGCCGCGCGCAATGCCTTGACCGAGGAGACGATGCCGCCGCCGGCCTTGGCAACCTCCTCATAGCTGGCGCCGGCCAGCCGCATCTCGAATTCATTGGCACGGTTGCCGGCGTGGACCAGATGAGTGTGGCAGTCGATCAGGCCGGGCGTGATCCAGCGGCCTTCGCAGTCGATCGCCTCGGCGCCTTTGCTAAGTGCTGCCGGCATGTCGGCTTCCGGCCCAGCATAGACGATCCGGCCGTTGCGCACGGCGATTGCACCGTGCTCGACAACGCCTGACCCGGGGCTGCTTTCGGCCATGGTCGCGAGGCGCGCATTGCGCCAGAGGCGAACCTCCCCTGCCCGGCTTTTGCTCTCTGCAGCCATCATCTTTTCCGTTTCAATAGGTGACGATTATGTATATACATATGAAAAGGCACTGCAAGCGCTATCATCGCACGGCAGACCGGGATTTGGAGAAAAACGTGACAGCAATCTTTGCGGAACAGGCGCTTCTGCCCGACGGCTGGCACAGCAATGTGCGGATCGTCATCTCCGACGGCAGGATCGCCACGGTCAAGGCGAATACCTCGCTCCTGCCTGGAGACGAGCGCCGTGCCATCCTGCTATCAGGGATGCCGAACCTGCACAGCCATGCCTTCCAGCGCGGCATGGCCGGCCTTGCCGAATTGCGCGGCCCTTCCGCCGACAGTTTCTGGAGCTGGCGCGAGGTGATGTACCGATTTGCGCTGTCGATGACGCCGGACCAGGTCGAGGCGGTTGCAGCCCAGCTCTATGTCGAGATGCTGGAGGCCGGGTTCTCGCGCGTCGGCGAGTTTCACTATCTCCACCACGACCGCGACGGCCGGCCCTATGCCAATATCGCCGAGATGGCGCAGCGCATCGTTGCCGCAGCGTCCGAGACAGGCATCGGGCTGACTTTGCTGCCGGTGTTCTACGCGCATTCCTCTTTCGGCGGCGCTGCGCCAAATGAAGGCCAGCGCCGGTTCATCAACGATGTGAACCAGTTCTCGCGGCTTGTTGAGAAATGCCGCGAATCCATTCGCGCGCTGAATCAAGGCGTCGTCGGCGTCGCCCCGCACAGCCTGCGCGCCGTGACACCGGAGGAACTGGAAAACATCATGATGATCGCACCAGAGGGGCCGATCCACATCCACATCGCCGAGCAGATGAAGGAGGTCGAGGACTGCCTTGCCTGGTCCGGCGCGCGGCCGGTCGAATGGCTGCTTGCCAACGCCAAGGTCGACCAGCGCTGGTGCCTCATCCACGCCACCCACATGACCGACAGCGAGACGACCGATTTGGCGAAAAGCGGCGCCGTTGCCGGTCTCTGCCCGATCACCGAGGCCAATCTCGGCGACGGCACCTTTGCCGCGTCCTTGTTCATGCAGCATGGCGGCCGCTTCGGCATCGGCTCGGATTCAAACGTACTGATCGGCCTGCCGGACGAGTTGCGGCAGCTCGAATATTCGCAGCGCCTCGCCCGCCGCGCCCGCAACGTGCTGGCGGTGGCCGGCGGCTCGACCGGACGTGCGCTATTCGATGCAGCGCTCGATGGTGGCAGTGCCGCGCTGGGCGCCGGCCCCTCGCAGATCGCAGCAGGTGCCTCGGCCGATTTCGTTTCGCTCGACGGCAAGCATCCATCGCTGGCCGGCAAGACGGGCGATGCAATCCTTGACGCCTGGATTTTTGCCAACGGCACCAAGGTCGATTGCGTCTGGATGCATGGCAAGAAACTGGTCAGCGGCGGCATGCATGCCAAGCGCGATGCCATCGCCGAGCGGTTCCGCAAGGTGATGACAGCGCTTTCGGCATGAGCATGATCGGGACAATAAGCGCGGATTCTGGAAGCGCGGACGGCGGCGAGGTTCTTTCGCTGCACCAGCGCATCCTGTCGGACATCAGCGAACGGATCCTGTCGGGTGCCTGGGCGCCCGGCCACCGCATTCCGTTCGAGCATGAACTGACGGCCGAATACAATTGTTCGCGCATGACAGTGAACAAGGCGCTGTCGCAACTGGCCAAGGCCGGGCTGATCGAGCGCCGGCGTCGCTCCGGCAGTTTTGTCCGCCAGCCGCAGTCGCAGGCAGCCGTTCTCGAAATCCACGACATCCGGATCGAGGTCGAGGCACTTGGCCTGCCCTACCGCTACGAGCGCATGGCGCGAAACAGAAGGCGCAGCAGCGCCGACGACCGCGCCCTGCTGGAACTCGACGTCGCCGGGCCGGTGCTGGTGCTGGAATGCCGGCATTTCGCCGGCAAGCGGCCGTTCGCCCACGAGCAGCGGCTGATCAACCTGGCCGCCGTGCCCGAGGCTGCCGAAGAGGCGTTTTTCGACACGGCGCCCGGTCCGTGGCTGATCGGGCGCGTGCCGTGGAGTGCCGCCGAGCATCGGATTCGCGCCGTTGCCGCCGAAAAGCACATCGCGGCGGCGCTCGACATCGCGACCGGTGCGCCGTGCCTGGTGATCGAGCGGCGGACATGGAGCGCCGAGCACCCCGTCACCCATGTCCGCTTCACCTATGCGGCAGAGAACCACACGCTGGTGGCGCGGTTCACGCCGTCAAGGGGGTAACCCTCCCCCTCGAGGGGAGGGTCGCGGAGCAAATTGCCGCATGGCGGCATTTTGTGACGCGGGGTGGGGTCGGTGCAACCTCGCCGACCCCACCCCGTCTCGCAGTCTCCGCTTCGCTCCGACTACTCGCCGACCCTCCCCTCGAGGGGAGGGTAAAGACCCTCAAATCGCCGCGGTAACAATAATCTCGACCAGATATTCCGGTCCGGCAAGCTTGGCTTCGCCGGTGGCGCGGGCCGGCGTGTTGCCTTGCGGTACCCATTTGTCCCACTCCGCGTTCATCTCGGCAAAGGTGCTCATGTCGGCCAGCCAGATGATCGCCTGCAGGATCTTGGTTTTGTCGGTGCCGGCCTTGGCCAGCAATTCGTCGATCGCCGCCAGAATGTCCCTGGTCTGGGCACCGACGTTTCCGCCCGGCTTGCCGACCTGACCGGCCAGATAGACGGTGTTGCCGTGGATGACGATCTGGCTCATGCGCGGGCCTACATCGATACGACGAATGCTCATTGGATATTCCTTCTCCTCTTGTCGGTGCGCCTGTTTAGGGGCCGGGTTCGCCGGGGGCAAGGCCGCTCGAGCGGAACTTCTTGAGCCAAGCCAAAGCACACAACAAGACGGCCCGGCCGCAATTCCGCCCGATTGGCTTGTTGACTAATGTAATAACATCACATATCGAATCTGCCCCTGCAGCGCCGATTATCGCCCCAATGGATCGTCACATGAGCCAAACCTGCCTGACCTTCCGCGACCTGACGCTGGGCTACAATAGCCATCCTGCGGTCCACCACCTCAATGGTACGATCCGCAAGGGGTCGCTGACGGCGGTCGTCGGCGCCAACGGCTCCGGCAAGTCGACGCTGATGAAGGGCATTGTCGGCGTCTTGAAGCCGATGGCCGGCGCGGTGATCCGGGCGCCCGGCGTACGCGCCGCCTATCTGCCGCAGCAATCGGAACTCGACCGCTCCTTTCCGGCCCGGGTCGTCGACCTGGTTTCGCTTGGCCTGTGGCCGCGGCGCGGCATGCTCGGCCGTTATACGAGGGAAGATCGCGACTCGGTCAGCAAGGCGCTGATGGCCGTCGGCCTCGGCGGCTTCGAGAAGCGGCCGATCGACACACTGTCGGGCGGCCAGCTGCAGCGCACGCTGTTTGCCCGCGTGCTGTTGCAGGATGCCGAGCTCATCCTGCTCGACGAGCCGTTCAACGCCGTCGATGCCAAGACGGTCGGCGACCTGATCGCGCTGATCAAGCGCTGGCATGGCGAGGAACGCACGATCATGGTTGTGGTCCACGATCTCGATCTGGTGCGGCAGAATTTCCCCGAAACACTGCTCCTGGCGCGCCAGCCGATCGCCTGGGGCGAGACCAGGGAGACGCTGCAGCCGGAGAATCTGTTGCGCGCGCGCCGCTTCCACGAAGCCTGGGAAGACAACGCGCCGTGGTGTGAGCCCGGCGAGCATGATCACGAGCACGGTGGCCACGAGCACAGCCATGACCACGACCATCATCACGGCTCCGGGCCGAGGGTGGCATGATGGACGTGCTTTACGGTCTTTTCGTCGCTCCTTTCGCCGACTACGCCTTCATGCAGCGGGCGCTTGCCGGTTCGATGATGCTGTCGCTCGGCGCCTGCCCTGTCGGCGTGTTCCTGATGCTGCGGCGCATGAGCCTGTCCGGCGATGCCATGGCGCATGCCATCCTGCCGGGTGCTGCCGCCGGCTTCCTGTTCTATGGCCTGGAGATCCTGCCGATGACCATCGGCGGACTGATCGCCGGCATCATCGTGGCGCTCGGCGCCGGCGCCGTCTCGCGCTTCACCATTCAGCGCGAGGACGCCTCTATGGCGGCCTTCTATCTGATTTCGCTGGCCATCGGCGTGCTCATGGTGTCGATCCGCGGCTCCAGCGTCGATCTCATGCATGTGCTGTTCGGCACCGTATTGGCGCTCAACAACGAGGCGCTGACGCTGATCGGCGGCATCGTCGTGGTGACGCTGGTCAGCCTCGCCATCTTCTGGCGGGCGCTGGTCGCCGAATGCCTCGACCCTTTGTTCCTGCGCTCGGTCAGCCGGATGGGCAGCCCGGTGCATTTCATCTTTCTCGGCCTCGTCGTGCTCAACCTCGTCGGCGGCTTCCAGGCGCTCGGCACCTTGCTGTCGGTCGGGCTGATGATGCTGCCGGCAGCGGCGGCCCGCTTCTGGACCTCGCGCGTCGAGCCGATGTGCGTGCTGGCCACAGTAATCGGCTTTGTCTCCTGCATTGCCGGGCTGCTGTTGTCCTACCATGCGTCATTGCCATCCGGCCCGGCCATCATCCTGTCCGCCGGCGTCGTCTATTTCGCCTCGATCCTGTTCGGCACGCGCGGTATCCTGCGCGCCCGCATCGTCCATCACCGCCACAGAACTGCCTGATCCCAACAAGGAGAAACTGTCCATGCTGAAATCGATCCGCGCCGCCTTGGCCGTGAGCGTTATAACATTAACCGCCTTTGGCGCATCTTCGGCCTTTGCTGAGCCGTTGAAGGTGGTCGCCAGCTTCACGATCATCGCCGATTTCGCCAAGAATGTCGGCGGCGACCGCATCGATCTGACCACCATCGTCGGGCCGGACGGCGACGCCCACGTCTACGAGCCGAGCCCCGCCGATGCTGTGACGATGGCCAAGGCCGACATCGTGCTGGTCAACGGCCTGCATTTCGAAGGTTTTCTGCAGCGCCTGGTCGACGCCAGCGCCACCAAGGCTTCGATTGCCGTGCTGACCAAGGGGGTCACGCCGATCAATTTCAAACCCGAATTCGCCGAGGCCGATGCCGCCGAAGGCGCGGAAACCGATGGCGGCAAGACGGCCACCGATCCGCATGCCTTCCAGTCGATCGCCAATGCCAAGATCTATGTGAAGAACATCGCCGACGCCTTTTGCACGGCCGACGCTGCGGGTTGCGACAGCTACAAGGCCAATGCAGCCGCCTATACGCAAAAGCTCGAGGCGGTTGAGGGCGAAGTGCAGGCGGCGATCCAGTCGATCCCGCAGGAGAAGCGCGTCGTCATCACCTCGCATGACGCCTTCGGCTATTTCGAGCAGGCCTACGGCTTGACGTTCCTGGCCCCGGAAGGCGTGTCGACCGAGTCGGAGCCCTCCGCTGCCGACGTCGCCAAGCTGGTCAGCCAGGTGAAACAGGACAAGGCGGCGGCGATCTTCGTCGAGAACATCACCAACCCGCGGCTGATCGAGCAGATCGCCAGCGAGACCGGCATCAAGGTGGGCGGCACGCTCTATTCCGATGCGTTGTCGCAGCCCGACGGCCCGGCCGCGACCTACATCGATCTGATGCACAACAACATCGCCCAGATCAAAGGCGCGATCCTCGGCAGCTGAGCTGTCTAGTCACTCCATCCGGTCGGGCTGAAATTGCCCGGCCGGATTTCTGTCTAATGGCGGTTGCCGACCGGGTCAGGGAGTGGCAAGACTGCCGCTAGCCAGATTGTGAGGACCCCAGCCATGGAATACCGTCAGATCAGCGAGGACTATTCGGTCTCCGGCCAGATCCAGCCCGAGGATGTCGCGACCATTAAGGCCGCCGGCTTCAAAAGCGTGATCTGCAACCGGCCGGACGATGAGCAGCCCGGCCAGCCATCGGCCGACACCGTCAAGGCGGCGGTCGAGGGCGCCGGGCTCGCCTTCCGCTACATCCCTGTCATCAGCGGCCAGATCACGGCCGAGAATGTCGAGGACCAGGCCGAGGCACTGGATGAGCTTGATGGCCCGGTCTTCGCCTATTGCCGTTCCGGCGCCCGCTGCACCAATCTCTACGGGCTGATCAAGCAGTCGAAGGGGTGAGAGGCGTTCCGATGATTAGTGATGCCGCCGTCTGGCTATGACCCGCCGCAGCCAGAAGAAAGCGACAAGCAAAGCGACATATAGCGCAAGATCGACGAGCGGAATCGTAGCGACCAAAAGTACGATGAAGCCCGCAAGACATATCGGAAAGCCGACACCGCACCACCAGCGCGCCTTCGGGTGGGTGAGTTCGACCCAGCCATACGGCCACGAAGGCCAGGGATTGATGATGCGCAACTCCCAAGCCTTCGGTTCATGCGCGGCGTGGATCAGACTACCAATCGTGAACGGCACAATCCCCACTAGAAACAGCACGATGCCGGCGATCTGAAAGTTCGACATGATTTACACTCAAATCGGCAGCGCGCCGGTCTCCTTTAACGTCTCAAGCACGATCGCCGTCTTCACATGCTGCACCGATTCGTGCGGCAGCAGCACGCCGTTGACGAATTCCGACAGCGACTTCAGGTCGGGCGTCACGACTTTCAATATATAATCCATCTCGCCGGTCAGCGCGTGCGCTTCCTGCACTTGCGGCAGCCGCGCCACCAATTCGCCGAAACGCCGCGCATTGTCGCGGTTGTGGGTGGCGAGCGTCACCGAGATGACGTTGACCAGAGAAAAACCGAGCTTGTCGCGGTCGAGCACCGCCCGGTAACCCTTGATATAGCCGTCCTCCTCCAGCCGCTGGCGACGACGCGAGCACTGCGACGCGGAAAGGTTCACCCGTTCCGACAGATCGTTGTTGGTCAGCCGTGCATCGCCCTGCAACAGAGCCATTATCTTGCGGTCAAACTGGTCGATGCGCGCCTCATCCATGAATTTCGGGTCCGCAGTGCACAACTCGCGCATGATCTGACCATTTCAAGCGTTTGAATGCAAGCAATTTGCACTCGCTCCGCGCTATAATTGGGTTTAGATGGCCGACGCGGCCAGTTCCAGATTTCGGAGCAATGCCATGGGTCCCTTCCCGCACGACGCACCGCCCGCCAAGATCAGCAAAACCAATCCCGCCGGCACCGACGGCTTCGAGTTCGTCGAATTCGCGCATGCCGAGCCGGAAAAGCTCGCCGAACTGTTCACCCGCATGGGCTATGTGCCGGTGGCCAAGCACCGCAGCAAGGACATCACCGTCTGGCGGCAGGGCGACATCAACTATGTCGTCAATGCCGAACCCGGCTCGCATGCCATGAAATTCGTCGACAAGCACGGCCCTTGCGCCGCCTCGATGGCGTGGCGGGTGGTCGATGCAAGGCATGCCTTCGATCACGCGGTGGCCAAGGGCGCGACGCCCTATGAAGGCAACGACAAGACGCTCGATGTGCCGGCGATCGTCGGTATCGGCGGATCGCTGCTCTATTTCATCGAAACTTACGGCGAGAAGGGCTCGGCTTACGACGCCGAGTTCGACTGGCTGGGCGAGCGCGACCCCAGGCCGGAAGGCGTCGGCTTCTATTATCTCGACCACCTGACCCACAATGTCTATCGCGGCCAGATGGACAAATGGTGGGATTTCTACCGAGACCTGTTCGGCTTCAAGCAGATTCATTTCTTCGACATCGACGGCAAGATCACCGGCCTGGTCAGCCGCGCCATCACCTCGCCCTGCGGCAAGATCCGCATCCCGCTGAACGAGTCCAAGGACGAGACCAGCCAGATCGCCGAATATCTGAAGAAGTATAATGGCGAGGGCATCCAGCACATCGCCGTCGGCACCGACGACATCTACGGCGCCACCGACAGGTTGGCCGCCAACGGCCTGAAGTTCATGCCGGGACCGCCGGAGACCTATTACGACATGTCTTATGCCCGCGTGAACGGCCATGAAGAGCCGATCGAACGTATGAAAAAGCACGGCATCCTGATCGACGGCGAAGGCGTCGTCGACGGCGGCACGACCAAGATCCTGCTGCAGATCTTTTCGAAAACCGTGATCGGGCCGATCTTCTTCGAATTCATCCAGAGGAAGGGCGACGAAGGCTTTGGCGAGGGCAATTTCCGCGCTTTGTTCGAATCGATCGAGCAGGACCAGATCAAGCGCGGCGTGCTGAAGGTGGACGGCAAGGCAGCGTAGCCAACTCGGCCGAGGTGCCTTGTGGTTTGATCAATTATGACCTAAATTCTGGTCATAAGAGGTCTGACCATGAATGTTCCGATAGCAAAAGCGAAGGCCCAACTCTCTGAGTTGGTGAAACGTGCCCAGGCCGGCGAAGAGATCCATCTGACGCGGCATGGAGAGGTGGTGGCGACCTTAAGCGCGCCCACCCGGGCCGGCGGGAGCAAAGGCCTTTTTGGGGCCCTGAAAGGCCAAATTCGGATACCGGATGATTTTGATGAACTCGGTCCCGAATGGGACGAGTACATTAAATGAGCCGCCAATATCTGGTGGATACTCATATTCTGCTTTGGGTACTCAACGCGGATTCACGCCTTTCGGATCACCATCGCGACATCTTTCTTGCGGGCGAGGATGTGGTCGTCAGCGCCGTCTCGGTAGCAGAGATCGCCATTAAGAAATCGCTCGGCAAAGTCACGCTCACAGGCAACATCGTGGAAATCCTGCGATCGAACGGCATTCCGATCCTCAGTGTGAATGAACTACACGCAGCGAGGCTTGAGCATCTGCCGTTCCATCATCGCTATCCCTTCGACCGTCTGCTCATCGCACAGGCTCAAATTGAAGGTCTGACGGTGGTCACTGCGGATCGACATTTCTCAGCCTACGACGTCGCGTTGGCCTGATCATCCAGCTCCAGCCGCTCGACTTCGGCTTTCCTCAACTTCACATCGTAATCGAGGAAAAACTCGTCGAGTTGCGGCGGTTTCACCGAGGTGCCGGACAGCATCGCGTGCACCTGGCCGCGATGATGGATGTCGTGGATGAAGAGATGGGCGAGCAGATCGCCGGTCCGTTCCGGTATCATACCGTCCTCGCGCCGGTCGGTGAGGACGCGGCGCCCGAGATCGTCCGCCGACAGGCGGTCGCAAAAGGCGATCAGCCGCCGGTCGGCCTCCGTCCGCTTGCCAAAGAGCGCGTCCGCTTCGTCGAAGAGCAAGAACTCATCGTAGACCGCGGCGCCGACGCCGCCCTCTTCGAGAAAATCGAGATAGAGGTGATCGACCGCCAGAATGTGATTGAGCGTTGCCTTGATCGACGGAAAGAAGCTCGTCCGTTCGGCTTCGAATTCGCCGGGCTCAAGCTGCAGTACGGCGCCGTAGAGCCGGTCGTTCGACCACAGATTGTTGGCTGCCATGCGGTGGAAATGGTTCAGCAGGTCCATGACTTCACGACGCGACCCGGAATAGCGACACACCCGCCCATAGAAGCGCAAACCCAGCCAAAACAATCAGCAGCAGCCCGATCATGCGCCGCCGCATGCCTTGCGTTTCCTGGTCCAGCGCGACATTCGTGTTGGTGACGGTGTGGAACATCATTGCCTTGCGCGGCAGGCCGCTGCGGTTGGTCAGTTCGGGCGAGCGCGTCTCGATGCGATAGCTCAGGCGGATCGCCAGGATGAAGATCGCCAGCAAGACAACGGCCCAGACACCGCACAGCAGGTAGAATGTCTCGCCCGTCATTCTCTTGCCCCCTCGTATTTCTCGACCTTCTGCTCGATGGCGCCGAAGATCGAATGCCCACCCCGGTCCTTCATCTCGATACGCACGCTATCGCCAAAGCGCAGGAACGGCGTTTTCGGTTCGCCGGTTTCGATGGTCTCGATCATACGCAGCTCGGCGATGCAGGAATAGCCGGCGCCGCCCGCCGAGACAGGCTTGCCCGGCCCGCCGTCGAGCTTGTTGGAGACGGTGCCCGAACCGATAATGGTGCCGGCGGCCAGCGGCCGCGTTTTTGCGGCATGGACAATCAGCGCCGGAAAATCGAAGGTCATGTCGATGCCGGCGTTCGCCCGGCCGAACGGTTTGCCGTTGAGATCGACCAGCAGCGGCAGGCTGACCTTGCCGCCGTCCCAGGCATCGCCCAGCTCGTCCGGCGTCACCGCAACCGGCGAAAAGGCCGATGACGGTTTCGACTGGTAGAAGCCGAACCCCTTGGCGAGCTCGGGTCCGGTCAGGCCGCGCAGCGTTACATCGTTGACCAGCATGACCAGCCGGATCGCCGCCCGCGCCTGGTCGAGGCCTGCACCCATCGGCACGTCGTCGACGATGACGGCGACCTCTCCTTCCATGTCGATGCCAAGGGTCTCGTCGGTCATGCGGATTGGGTCGCGCGGTGC
Source organism: Mesorhizobium sp. M0590 (assembly GCF_040320905.1). NCBI lineage: Bacteria > Pseudomonadati > Pseudomonadota > Alphaproteobacteria > Hyphomicrobiales > Phyllobacteriaceae > Mesorhizobium > Mesorhizobium sp. M0590. The sequence continues at coordinate 35,373 of NZ_JAMYQN010000011.1, forward strand.
GAGGAAAGCGTCCGAGCCGCCCTGGTAGATCAGCGGATCGGTCCAGAAGCTTGCCGGCATCTCGGCGCCGCGCGCCTTCCGCACCAGCTCGACGTGGTTCACATAGGCCGAGCCGTCGGCCCATTGATAGGCGCGCGGCAGCGGCGAATGAGCGTCATGCTCGTGAAAGCGGGCAGACGGCACCGCATTATTCTCAAGTGATTCGGCCATCGCAGCGAGATGCGGCGCGATCCGATGCCAGTCATCGAGTGCGGCCTGCAGGGTCGGCACCAGGAACGAAGCATCGGTAAACCGCGTCAGGTCGCGCGAGACGACGACGAGCTTTCCGTCGCGCGTCGCGTCCTTTAATGTGGCAAGCTTCATGCGGTTTCCTCTCCTGGCGCAGCTTTGGCGCTGCTTTGATTTTTTGTTCTACGCATGATCTCTTCCGAAAACCGGTTCCCACTTTTCGGGATCATGCTCCAGCCCCACAACAAGGCCGTCGCGGGCGATCGTCAAGTCGCCGGCCCATGTTTTCCTGACGGCGGCGATCCAGTCGGCCTCGCCGATCTCCGGATCGTCGGCCGGAATGAGGTGGTTGAGGACTAGCCTTTTGACGCCTGCGTCGCTGGCGATACGCCCGGCCTCCTCGGCAAAGCTGTGGCTGGCAAGCAGGTGCTCTCTCAGTCTTGCGCCGTTGCCGGTCTTCTCGACCAGCCGCTCGACACCCTCTTCCAGCATGGCCTCGTGGACCAGGATGTCGGCGCCTTCGGCGAAACCCGCCAATGGCGGATAGAACGCCGTATCAGACGAGAAGACGATGCTTTGCCCCGCATGATCGAAGCGCAGCGCAAAGCAATCCGTCACCGGCGGGTGGTCGACACGCAGCGCCGATATTTTGAGACCGCGCTCTTCCGTCACCTGGCCTTCACCAAACTCGACGATCGAAACCAGGTCGCGGAGATCCGGCCGCCCTTCATCGGCGATGCGGATCTCGATGTCGAACTCCATCGCCTGGCAAAAGCGCTGCCAATAATAGCCGGTGCCGGGCGGGCCGAATACGGTGACCTTTGTTGCCAGGCCGGCCGTCCATGCGGTGTGGATCAACGGTCCGAGTTCCAGCATATGGTCGGAATGCAAATGCGTGATGAAGATCAGGTCGAGCGCCTTAAGGCTGACACGGGCATCGGTCAGCCCGCGCGTCACGCCGAGCCCGCAATCGACGACGAGGGTGCGGCCGCCAATCTCCAGCAGTGACGAACTCGGCCACGGCCCGCCCGGCCGCAGCGCCGGGCCACCCTTCGAACCCAGAAGCACCAGACGATCCGTCATGCGACGGCGCTCAAGACCAGTCGCCCTCTGGCGTGCCGTTGAAGCGTTTCTTCAGGTCGGCCCAGCAGTCGATGTAATTGTCCTGTCGGGTTTCGAGCTCGGCGCCATAGCGGGTCACCATCTGCGGAAAGCGTGTCTCGAACATGAAGGCCATGGTGTTGTCGAGCTTGACCGGTTTCAGCTCCGCGCGCGAGGCTTTTTCGAAGCCAGACGCATCGGGTCCGTGAGCCAGCATCATGTTGTGCAGGCTGATGCCACCGGGCACGAAGCCCTCTTCCTTGGCATCGTACTGACCATGTATGAGGCCCATGAACTCGCTCATGATGTTGCGGTGATACCAGGGCGGCCGGAAAGTGTTTTCCGCCACAAGCCAGCGCGGCGGGAAGATGACGAAATCGATATTGGCGGTGCCTTCCTCGCCGCTCGGCGCGGTCAGCACGGTGAAGATCGACGGATCGGGGTGGTCGAACAGGATCGCACCGACCGGCGAAAAGGTCGCAAGATCATATTTGTAGGGCGAATAATTGCCGTGCCACGCCACCACATCCAGCGGCGAATGATCGATCTCGGTGACATGGAACTGGCCACACCATTTCGCGATCAGCCGACAGGGCGTGTCCTTGTCCTCGAACCAGGCGCAGGGCGTCTTGAAATCGCGCGGATTGGCCAGGCAGTTGGCGCCGATCGGGCCGCGATCCGGCAGCGTCAGCTTGGCGCCGTAATTCTCGCAGACATAGCCGCGCACTTCGGCATCCACCAGTTCGACCTTGAACACCAGGCCGCGCGGCAGCACGGCGATCTCGCCCGGCCTGAGTTCAATAGCACCCATCTCGGTGACGAAGCGCAAGGCTCCAATCTGGGGCACGACCAGCAACTCGCCGTCGGCGTTGAAGAAATGATCGTCGACCATCGAGCGATTGGCGACATAGACATGTGCCGCCATGCCGGTCTGGCCGAGCACGTCGCCGGCGGTGGTGATCGAGCGCATGCCGGCAATGAAATCGGTCGGCTCCTTCGGCATCGGCACGGGGCTCCAGCGATACTGGCCGAGTGCGAGCTGGTGGTCGCCGACATTCGGCGCGCTCTTCCACAGCGGATAATTCGCCGCTTTGAAGCGGCCGGTATGCCGTACGCTCGGCCTTATCCGATAAAGCCAGGAGCGCTCATTGGTGCCGCGCGGCGCGGTGAATGGAGAGCCCGAAAGCTGCTCGGCATAGAGGCCGTAGGCCGGCCGCTGCGGCGAGTTTCGCCCTTGTGGCAGCGAGCCCGGCAGAGTCTCGGTCTCGAAGTCATTGCCGAAACCCGGCATGTAGGAATAGGTCATGGAATCCTCCCGAATTCATAGTCCCGGAGCGTCCGAAGGGAAGCTCTGAGTTGACCAGACTGGTTTCATTTGTAACCATTGAAAATGTAACCATCAACAGTGATGTCTCGCAGGAGCCGCAAGCCTGCTCAGTCAAGGCCAATCATGGAAATCCTCGAACTCGAATCCTTCCTGCCTTACCGGCTCTACCGGCTTGCCGATGCGGTCAGCCGCGAGTTCTCAAGGATCTACAAGGACCGCCACGGCCTGACCCGGCCCGAATGGCGCACACTGGCCGGGCTTGGACAGCACGGCACGATGACGGCGACGGCGCTCGGCGAGCAATCGGCCATGCACAAGACCAAGGTTTCGCGCGCGGTCGCCGAGCTCGAACGACGCCGCTGGCTCAGCCGGACGCCTGACGAAAAAGACCGCCGTGTCGAGCATTTGGCGCTGACCAAGGTGGGCATTGCCGCCTATCGCGAGATGGTGCCGCTGGCGAAGGTGTTCGAACGGGAATTGCTGGCGAGATTGAGCGCAGATGAACGTACAGCAGTCGCGGAAGGGGTGGCCGCGCTTGAGACGGCTTTGTACGGGGATTAGGTCCTCAGCAACTTTTGATGCAGGCGGGACAGCACCCCCCTCTGGCCTGCCGGCCATCTCCCCCCTCGAGGGGGGAGATTGGACGTCGCTTCGGCTTTCGCCAATCTCCAAAGAAGAGCGATGTCGGCGAAGCTGCCAATCTCCCCCCTTGAGGGGGAGATGGCCGGCAGGCCAGAGGGGGGGTGCTGTCCCGCCGGCGTTTCTAATCGCCTACCAATCCATCACCACCTTGCCGGAATTGCCGCTCTTCATCGCCTCGAAGCCGGAAATATAGTCGTCGATGCCGATGCGATGCGTGATCAGGCCGCTGACATCGAGCGGGCCTTGCACCAGCGCGATCATCTTGTACCAGGTCTCGAACATCTCGCGGCCGTAGATGCCCTTCAGATGCAGCATCTTGAAGATGACCTTATTCCAGTCGATCTCGAAGCCGGTCGGCGCAATGCCGAGGATGGCAATCTTGCCGCCATTGTTCATGGTGTCGATCATGTCGCGGAAGGCGGGCGCCGCGCCTGACATTTCCAAGCCGACATCAAAACCCTCGGTCATGCCGAGCGCCGGCATGACATCGCGCAGCTTTTCCTTCGACGCATCGACGACATGCTGGACGCCGAGCTTTTTTGCCAGTGCCAGGCGCACCGGGTTGATGTCGGTGATGACTACTTTTCGCGCGCCGACGCACTGCGCCACCAGTGCGCCCATGATGCCGATCGGCCCAGCGCCGGTGACCAGCACGTCCTCGCCAACCAAGTCAAAGGACAATGCCGTGTGAACGGCATTGCCCAAGGGATCGAAGATTGCCGCGATCTCGTCCGGCACGTCGTCGGGGATCGGCACGACGTTGTGCTGTGGAATCGCAAGGTATTCGCCAAAGGCGCCCGGCCGGTTGACGCCGACGCCGAGCGTGTTGCGGCACAGATGCCCCCTGCCCGCCCGGCAGTTGCGGCAATGGCCGCAGACGATATGGCCCTCGCCGGAAACGCGCTGGCCGAGTTTGTACTCGGTCACCGCGGTGCCGAAATCGGCGACGGTTCCGACGAATTCGTGGCCGGTTACCATCGGCACCGGCACCGTCTTTTGCGCCCACTGGTCCCAATTATAAATGTGGACGTCGGTGCCGCAGATCGCGGTCTTCCTGATCTTGATCAGAACATCGTTTGGGCCGATTTCCGGCACCGGCACTTTTTCCATCCAGATGCCCGGCTCGGCCTTGGCCTTGACCAGCGCCTTCATCATGTTTGACATTCTTTTGTCCCCAGAACCTTAGTCGCTTGAATCTCTTGATCCGGAATCGCTTTTCGGTCCCGGCCGCTCAGGAAATCACGCCGAGTTCGCGACCGACTGCGGCGAACGCCTCAACCGCACGATCGATGTCAGCGCCGGAATGGGCGGCCGACATCTGCGTGCGGATGCGCGCCTGGCCCTTCGGCACCACCGGGAAAGAGAAGCCGATGACATAGATACCGCGCTTCAGCATCCGCGCCGCCATTTCCTGCGCCAGCGTCGCGTCGCCCAGCATCACCGGGATGATCGGATGGTCGGCGCCGGCCAGTGTAAAGCCGAGCCTGCCCATCTCGGAGCGAAACCGCGCTGCGTTGGCATATAGGCGCTGACGCAACGCATCGCCATTGCGGACCAGTTCGAACACCCGAATCGAGGCGCCGGCGATCGCCGGCATCAGCGTGTTGGAGAACAGATAGGGGCGCGAGCGCTGGCGCAGCCAGTCGACTACCTGCTTCCTGCCCGAAGTGTAGCCGCCCGACGCGCCACCCAACGCCTTGCCAAGCGTGCCGGTGATGATGTCCACCCTGCCCTCGACGCCGCAATGTTCGGCCGAGCCGCGGCCATTCCTGCCGACGAAACCAACTGCATGGCTGTCGTCGACCATCACCATCGCATCGTATTTGTCGGCGAGGTCGCAGACGCCCTTCAGATTGGCGATGATGCCATCCATAGAGAACACGCCATCGGTGGCGATCAGCCGGAACCGGCAGTCGCGCGCCTCTTTCAACCGCGCCTCCAGATCGGCCATGTCGTTGTTGGCGTAGCGGAAGCGCTTTGCCTTCGACAGCCGCACGCCGTCGATGATCGAAGCGTGGTTCAGCGCATCGGAGATGACCGCATCCTCCTCGCCGAGCAGCGTCTCGAACAGGCCGCCATTGGCGTCGAAGCAGGAGCCGTAGAGGATCGTATCCTCCATGCCGAGAAAGCCAGAAATCGTCGCCTCGAGCTGCTTGTGTTCTTCCTGCGTGCCGCAGATAAAGCGCACCGACGCCATACCGTAGCCGTAGCGGTCAAGCGCCTGCTTGGCCGCTTTCCGCAGTTCGGCGCTGTCGGCGAGGCCGAGATAATTATTGGCGCAGAAATTCAGCACCTTCTCGCCGCCGACCTCGATGTCGGCCGATTGGGTCGAGGTTATCACCCGTTCGGATTTGTAAAGGCCGGCCGATTTCAGTCCTTCAAGCTCGCTGTCGATGTGGGAAAGGAATGCTTCGGTCATGATCAGGCCCTGTTGAGATCGACGAGGACTGTCGCGCCGCGCGGACGAAAAATCCATCGCAAAAGCGACCGCTTCGGTGGCGGCAATGGCACGGCAGAGGCCACGATGTTCAAATGCGGAGGCGCCGCGAAAGATTGCAATAACCACTTTGCGGGTTTCCCGCCGCGGTCGCCGCCGCCGGCCTGCTGCCGTCCCAAACCTGTTAACACTTTGAAGCCAAAGGTTGTCGCACAAGAATTCGTTGGCGAGAGGGCCGCCTCAGAAAATGTCGCAGCAGCCGGTGCACGCCGTTTCAGGCAGGCTCATACTCCTGATCAAATCCGGCTACTGGCTGGCTCTGTTGATCATAGCCGCCATGGTCGTGGCCTCCTTCATCCTGCTGCAACAGGTGATGTCTACCCAACGGCACAATCAGGCGCTGCTCGATATCGTCAGCACACAGAAAGCCCTGTCGCAGCGCATCGTCTTCCTCGCCGGCGCGACAGGCAGCGCTTCACGCGACCAGCAGCCGGCCCTGGTTAGCGCGCTCAAGCAAGCGACGGTGGAGTTCGAGAAGAACTACGATCTGCTGCTCGAACGGACCGCCGCCGATCCGGCGTCGCCGGCAAGGTTCGATCCGAAATCGATCGAGAGCGTGCTTTTCGCCAAGCCGTACCATCTCGACTATTTCTCGGTCGGGCTTATCGCCAACGGCGAACGCCTGATCTCGTCATTCGAATCGCGGCTCAACATGGCCGGCAATGGTGGCTACAAAGGCGGAGAGGAGCGCGTCAACCTGAACGCTTCCGTTGCCAACGCAACATTGTCGGGCTATGCCGCACTTGGCCAGCGCATCAGCGCCTTTGCAGACCAGCGATCCGAAACACTTCTCGATCTTAACCGCACATTGTTCTACTCGACCATCGGCGTCATCGTGCTGGTGGCGCTTTTCATTTTCAGGCCAATGTCGAATGCCATCCTGCGCAGGACGCGCGAGCTGGTCGATGCGCGCAATTCCATGGCCTTTATCGCCGTGCATGACGGGCTGACCGGCCTGCACAACCGCACCTTCCTGACCGAGCATTTCGATACGCTGATCAATGCCGCGCAGCGACGGCGTGAACGGGTTGCCGTGGTGCAGTTCGATCTCGACCGGTTCAAGCAGATCAACGACACGTTCGGCCACGCCGCCGGCGATTATGTGCTGGTGGCGGCTGCGCAGCGCATGCGTGATTCGTGCCGTACGTCGGATCTCAACGTGCGGCTCGGCGGCGATGAATTCGTCATGATTCTCAACGGTGCCGGCAGCACCGAGGACATAGATACCGTCGCCTGGCGCATCCTGACCAAGCTCAACAAGCCGATCGTCTTTCGAGGCACGACGATCCATCCGGGCGTAAGTGCCGGGATTGCGGTCTACCCGATCGATGCCGACAATGCTCAGGACCTGCTCGTCCATGCCGATCTGGCGCTGTATTCCGCCAAGAAGCAGGGCGGCGGCAGCTTGTCGTTCTTCTCCGAGGAGCTGAGACGCGAACTCGATTATCGCAAGCAGCTCGAGCTCGACATCAGGACCGCCATCTCCGAGAAGGCGTTCGAAGTCTATTTCCAGCCGCAGGTGTCGCTGTCGAACGGCGCCATCAGCGGCATCGAGGCTCTGGTTCGCTGGAGACACGCCGAGCGCGGCATGATCGCGCCGGGCGAGTTCATTCCGATCGCGGAAAAATGCGGCTTGATGTCCGAGATCGGCCGCATCGTCATTGCCAAGGCGATCAACGAAGCAGCCGAATGGAACCGCGCAGGCATCGCCTTCGGACGGATCGCCGTCAATGTATCCGGCTCGGAGCTGCGCGAGACAGATTTCGAAGTCTTCCTGTTAGACATGCTGGAGAGGGCTGGCCTGCCAGCGCACAAACTATCGCTGGAGATCGTCGAATCCGTCATTCTCGACGACGAGAAGACCGGTATCGCGGCAAAGCTGCGGCACATCCGCGCCGCCGGCATCCATCTTGAGCTCGATGATTTCGGCACCGGCTACGCATCGCTCAGCCATGTCAATCCAAACGAGATCGATCGGCTCAAGATCGACCGCCGTTTCGTCCAGAACATCAACGAGAACAGCGGCAACACCAAGATCGTGCGTGCCCTCACCGAGCTCGCCCGCGGTCTCGGCATCTCGATCGTCGCCGAGGGCGCCGAAACCGAAGCCGAGCTCGACTCGCTGATGGCGATCGGCTGCGACCAGGTGCAAGGCTATTCCATCGCTTTCCCGATGCCGCCGGACAGCGTGCGCGAATGGCTGGTGGCGCGAACGCCCAAGAAGGCCAGGCTGACAGTGCTGCAGGGCTGCCGGGCGTAGATCCGTTTCCTAGCCTAATTTCTAACCCTCGACATTGGCCCGCAACGCGGCCAGCACCTGTGCAAACTCCGCCAGCCTGTCGTCGGACAGTCCTTTCCGCAGCCGCTTGTCGAAGGCTAACGCGGCGGTGCGCAATTTCAGGAACAGCGCTTCTCCGGCTTGGGTCAGCTCCACCTGGTGAACCCGGCGGTTCTCGGGATCGCGGCGGCGCATCAGCAGGCCTTGCGTCTCCATGGCGTTGAGGTGGTGGGTCAGCGTTGCGCCCCGGATGCCGATCATGCCGGCGAGCTCGCGTTGGTTGGCCAGCTCCCGCGACTTGACCGACAGCAACGTGACCCAGACCGGCAGCGTGCCGCCTGCCTCGACCAAGGCAGCGTCGAAAGCCTGCGCAACCAGCTTGGCGGTGCGCGCGAGATTCATCCCGATCGGCGGGCGGTCAAAGGGCGTCATGATCCGACACTAGAACAAGGGCAAAGCCTAAGGAACCGGCTCGAGCTTATGCGTTGACATCTAATCATTTGATATCTATCAATATGCCTGGCGGTGGGCAAGAGAGGATATGCGGTCATGCAATATGTCTACATCATCGTCCTCGGCCTTCACGTCATGGCGGGCGTGTTCTGGGCCGGCACCACCATCGCGGTCGCCCGCGAACCGGAGATCAGGGCGGAACGTTTCTTCCGGCCGCAAATGGGCGCAGCCGGCGTGGTTTTCCTCACTGGCTTGCTGCTGTGGTATTTCTTCCACAACGGCTCTTTCGGCTCGATGGAGAAGGTCTTGGCGCTGGGCATCTTGACGGCGTTAATCGCCGCCGGGGTTCAGGGCGCGCTGGTGGGTTCCGCCAGCAGGCAGTTGGCCGGGGCCGATGCGGCGAAGCAAACCCAATTGCGCGCCAAGATGACAAAAGGCGAACGCATCGCTGGCGGCCTGTTGGTCATCACCGTGTTCTGCATGGCCACCGCCAGGATGTTTTGAGCGTCCTGCCGCAATCGCAAGATCGTACGGTGCCCGGCGATAGCCGGCGGCGTGCGCGGCGCGCAGACCGGACCGACGTGCCTGGTGGCTCTCCGTACGGAGGTTCGGCTGCGCGCCACCAATCAATCCAAAATATTCCTCAGATCCGCAAGCCGAACCTGATGCCGTCATAGATTGCGGCGTGGATGTTGCGCGAGGCTACTGCATCGCCGATGCGGAAGAGCACGAAACCACTCTGCGGATTGCGCACCGGAAAGATGTCGCCGCCATTGACCAGTTTTTCGTAATCGATCGCGCCGGCGTTCTTCGACAGCGGCTTCAGCGCCAGGTAGAGATCGTCGAGCGGCAGCGTGCCGTGCTCGACCACCACCTGGTCGACGCGCCGCTCGCCGCGCCAGCCATCGGCGAAGTCGGAGGCGAGCTCGGCGATCAGCTGGTTGCCTTCGCGCCGCACAGAACGTAGCCGTGTGTTGATGGTCACCGTGACCCCCTTTTCCTGGAAGGCGCGCATGTAGGGCACATGATTCATGCCGCCCATTTCCGGGGCGAAGAAGCGCTCTGGTGAAACCAGCTCCAGCCTGGCGCCGCTATTGGCGATCAGTTCGGCGGCACCCATGCCCTGGTGGCCGCCGTTGTCGTCATAGAGCAGCACGTTCTCGGCCGGCTTGACGCTGCCGGCCATGATGTCCCAGCTCGAGGTGACGAGATCGTCGCCCGCCGTCAGAGGCGGGTTCTGCGGCAGGCCGCCAGTGGCGACCACCACCACGTCCGGCGACAGCGCCAGCACGTCGTCCGTCTCCGCCCATTTGTCGTAGCGGATCTCGACGCCCAGCCGGTCGAGTTCGGCCAGGCGCCAGTCGATGATGCCGATCAATTCCTTGCGGCGCGGGTTTTGCGTTGCCAGCCGCACCTGGCCGCCGGCCTGGCTCGATGCTTCCAGCACCGTCACCTGGTGCCCGCGCTCGGCGGCGACGCGCGCTGCCTCCAGCCCGCCGGCGCCGGCGCCGACGACGACCACCTTCCGCTTCGGTCCCTCGGTTTTCGGAATAATATGCGGGATATCAGCCTCGCGGCCCGTCGCCGCATTGTGGATACACAGCGCCTCGCCGCCCTCATAAATGCGGTCGAGGCAATAGGTGGCGCCGACGCAAGGGCGGATCTCGTGCTCGCGGCCTTCCATCACTTTTTTGACGATATGCGGGTCGGCAATGTGGGCGCGCGTCATGCCGACCATGTCGAGCTTGCCGGTGGCGATGGCGTGACGCGCGGTGGCGACGTCGGAAATCCGCGCCGCATGGAAGGTCGGGAATTTCGTCGCCGCTCTCACCTCCCCTGCGAAGTCGAGATGCGGTGACGAGCGCATGCCGGTCACCGGGATGACCTTGGTCAGCGCCGCATCGGTCTCGATCGAGCCACGGATGATGTTGAGGAAATCGACCTTGCCGGAGCCGGCCAGCCGCCTGGCGATTTCGACGCCCTCCTGTTTCGACAGGCCTTTCTCGAAATCCTCGTCGGCGACCATGCGGATGCCGACGACGAACTTTTCGCCGACCGCGGCACGCACTGCGTCGAGCACCATTCCGGTGAAGCGCAGCCGGTTGTCGAGCGAGCCGCCGAAATCGTCGTCGCGCTGGTTGGTGGCCGGCGACCAGAAACCGTCCATCAGATGGCCGTAGGCTTCGAACTCGATGCCGTCGAGGCCGGCAGCCTGGCAGCGCTGCGCGGCCGCCGCATAGTCGGCGACGATGCGCTCGATATCCCAGTCCTCGATAGTCTTGGGAAAGGCGCGATGGGCCGGTTCGCGCACCGGCGAAGCCGACAGGACGGGCAGCCAGTCGGCCTTGTTCCAACCGGTGCGGCGGCCGAGATGGGTGATCTGTATCATCACCATGCAATCGTGCTCGTGGCAGGCATCGGTAAGCTCGGCGAGCCATGGCACGATGCGGTCGTCATAGACATGCAGATTGCCAAAAGCGGCCGGGCTGTCGCGCGAGACGATCGCCGAACCGGCGGTCATGGTCAGCGCCATGCCGCCCTTGGCCTTTTCGGCATGGTAGAGCCGGTAGCGTTCCTTCGGCATGCCGTCCTCGGAATAGGCCGGCTCATGGCTGGTCGACATCACCCGGTTCTTCAGCGTCAGATGCTTGAGCCGATAGGGCTGGAGGAGCGGGTCGTTGCTAGTCATCGTCTTCCTGCTGTTTCAAATTGTGCTAATGAGCGGCAAATTTTTGTTTTTACGCATGTCGCTGTCCCAAAATCGCTGCGCAGTTTTGGGCGACATGCAGCAAGGAACCTGCTCATGACCGATACGAAAAACCTCACCCAGCTCGGCACCAACGTCGAGGCGCCACAGAGCCCTGAAGCGGCAGTCCTGGAAACCGTGCCGTTTTCGCGCGGCGACGGCCCGCCGGCCATCGTTCGCTTCACCTGCCCGGAATTCACTTCGCTCTGCCCGGTCACCGGCCAGCCGGACTTCGCCCATATCGTCATCGACTACGCACCCGATGCGCTGCTGGTGGAATCGAAGTCGCTCAAGCTGTTCATGACCTCGTTTCGCAACCATGGCGCCTTCCACGAAGAATGCACCGTCATGATCGGCCGCCGCATCATCGCCGCGACCAAGCCATTGTGGTTGCGCATCGGCGGCTATTGGTATCCGCGCGGCGGCATTCCGATCGACGTGTTCTGGCAAACCGGCGCGCCGCCGGAAGGTGTGTGGCTGCCCGACACCGGCGTCGCCCCCTATCGCGGGCGCGGCTAATCGGACGGAGCGGCTCACCTGATCCCGGTCCGGCACAGGTTGGTCTCCAGGAAAGGCATCACCGCGTCGCGGTACCGCTGTTGGTCATAGCGATAGAGATCAACATGCCGCGCGCCGTCGAACCAGACCAGCTTTGCGTCAGCGCCTGCCGCATCTTTCAACGCCAGTGTCTGGCTGCGAGCGACAAACGGATCCGAATTGCCTGCTAGCAGCAATATCGGCCGATCAATCGCGCCGATGCGATCGACCGGCCTGACATCATCTACCCCGAAGCCAAGGCGGAGCTGCATCTGCGCCAAGAGGATGGTCGCCTGTACGTCGCGCAACATAGGCAAGGGCGCTCGCAACGCCGTGGTTTCCAGCAAAGTCGCGTAGAGCTGCTCCAGGACATAGGCATCGGCATGCTCCTGCTGAGCGCCAAATACAAAAGCAGCCGCACCGAGCGACGAGCCGATGGCCGCCACCTTGCGACCGGCGAAGCGTTGCCGCGCAAAGGCGAGGATGCGGCTGGCGTCCTGCCGTTCGATGTAACCAAAGCCTCTGATATCGCCGCCGCTTTCGCCATGTCCCGACAGATCGAACAGCACGATCGAGTAGCCGCTTTCGAAAAGCAGCTTCGCTCTTGGAACCATGGCCAGCTTGTTTGAACCGCGTCCGTGTAACAGCACGATTGTTCCGCAACTGTCCTGCCGATCCGCCACCCAACCGGCAAGATCGGGCGCGCCCTCCTGCTTCAGAACGATGCGCTCCACCGGTAACCCCACAGGCAGCGTGAAGCTTTGCTGAGGCACGCGGGCCACCGCGCGGCTTCCTGCCTCCCAGGTGACAGCGCAGGCCAGGACGCAAACCGCCGCGAATAAAGCAACCACGACAGGACCTCTTCTCATCGATCGGTCACGTGCACTTCGCATCAGTTGAGCGGCAGCCGCCGGTAACGGCCGGGACTGTTCGGATCGCTGAAATGGTGCATCGGCCCGTGTTCGGCAAAGTGCGCTGACCAGCGTTTCATTGCCGCCGGGGCGAGTTCGACACCCAGCCCGTCACCTTCCGGCACGCGCACCGTGTTGGCGATCTGTTTGAACGGGCCGTCCTTGATCACGTCGCCGATCTGCCAGCGAAACAGGGATTGCGACGCCTCGGTGATCCATGGCGTTGCCGCCACGACGTGCAGATAAGCCGATGTCATGATGCCGAGATCGTTCGAATAGCACCAGAACCCCTTGCCCATCGCCTCACAGGCGGCGATGAATTTCAGAGTTTTCGATAATCCGCCGAGTGCTGCGAAATTGCAGACGAAGTAATCCGGCGCACCGAGCGCGACTGCCCGTCTGAGATCCGGGATGTGCGTGGAGAACGGAATGCGCGAATGCTGGCGCAGCGCTGCCATCTCCTCGAAGGTCGCGACCGGATCCTCGTAATTGCGGATGTTGAACGGCTCGATCTCGCCCAGCACCCAGCGCGCTGTGGTCAGCGACCACTGCATGTTGGAATCGAGTTTGATCTGCGCTTTATCGCCAAGCGCCTCGCGCAGCATGCGCACTGTCCTGATCTCGAGCTCGGGATCGCCCATGATCAGCTTGCCCTCGAAGATCGTCGAGCCGTGCTGTTCTCGCATGCCGAGACAGTAGTCGACGATCGCTTCGGCGGTCATCTCGCCGCCGGCTCCGCCTTGAGCGGGGCGAAAGGCGAAATATTCCGAAAACGGAATGTCCTTGCGCACCGCGCCGCCGAGCAGCTTGTAGAGCGGCATGCCGAAGACCTTGCCTCTTATATCCCACAGCGCCAGTTCGACGGCGCCGAACGCCACCGTGGCTGCATTCTCGCCGGTGTTGGCGGTAATCTGCCAGGGCGGCACGCAGCGCGCCTCGCAGTCGGCGATGTCGAGCGGATCGGCGCCAATCAGCGCCGGCGCGATCTCGGCCTTGATCACCTCGCCGAAATGCCACCATGGCGCCTCGCCCAGTCCGACCACGCCTTCGTCCGTCTCGACCTCGATGATCGATTTCGAGGCGCCGCCGTAGAGACCAGCCGTCCACCAAAACGGAGCATCGAGCGGGACGTTGACGTGGGTGACGCGGATGTTCGTGATCTTCATCGGTTCCGTTCTCACTCACACTGGTATTGACTTAGCGCCCATTCGCCGGTCACCGAGAGCAGGTCCGATATCTTCCATTCGCCGTCGACCTTTTTGAGCTTCCATTCCAGCCGGTGCGGATTGTCGGCGACGATGAAGGCGACGACGACCTTGGCCGAATCGCCTTTGATCGCTTCGATGGTCTTCAGGCTGTTGTCGATCTCCGCCTTGTCGTATTCGGAATTGTCAAGTGCCATGTTGGGATCGAGGCACTCGCCCTGCCCCGACTTCCGCAGCGCGTCGCTCTTGTCGAGCACCGACTTTGCCGGGTCGGTGAAATGGCCCCGCTGAGTCGGATCGACCTCGAGCCCGGCATGCTCGTAGAACGGCTTCACTACCGCGGTCGGCGAGCCCGGCTGCACCGGTGCGGCCGGCGCGTTTTCTGCCGGCGGCAACACTGCCGGCGGAGGTGCCGCACTGTCGGCCGGCGCGTTTGCGGGCGGCGCGCCGAACAGGCCCTGAGCGGCGGCGCTGCTCAATCCGGCCAGCAGGCACGCGGTCGCCAAAACCCAGGGACGGCAGCGAAGCACGGCGTCACTCCGGAGGCTGCCCGGCCAGGCATTCGAGCGCACTCAGCGTCCAGCCGCTGGTCTTCGAGGTAATGTCGGCGACCTTCCACTGGCCGTCGATCTTCTTCAACGACCAGACCATTTCGCGTTTGGAATCATCGCCTTCTGGAAAAAGGTTGAACGTCGCCGTCACCTCGGCGCTGTCGTCATCCAGCGTTTCGGCCAGCGTCAGCGTCTTGGCCACGGTCTTCTCGTCATAGTCCTGCGCATCGAGACCAGGGGCGAAGTCGATGCAGGGAACTTCATCCGGATGGTTCTTTGCCGCATTGTCGTTCAGTTCGAACAGTTTCGTCACCGGTGCGGTGAAGCGGTCGCGATATTGCGCATCGGCCTCGAATTTGACCGACGGGACATAAAAGAACTTCACGGCGTTGGCAGCAGGGCCGGCAAACGCGGCCGCCGGCAAGGCCATCGAAAGCGCGGCAACAAAAAGTGGCAGTTTCATGCGTTTCCCCGATTGTTCACTGACGGAAGCTATCAGTACCACGCATCTTGCCCGTCGGCTTTCTTGCGGTCCATGAAATCCTGCAACGCGTCCTCTGCTGGCAACTCAGGCGTTCAGCCAGACATTCTGGAGATCCATCTCGAAGGTTTGGTGGACACCGTAGTTCTTCACCTTCTCGTTCATGTGGCTGAACAGCTTCTGCCAAAACGGCTGAATGATGACGCCCGAATCCTGCAGGATCTGCTCGATGTCCTTCATGACCTCGCGGCGCTTTTCCACGTCGATGAGCGAAAGAGCCTGCTTGAGCTTGGCGTCGAAATCAGGGTTCGAGTAGCCGGTTTCGTTCCAGGCCTCGCCGGTGCGATAGCCGAGCGCCAACACCTGGACGCCAAGCGGGCGCATGTACCAGATGGTCATCGAATAGGGGTATTTCGTCCAGTCGTTCCAGAAGGTCGAACCCGGCAGCACGGTGCGCTTCACCTTGATCCCGGCATCGCGCAACTGGCCGGCAATAGCGTCGCCGGTGTTCTTTTGCCAATCGTCCTCGACGGTGATCAGTTCATGCTCGAAGTCGTCCTGCCCGGCATCGGCCATAAGCTTCTTGGCGCCCGCGGCGTCGCGTGTCTTCTTGGGCAGCGCGTAGTATTCCGGATGAATCGGGCTGACGTGGTGGTTTTCACCAACGGTGCCTCGCCCGGCGTAGCCAAGTTCGAGCACCGCTTTGTTGTCGACGGCCATCTGGAGGGCGTTGCGAACCCGCTTGTCGTCATAGGGCTTGTTCATGATGTTGGTCCGGGCGACGAGCGTGGTCGCTGTCGCGACCTCCGATTTTACCAGCCCCATCTTGTCGAGAATGTCTATGAAGTCGGCAGGCGTCTCGAAGTTGAGATCGATTTCGCCGGAGTCGAACGCATTTATCGAGGCGTTGAAATCGGTTCCGTAGTCGATGAATTCGACGCCGTCGAGAAGCGCTTCACCGCCCCACCATTTGCCATTCTCACGACGCTTGACGACCGCTTTCTGGCCGACCGCATAAGACACCATTTCGAACGGCCCGGTGCCAATTGGCTTCTCGATCGGATTGGCGCCGTCGGCGTCGAAGTTGCGATGGACCACCAGCGCCGGATAGTCGGTGAAGTTCGGGATCAGCGAGATGTCCGGTTCGTTCAGCTTCAGCTTCACCGTGTTGTCGTCGACCTTGGTGATCGCCCCTTTCCTGGCCTTGCCGGTCTTTGCATCGATCAGCGCACCGACGCGCGCGGCCATCGAATTGCCGGCGGCAGCCTTCTCGCACCAGCGCGTCAGATTGTAGGCCACGTCATCGGCGTTGAAAGCATCGCCGTTGTTCCAGGTAATGCCCTTGCGCACATGCAGCACGTATTCGGTGGCGTCGTCGTTGACCTCCCAGCTTTCGAGCAGAACCGGCTCGAATGTGAACTGGCGGGTGTAGCGGACAAGCGGCTCGAGCCAGCAGCGTGAAATGTTCGCAAGTTCCACCCAGTCGTAGGTGCGCGGGTCCTTTTGCGCCTTCACCGACATCGAAACGTGCAGCGTTCCGCCTTTCTTCGGCTCTTCAGCCAAAGCCCGCTCCGGCACGGCAAGTCCAATCATGCCGTAGGCAAGGGCCGTCGATGCGCCGAAAGCGCTTGCCAGGGCCAGAAACTCCCGCCGGTCGACGCGACCGGCGCGCGCCTCGCTGGCCATTGCTTCGATGGCGCTCGGTACGCGATCGCCGTTGCTTCTGAAGAGTGTCATTTTTTCCTCCCTTATGGTTCGCATCGGGTCTTCGCCCCTGATCAACTAACGCTGTCCGGCAGTTTCTCCTCGCGCCGCGCAATCAAATCTTTGAGACCATCGGCGATGCCCTCATCGAGCTTCGGCTCCTCATAATCGGCGAGCATGTTGCGCGCTTTCTCGCGGCCGCGGGTGTCGTGGTCCTTTGCTCCTTCCGCCTTCCACTGTTCGAACGAATTGAAGTCCATGATGCTCGGTATGAAGAAGGCGGACTCGAAATGTTCAAGCGTGTGCTGGGTGCCGAGGAAATGGCCCTGCGGTCCGACCTCGCGGATAGCCGCCATAGCCTCCTTGAAATCGTCGAATGGCAGCCCGCCAGCATATTTGTACCAGCCGACAAGCTGCTCGCAGTCGGTGGCAAATTTCGAATAGCCGCAGGTCAGGCCGGCCTCGAGCCAACCGGCAGAGTGCCAGATGTAGTTGGCGCCGGCAAGGATGGCGGCATGCATCAGCATGTTCGCCTCGTAGCCCGCCTGGGCGTCGTTCAGCTTCGAGCCGACATGGAAACCGGACGTGCGCCACGGCAGACGATACTTCCGCGCCAGCGCGCCCATGAGATACATCATCTGGGCCGCCTCCGGCGTGCCGCCCATGGGAGCGCCGGTCTTCATGTCGACCGTCACCATGAACTGTCCGTAGATCTGCGGCGAACCCGGACGCAGGAGCTGTGTGAACGCGACGCCCGCCAGCGCTTCGGCATTGACCTGCGCGACCGCACCGACGGCAGAGGCCGAAGTCGAGGCGCCGCAAAGGGCGAAGGGGGCGAGGATCAGCGGCTGGTTGTGGCGCGCATAGACTTTCATCGCGTCCAGCATGGTGGCGTCCCACACCAGCGGCGAATTGCAGTTGGTGATCGACACCAGGACCGGGTTGTCGCGGACATAGTCCTCGCCGAACACGATGCCTGCCATCGCCATCGTGTCTTCGGCTCGATCCCTGGAGGTCACGATGCCCATGAACGGCTTGTCGGAGTGCTTCAGCGCCGAATGGATGATGTGGAGGTGACGTTTCGGCACCGCGATTTCCATCGGCTCGCAGATGATCGAGCTCGACGAATGCAGCGCCGGCGCCATGTAGGCGAGCTTGTGGAAATTGTTGAGGTCGGCGAGTGTGCCGTAGCGCCTGTTGTTGTCGAGGTCGCGTACGTAAGGCGCCCCGTACATCGGCACGAAGATGGAGTTGTTTCCACCCACACGTACGGAACGCTGAGGATTCCTCGCATTGAGCGTGAACTCCGACGGGACCTTCGAGATGAGCTCCACCAGCAGGGCGCGGTCGATCCGGACCCTTGTCTCCGAGACATCGGCGCCCGCCGCCTTCCACATTGCGATCGCTTCGTCGTCGCGGAACTCGCATCCGACTTCTTCGAGGATGGAGAGCGACTCCTGGTGGATCAGCTCAACCGCCTCGTCCGGAACCATCTGATAGACGGGAATCTGGCGGACCAGGGTTGGAAACGACGCTATGGGTGCGCCCCGCAGCGCCTTGCGCCCCAGGCGGCCACCGCTGCGGCGGTTGGTGTGTTCGCTCACTTCAACGGCCGGTGCGTTCATGAAGGCTCCATATTCCTGTTGGTGACCAATCTAGCCAGACAAAATGCAGCTGTGACGCTGGAAAATCCTGATCTCTTGTATAAGCTCAGCTTATGCGAAGCTTGCGCCACCTGCTGCCGTCGGCCGGCAGCCTGATCGTTTTCGAGGCCGCCGGGCGGCTGTCGAGCTTTACCGCCGCCGGGCGCGAGCTCGGCATGACGCAGGCTGCCGTCTCCTATGCGATCCGTGGGCTCGAAGAGCAGCTCGGCGCGAAACTCTTCCAGCGCCGCCACCGGCAAGTCAGCCTGACCGAGGCCGGCGACCGCTTCCATGCCGACGTCTCGCTCGGCCTGTCGCACATTCGCAAGTCGGCGGAGGATCTGCGCCAGATCGCCGTCGGCGCGCATGTGACGCTCGCGGCCTCGACCGCCTTCGCCTCGTTCTGGATGATGCCGCGCCTGCAGCAGTTTCGCGACGAATTGCCGGGCATCGACCTGCGCATCCAGACCGCCGACCGCGATCTCGACATCATCGCCGAAGACATCCCGCTCGGCGTCCGCGGCGGCGAGCCCAGGGAATGGCCGGATTATCATTCGCTGCCGCTGGCCGATGAGGTGATATTCCCCGTTGCCGGCGTTAGTTACGTGGCACGGTTCGGGCTGCCGGAGCGTGTCGCGGACCTTCAATCGCACCGCCTCATCCATCTTGAAGAGCCGTTTCGCGAGGCCGCGAGCTGGGACGAATGGTTCGCCTCGGCCGGTGTCGACATCGCCGATGCCGGACGCGGCTTGCGCATCAACGACTATGCGCTGGTGATCCAGGCAGTCATGGAAGGGCAAGGCATCGCGCTCGGCTGGGGTCACCTCGCCGAGCGGCTGCTGGCATCAGGGCTGCTGGTGCGCGTCACCGGCCACACGATGACGACCGGCAAGGGCTTTCATGTCATCTGGTCGAAGAACCGCGAACTCAGCGACAACGCCCGCAAGGTGCGGGACTGGCTGGCGGCGCAGGCGTGAGGCCGATAAATGCCCGGTCAAACGGTCACGACGATCTTGCCGAACTGTTCGTTCGATTCGAGATAACGGTGCGCCTCGACGATCTGGTCGAACGGAAAGGTTCGGGCGATTGCCGGCTTCAGCGAACCCGAGCTCAGTCCGTCAAGGATGAACGCCTTGGCGGCCTGCAGCCGGACCCGATCGCGCACGATCTCATGGACGAGATAGCCGCGCAGCGTCAGCGTCTTGGCCAGCACTGCAGGTAGCGGAAAGGGGGTCGGGTCGGGGCTCAAGCCGCCATATTCGATGAGAATGCCATCCCGTGCCATCGCTGCCGTCAGAGGCTCGAAGATCGGCCCGCCGACCGCGTCGAACACCACGCGCACGCCGTCCGGGCCGGCGATTCGCTTCAGCCTGGCTTCCAGGTCCTCCTCTGCCGAGGCGATGACGTGGGCCGCGCCGAACTCAAGCAAAGCCCGCTTCTTGGCAGATGTCCGTGTGACCGCGATCGGGGTCGCGCCAATCATGTTGGCGATCTGGATCGCGGCAAGTCCGACGCTGCTCGAGGCCGCGGTAATGACAACAAAGTCCTCGCTTTGGAGGTTGGCAATGTCGATCAGCGCACCGTAGGCCGTGAGATATTGCATCCACGCGGCGGCGGCCTCTTCCCAGCTCAGCGATGGCGGGTGCTTGACGACGAGCTCGGCGGGATATGTGGCAATCTCACCATAGGCAGGCCAGCGGACCATCGACAATGGCGGCACGATGCTGACGGCATCGCCCGGCGCAAACCCGTCCACGCCTTCGCCGACCATCTCGACGATACCCGCCGCCTCGAGCCCAAGACCGGAAGGCAACGGCGCGGTCTGGATGTAGGTCCCCGAACGCAGCAGCGCCTCGGCGCGGTTTATGCCCAACGCCTTGACGCGTATCTGAATCTCACCGCTCGCGGGCGCAGGCGTGTCAACATTCTCGATGCGCAGGACCTCGGGACCACCGAGCTCATGAAAGCGAACGACACGTGCCATCGGTCACAACTCCAAAATATTTGAACTGAATCAGCTATGCCAGCGCTCATCAGGCGGATAAATAGTCGCTTGAGTAGATCAGCAGAAACTATAGGTTTTGAATATGGATCGCCTTACGAGCATGGCCGTGTTCGTCAAAGCCGTCGACCTGGGCTCGTTCGCAGCCGCGGCGGCGGCTCTCGATCTGTCCGGGCCGATGGTCGGCAAGCATGTCCGGTTTCTCGAGGAGCGCCTGAGCGTGCGCCTCATCAATCGGACCACGCGTCGCCAAAGCCTGACCGATTTCGGGCGCGCCTATTATGAACGCTGCCGGCTGGTGCTTGCCGAAGCGGAGGCCGCGGATGCACTCGCCGCCGACCAGCTTGCCGAACCGCGCGGAAAACTGCGTGTCCTCATGCCGGTGCATTTCGGCCGGCGCTGCGTTGCCCCGATCCTGTTCGGGCTTGCGCAGCAATATCCGGCGCTGGAACTTGACCTGTCGTTCAGCGACGCCCTCGCCGACCTCGCCGAGGACGGCTGCGATCTTGCCATTAGAACGGGCGACCTGGAGGACCAGGCCGGGGTAATGGCACGTCGCATCGCGCGCCAGCACATGCTCGTCTGCGCATCGCCGTCCTATCTCGACCGGCACGGCCGGCCGCAGCAAATAGATGACCTCGGCAGCCATCACGCGATCATCTACCGCCGTTCCGGGCGTGCCGTTCAGCCGTGGCTGTTTCCGCGCAACGGCCACCCCGCGATTGAGGTCAGGCCCGTCAGCAGATTGGGGCTCGACGATCTCGATGCCATCGCCGATGCCGCGGCCGCCGGCATGGGGCTCGCCTGGCTGCCATACTGGATGGTTCGCGAGCGCATTCAGGCGGGCGTACTTGTCCCGCTGCTGCCGGAACAGCCACGGTTTCTCTATGACGCCCATGCGCTGTGGTTGCAGACGCCTCACCTGCCGATGAAAGTCCGTCTTGCCGTCGATGCACTGGCGGCAGCGCTGCCCAAGCTCATGACTTGAAGTGCACGAGCGGCCAGTCGCGATCAGCTGCGTGGATTTCCTCAATTCCGCCCTCCCGCATCGACCACGAATCCGCCTATAGTGCCCCATGCCGATCCGCCAGCTTTCCGAAACGATGATCAACCAGATCGCCGCCGGTGAAGTCATCGAGCGTCCGGCAAGCGTGGTCAAGGAACTGGTCGAGAACGCGCTGGATGCAGGCGCTACCAGAGTCGAGATCGTCACCGCCGGCGGCGGGCTGAACCTGATCCGCGTCAGCGACGACGGCTCGGGCATTCCGGAAAAAGAACTGGCGCTGGCGATCGCGCGCCATTGCACCTCCAAGCTCGCCGACAACATTCACGACATCCGTTCGCTCGGCTTTCGCGGCGAGGCCTTGCCGTCAATCGGCTCGGTGGCGCGGCTGTCGATCCGCTCGCGCACCGCGTCCAGTGAAAACGCCGCCGAGATTGGTATCGACGGCGGCCGCGTCTCCGCGGTCAGGCCGGCGGCGGCCAATCGCGGAACCACGGTCGAGGTGCGCGACCTGTTCTTCGCCACGCCCGCAAGGCTCAAATTCATGAAGGGCGAGCGCGCCGAAAGCACGGCCATCGGCGACGTGGTCAAGCGCATCGCCATCGCCTTTCCCGCCGTGCGCTTCACCCTGGCCGGCCCGGACCGCTCGACGCTGGAACTGCCGGCGACCGACGACAGCCCGGAAGGCCGGCTGCGCCGGGTGGCGCAGGTGATGGGCGCCGACTTTCCGGACAATGCGATCGCCATCGACGCGATGCGGGACGGCGTGCATCTCGCCGGCCATGTCTCGGTCCCCTCCTTCACCCGCGCCAACGCGCTGCAGCAATACGCCTATGTCAACGGCCGTCCGGTGCGTGACAAACTGATCGCCGGCGCCATTCGTGGCGCCTTCGCCGACGTGCTGCCGCGCGACCGCCATGCCGTCACCGTGCTGTTCCTGAGGCTCGATCCGGCGATCGTCGACGTCAACGTCCATCCGGCCAAGGCAGACGTGCGCTTCCGCGACCCGGGGCTGGTGCGCGGGCTGATCGTCGGCGCCATCCGCGAAGCGCTGGCCAATGCCGGCATCCGCGCCGCCACCACCGGGGCCGCCGGCATGATGACCGCGTTCCGGCCAGGCGCCGCATCCTATGCGCATGGCGGCCCGGCCAACGGTCACCGCAGCTACGAGGCCGCCTATCGGGCATCGGGCTTTTCCGGGTTCGATCCTGCCCGTTCGCCGCAGCGGCCGCTCAATATGGGCGACGGGTTCGGCGAGGACGAGCAGGCGGCCTTCGACGCCGGGCCGCTGCACAGCGCCGATGCGCGCGCCGGGCAAAACGAAGCGGCGGAAACGCTGCTCGGCACGGCGCTGGGCGCGGCGCGCGCGCAAGTGCACGAGAATTATATCGTCGCCCAGACCAGGGATTCGCTTGTCATCGTCGACCAGCATGCGGCGCATGAGCGGCTGGTCTACGAGGCCTTGAAGAACGCCCTCCACTCACGCGCGGTGCCGTCGCAGATGCTGCTGTTGCCCGAGATTGTCGATCTGTCGGAAGAGGATGCCGAGCGGCTTGCCAGGCATTCCGAGACGCTGGCCCGCTTCGGCCTCGGCATCGAGCGCTTCGGCCCCGGTGCCGTCGCGGTGCGCGAGACGCCGTCGATGCTCGGCGAGACCAACGTCCAGCAACTGGTGCGCGACCTCGCCGACGAGATCGCCGACAACGACACGGTCGACACGCTGAAGGAGCGGCTGGACAGAATAGCCGCGACCATGGCCTGCCACGGCTCGGTGCGTTCCGGCCGCCTGCTCAAACCGGAAGAGATGAACGCGCTGCTGCGCCAGATGGAGGCGACGCCCGGCTCCGGCACCTGCAACCACGGCCGCCCGACCTATATCGAGCTCAAGCTGGCGGATATCGAGCGACTGTTCGGGCGGCGATAAGGAACTCGCAGGGCGCAGCCCCCACCCGGACCTTCGGTCCGACCTCCCCACAAGCGGGAGGTAGGGAGCCCTACCCGCCGACGCCTCGCGAGGAGCTTACCCTCCCCCTTGTGGGGAGAGTCGCTGCGAAGCAGCGGGGTGGGGGGTACGAAAAGAGCCGCTGTACAGCGGCTCTTTTCGAGTCAGGCACAGCCCCAAACCCTTTGCTCACCTCTTCAAATTCACCACGATGACGCCGCCCAGCGCCAGCGCGCCGCCGAAGATGCCAAGCAGCGTCGGCACCTCGCCCAGCCAGAAGAAGCCGATCAGCGTCGCCATCGGCGACACCAGATAGAGGAAGTTCGAGGCACGCGCCGCGGGCAGGCGGGAAAGCGCTGTTGCCCAGGCAGCGTAGGCGATCAGGCTGGGTACGATGCCGAGAAAGATGACGGCGCCGAGCCCGGCGGTGTCGGCGACCGCCGCCTGCGCCAGACCGCTCGGCAGGAACGGCGACAGGCAGAGCGCGCCAAGCACCATGTTCGAGGCCGAGATCGTCAGCGGGTGATGGTGGGCAAACAGCGGCTTCTGGACGATGGTGTTGACGGCCGAGCACAGCGCCGAGCCGAGGACAAGCAGCGCACCATTGTTGAAATGCAGCCCTTGCCCCTCGCCCATGGCGATGATCCCGATACCGGCGAAGGACAGGAATGTGCCGGCCCAGGCGAGGCCCGAGAAGCGTTCGCCGAGCAGCGCCATGGCCATGATGGCGGTGAAGATCGGGCTGACATTGATGATGAAGCCGGCCGCACCGGCCGAAACGGTCAGCTCGCCGAAATTGAGCATCACCGTGTAGAGCGCGACGAAGACGGCACCACCGAAGACAAAGCGCCAGAGTTCATCGAGCCTGGGCAGCGCCGGCCGCTTGACCGCGAGGAAGATCGCCGCCGGAACCGCGGCGATGGCAAAGCGCAGCGCGCCAAGTTCCAGCGGCCCGAAAGCGGCAAGGCCGGCGCGGATCGCCGGAAAGGCGGAGGCCCAGCCGACCACCGTCAGCGCCACCGCGATGGCAGCCGTGGCATCCATGCGCTGTGTCGTATTCAACGTGCCGGTGTAAGCGCTCATCTGGGTGTCCTCGCGATCCAATGCCATGAAGTAGAGAAACGCTATTGCGGGTCGGTTGACAAACGAACAAATCGAGCATCACCTGTGACTATGGATCACAGCTTAGACCCGATGCTGCCGCTCGAAACGCTGCGCGCCTTCGACGCCGCGGCTCGGACCGGCAGCTTTTCGGCGGCGGCCGAGAAGCTCAACATCACTCACGGCGCCGTCAGCCGGCAGATCGCCAAGCTCGAGGGTTGGCTCGGGCTGAAAGTCTTCGATCGCGGCGCGCGCGGCGTCTCGCTGACCATCGAGGGCAACCGGCTGCATCTGCGCACCACCGAAGCCTTTGCCCTGATCGCCAGCAATTCGGATCGCTGGGTCGAGCCGCGCGGCACGGCGGTGGTGCGGCTGACCTCGATCCCTTCGGTCAGCGGGCTGTGGCTGATGCCGCGTATGGCGGCGCTGGAGAACCACCCGTCGAAGCTGCGTATAGTGCTCGACGTCGACATCCGCCAAGGCGATCTTGCCGACGAGGGCATCGACCTGTCGATCCGCTGCGGGCGCGGTCGCATTCCGGGCCGGATCTCGGTGCAGCTTTTCGAAGAATATGTGTTCCCGGTCGCCTCGCCGGAATTGGCCAGGGAGATCGGCCGCGGAGATCCTGCCCGGCTGCTCGAATTTCCGCTGATCAACGATTCCGACGCTTCGGCGTGGCGCGCCTGGTTTGCGGCGCAGGAGATGGACTATCGGCCGCGGCCGCACGACCGCCGTTTCGAGGACTACAATCTGGTGCTCGACGCCGCCGCGCACGGGCTCGGTATTGCGCTGGCACGTCCGCCGTTGACGGTGGACCAATTGAAATCGGGCCGCATCGTCGCCGTCGACGAACGCAGTGCGCTGAGCCCGATATCCTACTGGCTCGACCGGCCGCTGGGGCGCCCGCGCGCCGCCGCCGCCGAACTCGCCCGGCGCATCGCCGTCCAGGCCGGGCTGCCAGCGAAGAAGATCGAGCAGTTTATCACCGCCGAGGAATGAGAAGCGCGTCGCGTTCGACCGGCCTCATGCGACGCGCTTCAGGTTCTTGTGTTTATGCATGTCGCGCAAAACCGCTGCACACTTTTGCGCGACATGCATTGGCATCCGCTTTGCCGGCTTGTTCGAGCAAGTGTCACCAGAAACAGAACCACGCGAGGCCAACCGAGCTTGACCTCGCCGCAATTTGTGGCGATGACATCGTCATGAATTTCGGCACCACCCCATGATGAACCGTTTCGAAGGACCCGGCGGCAAGGAAGCCCGCATCCGCTATCTCGACGGCGACTTCCAGGTGACCAGCCCCGGCGCCTTCGTGCGCTGCGCGGTGACCGGCGAGAGCATCCCGCTCGACGAGCTCAAATACTGGAGTGTCGCCAGGCAGGAACCCTATGTGAATGCCGCCGCCTCGCTGCGCCGCGAGATCGAAGCGCATCCGGAACTGCGCCGCCGACGCTAGTCCAGCGCAATGAAAGCCGCCCCGTTGCGATCCTGCGCCCTCTGCCGCGGTGTCAGGCCGGCAACACCGAAACCTTAGAGGCCATGAAATAAAAAACCCGCCTCAAGTTCGAGGGCGGGCCACCGGCGAATCATCACTATACCCAAATTACTAGCATAGCTGCCGGCACAAAGCAAGAACAAAATACGTTCGACCGGCGGAAAGCCGCAAATTCCAGTCCCGCATTGCCTCGGTGCTCACGCTTCTGGTCAGCCTTTAAGCCGGCGCTGCCGCCAGGCATCCAGCGTCTCGTCGATGATGCGTTGCGGCACATGGTCGAGCTCGAAGACGGTGTCGATCTCCAGCACATCGAGCCCGTCGAGGAATTCCGGCGGTGCCGCGCCGTGACGCAGGCGGGCAGCGTCCTTGGCGGTGGTAATGAGACCAAGCCCGGCTTTACGTGCTGTCGCCGCCAATTCGGCAAGCTCGTCCGCACTGTAGAAATGATGGTCAGGAAACGGTCGGGTCAGCGCAAGCTCGCCGCCGGCCTCGGCTACGGTGTCGAAAAACCTGTCGGGATGGCCAATGCCGGCGAACGCCAGGAACCGCCTGCCGGCCAGCGTCACCTTGCTGCTCGGGGCAGTGTGCGCCTCGAAGATCGGCCTGCCGGCACGCGCTGCCTGGCGCACGACCGTATCGGCCGCGGTGCCCTCGCCCATCTTCAGCAAGGCGCTGGTGAAGACCAGTTGGTCGACGATCTTTGCCCGCAGCGGCCCGCCGGGGATGACGCGGCCATTGCCGATGCCATGGCGCGCATCGACAACGACCAGCGCATAGTCGATGTGGATACGCGCGCTCTGAAAACCGTCATCCATGATCAGGAAATCGCAGCCGAGCTTCTCCAGCAGAAGCCTGGCGCCGGCGGCCCGGTTCGGCGTCACCGCGACCGGGGCGTGTTCGGCCAGAAGCAGCGGCTCGTCGCCGACATGCTTGGCGGCATCGTGGTGCGGATCGACGATATGCGGCTGCGCGAAGGAGCCGCCATGGCCGCGCGACAGGAAACCCGGATTAAGCTGCATGCGCCTGGCCTGCTCGGCCAGCGCGATCGCCACCGGCGTCTTGCCGGTGCCGCCGACGGTGAAGTTGCCGACGCAGAGCACCGGCGCCTCGACCTTTTCACGCGGCGCGTGCCGCATGCGGCGACCGGCGACAAGCGCATAGACGGCGGAGAGCGGCGACAGCGCCGTGACCCGCCAGTCCGGCTCTTCCCACCAGAAGGGTGGCGCTTCCGAGGTCACGTCAGCGCCCGTTCGCGCCCTTCAGGCGCGACTTGACGACCAGCGGCTGGATATAGGGCTCGAGCGACCTGAGCGTATGCGCCAGCGCACCGCGCATCTCGTCGACCGTCGCCGCACCCGCCGCCATCATCTCATGGCGGGCCGCCTCGTTGGTCAAAAGGAAATTAACGGCGCCGGCCAGCATATCGCGGTCGCGCACCAGCTTGGCGCCGCCGCTATCGAGCAGGCGCTGATAGGCCTCGCGAAAATTCTGGACGTTGCGGCCGGCAAGCACCGCGGTCTCCAGCATGGCTGGTTCCAGCGGGTTCTGGCCGCCCTCGGAAGTCAGCGAACGGCCGACAAAGGCAATTTCCGTCAGCCTCAGATAAAGCCCCATCTCGCCGATCGTGTCGCCGAGCAGAATATCGGTGTCGGCGGTGATCCTGTCGCCCTTGCTGCGCTGCGCCAGCTTCAGGCCCATGCCGGAAATCTGGGCGGCCAGCTGCCCGGCGCGATCGGGATGGCGCGGCACGATGATCGTTAAAAGCCCGTGGTGGCGCTTGTGCAGCATGGCGTGAACTTCGGCGGCGACCGCCTCTTCGCCGTCATGGGTCGAGATCGCCGCCCAGGTCGGGCGGCCGCCGATCTGGCGTTTCAGCGCCGCCAGTGCCCGCTCGTCGGCCGGCGGCGGCGCGGTGTCGACCTTGAGATTGCCGGATACAGTGACCGGCCGGGCGCCGAGCGAAAGGAAGCGCTCGCCATCGAGATCCGACTGGGCGACGACATGGGCGAGATTTTCGAACAATGCTTCGGCAATGTTGGCGCGCTTCTTCCAGGACTTGAAAGAGCGGTCGGACAGCCTGCCGTTCACCAGAACCTGCGGCACGCGGCGGGCGCCGAGTTCCAGGATGGTCATCGGCCAGATCTCCGATTCGGCGATGATCGCCAGGTCCGGCTGCCAATGGTCGAGGAAGCGGCTGACCGCCGGCTTGAGGTCGAGCGGCACATATTGGTGGATGATGCGGTCGCCCAGCCGTTCTTCGGCGACCTGCGCCGAGGTGACCGTGCCCGTCGTCAGCACGATGTTGACGCCGTAATCGAGAATGCTCTCGACCAGCGGCACGACGGCGATGGTCTCGCCGACGCTGGCTGCATGGATCCAGATCACCGGGCCTTCGGGGCGCTCGCGTCCGGCGACGCCGTAGCGTTCGCGCCGGCGAATGCGATCCTCCTTGCCTCTGGAAGTGCGCCAGGCGACATAAGGCCCGGCCAACGGGTAGGCGGCCGCCCCCGCGAAACGGTATGCGGTCAGGAAGGCGCGCGCCCAGCGCACACTCATTTCGAACCGTCCACAAGGCGATAGGCCTCGGCGGTCGCGGCATTAAGCGAGGCCGTGACCTCCTGGCGCTTGCGTTCCATTTCGGCGGCGTCGGCGTTGGCCGGCACGAAGACAGGCGTGCCGACGACAATCGAGGAGCGGCCGAAGGGCAAGTTGATCGTCGTCTTGTCCCAGCTGCCCTCGATCACCTTGCGGCGGCTGGTGGCTATCGCGGCAGGCAGGATCGGCCGGCCGGACAGCCGCGCCAGAAGGACGACGCCGAGCCCCGCATCGCGCGGCGTGCCGTGGGGAATATCAGCAATCATGGCGACATTCTTGCCGGTGGCGAGCGACTTTTTGAGGGCGATGAGCGCCTTGGCCCCGCCCTTGTCGAGATGCCTTGCGCTTTCGCGCCCGCCAGAGCCGCGCACCGCCTCGATGCCGAATTTCTCGACCATCAGCGCGTTGAGCTCGGCATCGGCGCTGCGCGATACCATGGCAACCAGCGGCCGTCCCTTGGGATAGTAGGCCGGGGTCAGCAGGTGCTGGCCGTGCCAGAGCGCGATGATGCCAGGCTCGAGCTGCGCATAGGCGCCGCCGGAAAACTTGGCCGATCCGTCGACCATGCGGTTGGTCAAGCGGACAAGGCGGACGAAATACGCAAACAGCGCGGCAAGCGCATTCTTGACGAATCGCGACTGCGCCAGCGGTTCGCGGATCTTGCGCCAGAACGTCTTCGGCTTGCGACGTCTGACCGCCGACCGCGGGGCTGATCGCTTGACCGCTTCATGGTTCATCGATGTCAACCGACAGCCTTGTTTTCGGGGTCGAGCAGGCGGTGCAGGTGAACGACGAAATAGCGCATATGGGCATTGTCGACGCTAGCTTGCGCCTTGGCCTTCCAGACGGCGTGCGCCGATTGATAGTCCGGATAGATGCCGACAATATCGAGCGCGTCGAGATCGCGGAATTCGGTGCCGCCCAGCTTCTTGAGTTCGCCGCCGAACACCAGGTGCAAAAGCTGTTTCTTTCCGTCTTCAGCGGCCATGTCGATCCTTCACATATCGTGAGTTTGGGACAGGTCTAGACCAAAGCCGCCGACTTTGGAACTATTGATAGTGGTCAATTGTCCAGCCCGGCGATGACGCCGGCGAGCACGGCGAGGAGTTCGCCGCTGCCGGCGGCGAGCGGTCCGTGACGGATCACTTCGCCGGCATAGAGCGGCGCGCGGCCATGCCGATCGAGCAAGGCGCCGCCTGCCTCGCGCAGGATGAGATCGGCCGCGGCGATGTCCCAGTCATGCGCGTTGGCCTTGACGAAGGTGGCATCGAGCTGGCCGCCGGCGATCATCGCCAGCCGGTAGGCGAGCGAAGGAATATAGAGCACGCGCTTCAGCCGTTTGTGCCATTTCGCCGGCATCAGGTCGATCATCGCCTTCGGTCCGGCGATTTCGGCCGTTTCCGACGGCGGACGCACGCTGATGCGCCTGCCATTCAGGAACGCGCCCTCGCCCGGCAGCGCCCAATAGATTTCGCCCTTCGCCGGGCAGTCGAGCACGCCGGCAAGCGTTCGGCCGTTCTCGACCACAGCGACGCTGACGCACCATGTGGGCAGCCCTTCGAGGAAGCCGCGCGTGCCGTCGATCGGATCGACGACAAAGGTGCGGCGCGCGACGAGCCTTACCGGGTCGTCGACGGTTTCCTCCGACAGCCAGCCATAATCCGGCCGGGCCGCCAGCAAGGTCTCGCGCAGATATTTGTCGGCGGCGTGATCGGCTTCGCTGACCGGCGAGGTGCCGCCCTTCATCCACACCTGCGGATTGTTGTTGAAGTACTGCATGGCGATGAGTCCCGCCTCGCGGGCGGCATCGCGCAACAGCTGCAGGTCTTCAGTAGCGCCGGCCGAGACGGCCGGGTCAAGCTCCGGCAAGGGTCATTCCTTCGATCAAAAGCGTGGGCGCGGCAGTGCCGAAATTGCGGTCGAGATCGCTCGCCGGAACCATGTTGAGGAACATCGTCTTCAGATTGGAGGCGATGGTCACCTCGGCGACGGGATAGGCCAGCTCGCCATTTTCGATCCAGAAGCCGGAAGCGCCGCGGCTATATTCGCCCGTCACCATGTCGACGCCCTGGCCGAATACTTCGGTGACGTAGAAGCCGGTCTTGAGCGACTTGATCAGCTCTTCCGGCGTATTTTCCCCGGGCTCGATGGCGAGATTGGTCGACGACGGCGAGACCGACGAGCCGCTGCGCGAGCCGCGCCCATTGGTGACGAGGCCGAGTTCCCGAGCCGCCGAAGTCGACAGGAACCAGTGGTTGAGCACGCCCTTGTCGACCATGAACAGTTTTTCGCCCTCGACGCCTTCGCCGTCGAACGGGCGCGAGGCCTGTCCACGGCGCCGGAGCGGCTCGTCGGTGACGGTGATTGCGGCCGAAGCCACCTTCTTGCCCATCATGTCGCGGAGAAAGCTGGTCTTGCGCGCGACCGCGGCGCCATTGATGGCACCGGCAAGGTGGCCGGCAATGCCGCGCGCCACACGCGGATCGAACACCACGTCGACAGGCCCGGTCGCCGCCTTGCGCGCGCCAATGCGGCGTACGGCGCGCTCACCGGCCTTGCGGCCGATGTCTTCCGGCGCGTCGAGATCGGAAAAATGCTGGCGCGAGGAGAATTCGTAGTCGCGCTCCATGCCGGTGCCCTCGCCGGCGATCACGCTGGTCGAGCGTGAAAAACGCGAGGCGACGTAATGGCCGACGAAGCCGTGAGAGGTGGCGAGCACCAGGCCGCCGAGCCCGGCACTGGCGCCACTGCCGGCCGAATTGGTGACGCCCTTGACGGCAAGCGCCGCCGCTTCGGCGGCAAGCGCTGCTTCCTTCAACTGGTCCGCCGACACCTCGGTGGCGTCGAACAGATCGAGGTCGCGCGGTTTCTTGACCAGCAAGGCCGGGTCGGCGAGGCCCTGATAGGGATCTTCGGGGGACACCTTGGCCATGGCGACGGCGCGCTCGGCCAGCATATTGGGGTCGGATGCCGCCGTTGCCGAAACGCTCGCTACCCGCTTGCCGACGAAGACGCGCAGCGAGACGTCCTCGCTCTCGGACGCCTCTGTGCCTTCGACCTTGCCAAGCCGCACCGACACGCCGGTCGAGCGGCCGCGTACCGCAACGGCATCGGCGGCATCGGCGCCGGCCCGTTTGGCAGCCTCGACCAGGGCCGCGACGCGATCGGTCAGTTTCGCTGCGTCGAGCGTATCGGTCATGCGCATGATCCTGTTATTTCCGGCCGGCTGAAGGGCAGCCGCTGCTGCACCATCTATTGTCCCGATGCGCCTTCTGCAATGGCGAAGCGGGCAAACCGGGTGCATCAAGCGCCGAAACAGGACCGCAGGCCGCAGGCGGATGAACGGCGAGCGAGATCGACAATCCCTCAGGAAGCGGCCACCGGCGTCCAGATCACGTCGTCGATCCTGAGCGCGCCGGTGGCAAGCATCACCAGCCGGTCGAAGCCGAGCGCGGCGCCGCTCGCCTGCGGCATGATGGCGAGCGCGGCGAGGAAGTCCTCGTCGATCGGGTAGCGTTCGCCATAGACGCGCTGCTTCTCATCCATTTCGGCGGCAAAGCGCAGGCGCTGCTCGGCCGGATCGGTCAACTCGCCAAAGGCGTTGGCGAGTTCGACGCCGCAGCAATAGAGCTCGAAGCGCTCGGCGGTGCGCGGATCGTCGGCGCTCGGCCGGGCCAATGCCGCCTCCGAGATCGGATATCCGAAAAGAATGGTGTTGCGCCCCTGCCCAAGCGCCGGCTCGATTTTTTCGACCATCACCCGGCTGAACAGGTCGGCCCAATTGTCGTCGGGCGCGGTCCGCAATCCGGCCTGGACCAGGGCGGCATGCAACCCCGCGCGGTCGGTGCTGCCATCGGCTGCAACCGTCGCCAGCAGATCGATGCCGGCATGGCGCATGAAAGCTTCGGCGACGCTCAACCGTTCCGGCTCGGCGAACGGATCGGCTTCACGGCCGCGGAAGCTAAAACGCTTCGCTCCGGCCCGTTCGGCCGCCAGCGCTACGAGCTCGGCGCAATCGCGCATCAGGCTCTCATAGGTCTCGCCGACGCGGTACCATTCGAGCATGGTGAACTCAGGATGGTGCAAGGGGCCGCGCTCGCGGTTGCGCCAGACAGCCCCGAGGCTGAAGATGCGCTCCTCGCCGGCGGCAAGCAGCTTCTTGCAGGCGAATTCCGGCGACGTGTGGAGGTAGAGCGGCTGGCGCTGCCCGTCCGGCCCGATCGCCTCGGTGGCAAAGGCCGACAGGTGCGCTTCATTGCCGGGCGAGACCTGCAGGGCCGATGTCTCCACCTCGACGAAGTCGCGGCGGCCGAACCAATCGCGCATCCCGGCGGCAATGGCATTGCGCAGGATCAGCCGCGGCCGGCGGTCGGCGTGGACATGCGGCGTCCACCACGGCGAGGCGGCGGTCATCGGCTTCAGGGGAATTGCACAGAGGGCTGGCGATTGCGGCCAAGATGCGCTAGGCCGCACGCAACGGCCTCTCCAGCCGATTTGCGCCAACAAATTTTATCAGGATGGAAACCCGTGAAGGTCATCGCCAGCTCCTTACGCAAAGGCAACGTCGTCGAAAAGGACGGCAAGCTTTATGTGATCCTCTTTGCCGAAAACATTCATCCTGGCAAGGGTACGCCGGTCACCCAGCTCGACATGCGGCGTATCTCCGACGGGGTAAAGGTTTCCGAGCGTTACCGCACCACCGAGCAGGTCGAGCGCGCCTATGTCGAGGAGCGCGAGCACACGTTCCTCTACCGTGACGGCGAAGGCTTTCACTTCATGAATCCGGAGAGCTACGACCAGGTCGCGGTGCCGGAAAGCGTGATCGGCGACATGGCGCCCTATCTGGTGGAAGGCATGCCGGTGCAGATCTCGCAATACAACAACATCGCCATCTCGCTGGTACTGCCGCAGCGCGCCACTTTCGAGGTGGTCGAGACCGAGCCGGTGACCAAGGGCCAGACGGCGTCCTCGTCCTACAAGCCGGCAACGCTGTCCAACGGCGTGCGTACCCTGGTGCCGCCACACATCAGCGCCGGCACCCGCGTGGTGGTGATGACGGCCGATGGCGCCTATGTCGAGCGCGCGAAGGATTGAGGCGCGAAGTCTGACACGCCTCGCCGAAAGCGTCGCGGCGGCCGGTCATCGTCTACCGCTTTGTGCCAGGGGCTTTCGAGCATTGGGACGCTGCACGCAGACCGAAGCGTCAACGCCCTGCCAGTTCTTTCCTATTGTACGACGCCAGCGGGCAATCTCTGAGCCTCGAGCAACGCCGACCGTCCCTTTCGCCAGGTGCCAGGTGGAATGCCGACGAACTTTTTGAAGGCGCGATTGAAGGCGGCTTCCGACTCGTAGCCGACCTCGGCACCCGCTTGCGCGATGCTCATTTCGGGCCGTTCGAGCAAGCGTCCTGCCAGTTGCAGACGCCAGCGAGCAAGATAATGCATGGGGGAGACCTCGACATAGTGGGTAAAGCGGCTCGCAAACGCCGTGCGCGAGAGCCCTACTTCGCGGGCGAGCCGGTCCAATGTCCATTCCTCCCTTGGGCGAGCGTGGATGAGCCGGAGCGCCTCGCCGACGTGTGGATCCCGTAGGCCTGACAGCCAGCCGCGCGAATCGTCGGGGAGGGTCTCGAGATGGCGGCGGATGATCTCGACAAACATCAGCTCGCTCAGCTTGGCGAGTATCGTTTCACAGCCCGCCCGCCCACTGCCGCCTTCGGCCAGCGCCAGCCGAAAAAGGTCGATAACCCAACTGCTTCCATCGGCGGGCTTGCGGGCACACAGGATGGCCGGCAATGCGGCCAGGAGAGGATTGAAGGGACGCGCATCGCAGCCAAGATACCCGCAAATGAATCGGGTCCGCTCGTCTCCGCCGCCACCATGGATCACCGCGAACGGCAGGCTCTCGTCTATCGGCCGATAATACATCGCCATATTGGGTTCGCCCCGCGCCCCCGGCGAGGAGCTCAACACGTTCGGAACACCACCGGGGAAGACAACGACATCACCGGCGTTCACGAGCACCGGCGGCACCGAATCGTCTCCCAGCGCGGCCCAGCACGAGCCCGACATCACGGCATGAAAAGAAATGATGTGCTCTGCCTCCGGCATGACGGCGGCGGCAATGTCGGCCGTGCCCGGCGACTCGCCAACCCAGGGAGAGCTGGCGTCGACGTCGAAATAGATCGCACCGGTGAGGCGAACGGCTCGGAGCACATCGGAAAGGACATCCATGCACTGCACCTCCGGAAACGATCGGCTACTCCCTTTGACAACGAGTTTTTCGGTCAGGCATCGAACTATCCGGCAATATGGCCGCCCGGGCAACCATCCATCTGGTCTAATCCTACTCTGAACGATCGGGCAACAGAAATGGACGATGTGACATTTGCGGGAACAGCGGACGAGACTAGCGTTTCATCGACCGGCCGACAGGTCCAATAATAGGGAGGAATGTCATGAACGATGAAGACATCACCAAATTCGCAGCAAGCCTGCGAGGCGAAGTCATCCACGCCGGCGACGCCCGCTATGACGAGGCCCGCAAGCTCTACAACGGCATGATCGACAAGCGGCCGCTGATCATCGCCCGCTGTGTCGACGTCGCCGACGTAATCACAGCGGTGAATTTCGGCCGCGACAACAATTTGCTGGTTGCGGTACGTGGCGGCGGCCATAACGGACCAGGATTGGGGAGCTGCGACGACGGTCTGGTGATCGACCTGTCGGCGATGAACGGCGTGCGCGTCGATCCGGATGCCCGCACGGCGCGGGTAGGCCCGGGCTGTACTCAGGGCGACCTCGACCATGCCACCCATGCCTTTGGCCTGGCCGTACCGGCGGGCATCATCTCGACCACCGGGGTCGCCGGACTGACGCTGAGCGGCGGCCATGGCTATCTGACGCGCAAATATGGCCTGACCATCGATAATCTGATCGAGGCCGATGTCGTGCTTGCCGATGGAAGCTTCGTCACCGCCAGCAAGGAGCGGAACCCCAACCTGTTCTGGGCGCTTCGCGGCGGCGGCGGCAATTTCGGCATCGTCACCAGCTTTGTGTTCAAGCTCCACCAGGTCAGCATGGTCTTTGCGGGGCCGATCGCATGGGATCAGCGCCACGCCCGCACCATCATGCAGCATTATCGCGAGTTCCTGCCGAACGCGCCCGAAGAACTCGGGATCTTTCTCGGGCTCAAGACCGTCCTCTCGAGCGCACCCTTCCCGGAAGAGTTTTGGGGAAAGCGGATGTGTCTGCTGATGTGCTGCTACAACGGCCCGGAGGAAAAGGGCAGAGAGGCGCTGGCCCCGCTGCTCGATGCGCTGCCCGCGCCCTGGTTCAACTGGATGGGAACGATGCCCTATCCCGCGGTGCAGAGCATGTTCGATGGGCTCTACCCGAAGGGAATGCAGTGGTACTGGCGGGGCGATTTCGTCAAGACGCTGTCCGACGAGGCGATCGACGCCCATCTCGCGCAGGCGGCGAAGACGCCGAGCGAGCTATCGCTCATGCACCTCTACCCGATCGATGGTGCGGTCCATCGCGTCGGCAAAGACGAGACACCCTGGAATTACCGTGATGCGACCTGGTCGATGGTCATCGCCGGGATCGATCCGGACCCACAGAAAGCGGGGCCGGTGACGCGCTGGACCAAGGCCTACTGGGAGGCCGTGCATCCGTTCGATCTGGGCGGCGCCTACCTGAACTTCATGATGGATGACGAGGGCGATGCAAGGCTCAAGGCGGCTTATGGCGACAACTATGAGCGCCTGGCTACGCTGAAGAAGAAATACGACCCAAACAACCTCTTCCGGGTGAACCAGAACATTCGACCGGCTGCTTGACGGCGGTGGCGGCCGGCCAGATCAGCCTCCGCACTGAAGCGCGTCGCGCTGAAATGGGTTCAGTCGACGCGCTTAAGCCCGCTGGGTATTTCGTCGAATCCAGTCAAGCTGTTGTACATGACAGTTCGGATGCTGATCCGCGCTGGTGTACTCGGCCCTTGAGAATCCTTCAGCCTTCGGCAACATGGCGGCAAGGCTGAGAGCATGAGGATGAGGAAGGTCATTTCCGCCGCATCACGGCGTTCGCCGCGCAAGACACCGATGGCGCTGACCGAGGCGCTGGTCGCCCGCACCTTGCGTGCGGTCGAGGATGCCGGGCCGACGCCGGGCATGGTCTACATGACCGATGCCGATTACGCGCGCATTCGCGACGAGGTGCTGGCCGGCGCGCCGGGCGGGCCGGTGATGCTGTTCGCCTATGGCTCGCTGCTGTGGAAGCCGGCCGGCGAGGTCAGGGGTGGCGAACGGGCCGTGGCGACGGGCTGGCATCGTTCGTTCTGTTTTACGGTGCAGCGCTTCAGGGGCACCATCGAGCAGCCCGGCCTGATGATGGCCCTCGACCGCGGCGGCCAGTGTCAGGGCATGGTATTCGAGATCGCCGAGCCAGTGGGGGCCAATCTCGAAACGCTGCTGCGACGTGAGATGACCATCCTGCCGGCCGTCAACGTGCCGCGCTGGCTGCAGGTCAGGACGGGCGACGGCACGGGCCAAGCGCTTGGTTTCGTTGTCGATCCCGCCAATCCGCGCTATGCCGGCAAGCTCGAAAAGCGAGCGATAGCGGCGACCCTGGCCACGGCCGTCGGCCATTGGGGTTCGGGCGCCGAATATCTGTTCGAGACCATTCGCCATCTCGACGCCTGCGGCATCCGCGACCGCAATCTCTGGCAGTTGCAGGAACTTGTGGCCGAGGAGATCGGTCGGGCGCTGCGGTCGGGCTTCATTCGTCCCTGAGCCAGACCAGCATCTCGCCGGGGTCGCGGTTGTCCCAGGCGAAATACGGCACGGCGGTGATTTTCGCGTCCTCGACCGCCGGCCGTTCGGTGCGGTAGAGCCCCTCTTCCCAGTTTTCGAAAGCCTCCTTTTTGGCAATCGCCGAAAGTGTCACGACGCCGCCCAGAAGGTTCGGCTGCTGATGCGCCGCGATGTCGGCCGTTCGCGGCAGAGCGATGCGGTGCAGCTGGCTGGAATTGTCGGTCTCCTCGACGCAATAGATCAGCGGGCCGCGCGTCAGTGCGACACGGCCGATATCCTGCCGCACCTGGGGATTGGCGTAGAGGCGGTCGACGGCCATTTCGAGGTCGAGCTCGACGCGGTCGCCCTTGCGCCATTCGCGGCGGATCGCGGCATAGCCGTCGCTGGTGATGGCAGCCAGATCGACATCGGCGCCGTTGACCTTGAGCGCTGCCTTGCGGCACCAGGCCGGCAGGCGCAGGTGCAAGGTGAACTCGGTCGGAGCTTCCGGTTCGACAGAGATCGAGACCGCGCCGTCCCAGGGATAATTGCTCGTTTGGGTGAGCTCTATCTGCGTCCCAGAAATATCGAAACGAGCCGTGCCGTTTCCATAGAGGTGGACGGCAAGTGCTGTGTCCGACAGGCCATAGAAATAGCTGCCGATCGAGGCGACCATGCGCCCGACATTGGGCGGGCAGCACGGGCAGCGATGCCATTTCCAGCGGTGGTGGGCACCGCGGCTCTCCAGCGGATTTTCATAGAAGAACAGCGAGCCGTCGAGCGACAGGCCGGAGATCGAGCCGTTGTAGAGCGCCCGCTCCATGATATCGGCGTAGCGCGCATTGGGACCCATGCCGAGCATGCGGCTTGCCCAGAACACCAGGCCGACCGAAGCACAGGTTTCGGCATAGGCGGTGTCGTTGGGCAGGTCGTAATCGGCGGTGAAACCCTCATTGTGCGATGACGGCCCGAGGCCGCCGGTGACGTAGAGATTCTTGGTCATGAGGTCGTCCCACAGCCGGTCGAGCGCCACCCGCAGCGTGTCGTCGCCATATTCGGTGGCGATGTCGGCCATGCCCGAATAGAGATACATCGCCCGCACCGCATGGCCGACGACCTTGTCCTGCTCGCGTACGGGCTTGTGCGACTGGTTGTATTCGTAAGTCTTGAAATGGTAGGCCTTGGGGTCGGCGCCGCGTGCTCGCGCCTCCTCGTCGAAATAATGCGGCTGCTGGCCGCGCTGATCGATGAAATATTTGGCAAGCTCCATGTATTTGCGCTCGCCCGTCACCCGTGCCAGCTTGACCAGCGCCAGCTCGATCTCCTCATGGCCGCAATAGCCCTTCTTCTTGCCGGGCTCGGGACTGAACGTCTCGGCAATATGATCGACATAGCGGCACATGATGTCGAGCAGCTTGCGTTTTCCCGTGGCCTGGTAATAGGCGACCGCGCCTTCGATCAGGTGGCCGGCGCAATAGAGCTCGTGGCAGTCGCGCAGATTGGTCCAGCGCAGGCCCGGCTGGATGCGCTGGTACCAGCTCGACAGATAGCCGTCGGGCTGCTGCAGCTTGCCATACATGTCGATGACGGCATCGATCTTCTTCTCCAGCTCGTCGTTGCGGCGGCGGTAGAGCGAATAGGCGGCGGTCTCGATGGTCTTGCCCCAATCCGAGTCCCAGAACATCTGCGTCGTCACCGTCGAGCCGGTGAACTCGTTGCCGGCGGTGGCTGCCTCGTCCGGCGAGGGTGAGTGGAACGGAATGACGACGCCGGGCGACGGCCGGTCCGGGTCGATCTGCTCGAGCATGCGCGCTTCGACACAGCGGTCGTAGAGGATGCCGGCGGTCTTTGCGGCGACGGCATCGACGCGGTCGCCCCAGAAGCCGCGCACATCGACCTGCGGCACCGGCAGCGGGCGAAAGGCGAGTTTCGGCTTGGCGCCCTGACTGGCGGATTGCGATGCGGTCATCAATTTACTCCGGTTCGGTTCGGTTGGTCACTTCACGGCCCCTGCCATCAGGCCGCGGATGTAGAAGCGCTGCAGCAAAAGGAAGAGCACCAGGCACGGCACCATCATCACGGTGACGCCGGCCTGCACGGCGCCCCAGTCGATGGCGCCGAAGCGGCCGGACTGCAGTGCGGTCATCATGATCGGCAGCGTGAATTTCGACTGGTCCGTCATCAGCACCAGCGCCGCCAAAAACTCGTTCCAGGCGCCGAGGAAGGCAAACAGCGCGATGGTGACGATGCCCGGCCAGACCAGCGGCAGCATCACCCTCAAGAGCATGGTGACATTGTTGGCGCCGTCCATGCGCGCGGCCTCCTCGATCTCGCGCGGCACCGCGTCGAAGGCGTTGCGCATCATGAAGATCGAGAACGGCAGCTGCAGCGTGACGTAGACGCAGACCAGCCCGGTCAGCGTGTTGTGCAGGCCGATCTTGGTCAGCACCAGGAAGATCGGCGTTAGGATCGACTGGAACGGGATCATGATCGTCGACAGGATGACGACGAACAGCAGGTTCTTCAGCGGAAAGCGGAAGCGCGAGAAACCGTAGCCGGCGAGCACGCTGACGATCACCGACAGCACCACCGTCATCACCGAGACGTAGATGCTGTTTTGCGCCGGCAGCCACAGGCCGTCGCCGAA
Source organism: Mesorhizobium sp. M0590 (assembly GCF_040320905.1). Taxonomy (NCBI): domain Bacteria; kingdom Pseudomonadati; phylum Pseudomonadota; class Alphaproteobacteria; order Hyphomicrobiales; family Phyllobacteriaceae; genus Mesorhizobium; species Mesorhizobium sp. M0590. Next base: position 75,253 of record NZ_JAMYQN010000011.1, read on the forward strand.
GGTGTTGAGCGTGGCGTAGTTCTCGAGCGAGATGCCGCTGGTCGGCCACGGCGGCAGCGGCGGCTGGCGCGCTTCCTGCGCCGGCTTGAAGGCCGAAAGCACCGTCCAGGCGATCGGCGCCAGGAACAGTATCGACGCGATGATGCCGGTCGAGTGCTCGGCAATCTGCATGCCGATGCGGCGTTTGCGGCTCCTTGCCTGCGCCATCAGTCGACCCCTTCCGGATTGCGCAGCAGCCGCAGCTGGATCAGGCTGAGCGCCACCAGGATGACCAGCAGGACCATCGAAAGTGCTGCGCCATAGCCGAGCTTGAACGACACGAAGGACTGGTTGAAGATCCAGTAGACGGCGGTCAGCGTCTGGTTGCGCGGGCCGCCGCGCAGGATGATGTAGAACTGGTCGAAGGCGAGGATCGAGCCGGCAACCGACAGGATCAGCGCCAACGCCAGCGTGCGGCGCATCAAGGGCAAGGTAATCGCCCGGAACCGCGCGAATGGCCCTGCCCCGTCGATCATCGCCGCCTCCTGCAGGTCCGGCGGGATCGACTGCAGGCCGGTCATCAGGATGATCATGGTGAAGCCCGCCACCTTCCACACCACCATGGCGATGATCGACCAGAAGGCCGGCTGGAAGGTCGCCAGCAGGTTGAATTTCTTCTCGGTCAGGCCGAGCTCGAAAGCGGCCGGGCTGAACAGGCCGGAATCGACATTGAGCAGCCATGACCACAAAAGGCTGGCCGAGGCGAAACCGATGACCGCCGGCATGAAGAAGGACGTCCGGTAGAAGCCGGTCAGCTGCCGCGGCCTTTCGATGAACAGCGCCAGCGGAAAGGCGACGGCGAAGATCGCGATCGTCACCACCACCGTGTAGTAGCCGGTGAACTTCAGCGCGTTCCAGAAGCGGGTGTCGCGCAGGATCGCCCAGTAATTGTCGAGGCCGATAAAGCTATGCGCGCCCATCAGCGGCCAGTTGTGCAGCGACATCCAGGCGGTCATGCAAAGCGGCACGATGAAGAAGACGACGACAAGGGCAACGGCCGGCGCGACATAGAGCAGGCCGATCCACTGCCGGCGGCCGGCGCCGACTAGTTTGTATGCGCGCGCTGGCGCGGCGGTGGTTGCTGTGATGGTGGTCATGCCGTGGTCTTCCGTTAGCGCTACGTCCCCCTCCCCCTTGAGGGGAGGGTCCGGCCGAAGGCCGGGGGTGGGGTCGCCTGCGAAGTGCGCCGACATCAAAAGAGCGTCGAGCACTGCCGCGATGACCCCACCCGGACCTGCGGTCCGACCTCCCCTCAAGGGGGAGGTTAAGGGGCTGCGGGGGTGGGGTCGCCTGCGAAGTGCGCCGACAGAAACGTCGAGCACTGCCGCAACGACCCCACCCGGACCTTCGGTCCGACCTCCCCTCGAGGGGGAGGTGGGCGCCGGCGCCTTACTTCTGCGGCGCCGAATCGATGATCGACTGCATCGTTTCCTGCGCATTGGCGATGGCGCCGTCGACGTCTTCGCCGAAGAAGACCTCGTTCATCATCTGGTTCCACGGACCGTTGGCCGAGTTGATCAGGTCGTTGAACACCACCGAATAGGGTGTGCGGCCCTTGGCCATGGCTTCGGCGGCGGTCTGGTAGCGCGGGTCGAGGTCCTTGAGCGCATCCTTGGCGATGTCGCCGCGCACCGGCAGGCTGCCGTATTTCGCCAGGATGGTCTGGCCCTCGAGCGAATAGGCGAAGTCGAGGAACTCCTTCACCACCGCGACCTTGGTGGTGCCCTTGGTGACGACGAAATTGTCGCCGCCGGCAAACGACGACCAGCCGCCGTCCTTGCCGGGCAGGAAGGTGATGCCGTAGTCGATGTCGGGATATTGCGTGTTAAGCGCGCCGATGGCGAAGGCGCCGGACGGCGAGATGCCGATATTGCCGGTGGCGAAGGCGGCAAAGAAGTTGGAGCCGGTGTCGGTCTGCGCGCCTGAAGGCACCAGGTCCTTCTTGACCATCGAACGGTAGAGGTCGATGGCACCGCGCATCTGCGGCGTGTCCAGCGTCGCCTTGGAGCCGTCCTCGGTCAGGATGTCGCCGCCCGAGGCCCAGATCAGCGGCGTGAAGGTGAAGATGTTGCAGCCGCCGCAATTGCCGGAGAAGTAGAAGCCCTTGATGTCGCCGCCGAGCGCGTTGACCTTTTCGGCGTCGGCTTCGATCTCGGCCCAGTTGGTCGGGCCCTTTTCCGGATCGAGGCCGGCCTGCTTGAACAGCTTCTTGTTCCAGATCAGCACCGAGGAATCGGCCGAGAACGGCAGCCCGTAGATGCGGCCCTTATAGGTGCCGGTCTTGACATGCGCCGGCGACAGGCTGGCGAAATAAGGCAGCGATTTCGCCCAGTCGGTGATGTCTTCGAGCTGGCCGGCGGCGGCGAAGGACGGCGTGTAGATCAGGTCGAGCGACAGCGCATCGGGCGCCGTGCCGCCGGCAGCCGCAGCGCCGTATTTCGGAATGATTTCGGCATTGGGGATGATGTCCAGCTTGATCTGGTTCTGATGGCCCTTGTTGAAGGCATCGACGACGCGCGGCATGAAGTTCGAGCCGTCGGCGCGCACCCAGATGTTGGCGGTGTCGGCGGCGGCCGAGCCGGCTGTCGCCAGCGTGCCAAAAATGCTCGCGGCAATGGCGAGCCCGGTAATGGTGGTTCTCATGCTTCTCCTCCACATGGTTTTAATTTAGCGTCTTAATTTAGCCGCGCCCCAAGCGGTGACTATCGACACGGCCCGTTTCGTTCAGCCGTCCGGCGGACGGCCGCATGACTGACGCACCACCAGCCGGCACGGCAGTTTTCTGATGCCCGGCAGAGCGGGTTCGCCGCCGACGAGCGAAAGCAAGGCAAGGCCGGCCTCGCGGCCAAGTGCTGAAAGGTTCATGTCGACCGAGGTCAGCGGCGGCCGAGTCGCTTCGGCGACGATCTGCCAATTGTCGAAACCGATGACGCCGACCTCGTCCGGCACGCCGATACCGCGCTCGCGCAAGGCGTCGATGACGCCGCGCGCGATCTGGTCGTTGCCGCAGAAGACGGCATCGGGCCGCTCCCGCGTGCCGTCGAACCCCTCGCCGTCGAACAGCTTTCTCACGGCCTCATGCCCCCAGGCTTCTGACCACGGGCCGAGCAGCGGCTCCATGACCGGCAGGCCGTTCTCGGCCAGCACTGCGCGATAGGCCTCGGCCCGCGCATGCACCACGGCAAAGCTCGCGGGACCGCTGACATGGGCGATGCGCCGCCGCCCGAGCCGGCAAAAATGCTCGACAGCCAGCCGCGCCCCGCCGGCATCGTCGGAGACGAAGGCGATGGAGCCGGGATCGGGCTCGGTAAAGGCATAGATCGCCGGAATGCCGAGATTGGCGAGATCGACCGGCAGATGGCGGTCGATGCGCTTGCCGGTGGCGATGATGCCATCGACGCGCTTGTCGAGCATGGCATCGACATGCAGCTGGGCAAGGCGCGGGTCGTCCTCGACATTGCACAAAAACACCGAGACGCCGGCATCGACCAGCGCGTCGGAAACGCCGGCCATCAGCGGCAGCGAAAACCGGCCATAGGTGTCGTTGGTCAACAGCCCGACGGTAAAGGAGCGCCGCCGCAACAGGCTCTGCGCCAGGCTGTTCGGGCGAAAGCCAAGCCGCTGCGCCGTCTCGCGAATACGGGTCCGCGTCTCGGCCGTCATCCGCCCCTGCCCGTTCAGCGCTTTTGAGGCCGTGGCGACACTGACGCCGGCAAGCGCGGCCACCTCACGGAGGGTGACGGGCTGCTTGACAGGCGTTGGCTGCGCATCGGACGCCATGATTTGGATATCGATCCTCCCAGGTGAGAAAAGCTTTTCTCTTATGGCCCGGCGGGTGCTGAATGGTGAGATCAGCGGGTGCCGGCAGAGTTGGGAAAAGGTTTTCTCAAAAGGAAGATTAGGGGAAGGATGCAAGGATGGCAAGAGGGAATGGCCTGGTTACAGGCATGTTCGGCAGTCAACTACGACTCGCTGCCCTGGGTCCAGGATCTGCCATGGCGGCCCGAAGGAAAGAGGGCGAGCACCTTTGGCGTGCATTGCCGTTCAGCGGGCACCGCGATGGAATAATCGCGGTGCCGCAGTCTACCCGCAGAGCTAGCAGTTCTCAGTCTGTGGATCGCACGCCTTGTTTTTCTGTTTCTGTGGCTTGGGCTTGACCGCCTGCTCGGGCTCGGCCTGCTGCTGCTCGGCCGCTGGCTGCTCCTTGGCCTTCCGCTTCTCAGGCTTGGCAGCCTGCTCCGGCTCAGCCTGCTGCTGCTCGGCAGCGGGCTGCTTCTTGGCCTTCCGCTTCTCAGGCTTGGCCGTCTGTTCGGGCTCGGCCTGCTGCTGCTCGGCGGCGGGCTGCTTCTTGATCTTCGGTTTCTTAGGCTTGGCCGTCTGTTCGGGCTCGGCCTGCTGCTGCTCGGCGGCGGGCTGCTTCTTGGTCTTCGGCTTCTCAGGCTTGGCCGTCTGTTCGGGCTCAGCCTGCTGCTGCTCGGCGGCGGGTTGCTCCTTGGCCTTCGACTTCTCAGGCTTGGCCGCCTTGCCGGGCTCGGCCTGCTGCTGCTCGGTGGCCGGCTGCTCCTTGGCCTTCGGCTTCTCAGGCTTGGCGGTTTCTTCGGGCTTGGCCTGCTCGGTCGTTGCAGCGCCTTCGGTCGGCTTCGATTTCCGGCCAGCCTGAACCTGCTTCACCTCTTCGATGTCCTTGAGCTTAGCTGGTTTGGCCTTAGGGTCGGCTTTCACCTCGCCCTCAAAGACAGCGACCGTATCGTTTTCCAGTTTGCCGGACTGCTCGGGCGCGTCGGTCTTGCTAACCTTGACGGCAGTCACCTTCTGGTTCGTCTCCTTTTCGATCACATCGACATCAATGACTTTGTTGATCACCAAATTGTTCTGGATCGTCACGTCGCCGGCCGGTTCGGCCGCCTCGACAATGCGCACAAACTCCGGCTCATCACGAATAACGACCACAGAAATGTCCGCGGCAAGGAATTCGCGGGTGGGGACCACAACCCAGTAATAATCCGGCGTCGTGTCGAAGATCACCTCGATTGAAATCAAATCCGGATCGCGGCGGGGCGGCAGCGGCGCCCAAATGATGTGCTCTCTGTCACGACGCCAACTCACCCATGCTGGCGCCCAGCGAGTGCCCGGAACCCAGTACCAGCCGATATCGTCGGCATAGCCCCACCGGCCGTAATGGTACGTCGCCCAGCCGAACGGCTCGTCGGACACCCAGAGCCAGCCATACTGCTCGGTATAGACCCAGTGTCCAAGCGTATACGGACGCCAATCGTCAGGCACATCAACCGGCACGAAAACGGTCGCTCCGTGATACGAGACCCAATCACCATAGGAAGACAGTTCTTCGTAGAACGTGCTGATCGAAACGGTGGTGGCAGCCCTTGCCTCGGACAAAAGCGACAATGGCACAATCGGGTTGGGAATCTCGACGACCGTGAGCAGGCAGGCGGTTACGCCGCCGAGCATCAGTCGCACCGCATGTTGGGCAAGGACGCGTTTCATCGTAATCTTCCTCCGAAACAGATCGCCCTTCATCGTACAAACCGGCCGGCTGCCGGATTGTTCCACTTTGCTGACGTTACCCGCATCCCCTCCCGCAACGGCTTGGCATCGCACGATGATATTTGGGATCAGAGTTGCTTCATGAAGGCGGCGACCGTCACAAATGCGCGCCGAAGGCGCGGCGATAAGCGGTTGGTCGGCGGGCCCGACGGTAAAGGAGCCGCCGCAACAGGCTCTGCGCCAGGCTGTTCGGACGAAAGCCAAGCCGCTGCGCCGTCTCGCGAATGCGCGTCCGCGTCTCGGCAGTCATCCGCCCCTGCCCGTTCAGTGCTTTTGAGGCCGTGGCCACGCTGACGCCGGCGATGGCCGCCACCTCACGGAGAGTGACGGGCTGCTTGACAGGCGTTGGCGAGGTGTCGGAGGCCATGGTGCGCGGTGGATTCCTTAGTTGGGAAAAGCTTTTCTCTTACAGAGCGGTGGTGGTGATTGGGGTGGTCGATTGGCGCCGGACAGTTTGGGAAAAGGTTTTCTCAAGGGAGATTAGGATTAATTGCCGGCAACACAAGTGGGTATTGGACTTAGCGTGAGCACACCTTCCTCTACCCAACGGCGAAGGCTTTCATGAGCCGGAAACCCACGATCGGTGCAGGGTAACGGAAAATATGGTCGGTGACCTGCGAGGATGTCTAAGACCGCGTCCGATAAGGTGCTTTCCTATCGGAATGAGCTGCACTCGCAGTTGAGAGCTCCACAACCTTATGATAAGAACCGGTAAGCGGGGGAGTTATTATGAATTATCTTTCTTATGTTATCACGTTCATCGTAGGGTTGGTGGCTGGCTATTCCCTGAAATTTGTCGTCGATTTCAGTCGCCGCAAACGCACTGACATCACCAGATCTGCGAATAGCCAAGGCACAGTCGACCAACAGAATAATCGGGTTGGCGGCAACTTGGCAGGCCGTGACGTGAACGTGAAATAATCTTGACGAACGACGACGGCAAAGATTTGACGAAGAATGCGCTTGCTGATCTCAAGGGCAGTGGGACCTTAATTCCACTGGACCAATTCAATTCGCTGTCATCTGCAAGACAGACTGAAAATAATGTTCAAGGTAATATGGCGGGCCGTGATGTGAATGAAGTTCACATCCATTTACCGCCAGAAAAGCCAAAGTCTCAGTTGAGCAGACTCTACAGTCGCCTTGCCGCCGAGGCCGAGGGAGACAAAACCCTCACTGCGTATATCAGCCAACTGGAAATCTTCACTCGGCAAGTCGAAAACGAAAAGGTCATTGGCCTTGAAGGAAAGCTCGTGGCCGCAGGCCGATCCGATGATCTGCATATGGCTATGGCCATGAAGGAAGCTGTTTTCGCCGGCATCCGTGAGAATTTGTTCTCGCCTACATATCAGCGAATCGCCGCCACCTTGATGGGGAAGATTCATGAGGCTTTTCATACAGAGATAAAGCCCTTGATCAGGGGCTCCGCACCCCGGTCTGATATTGACCAAGCGGTGAATCTTAGAGTTATTGGGCCAATTGTAGCAGAACTCGAGGAATGCCCCGATTTTGATGAAGCACCAATTCCTCTGGTACGGGGCATGTTATACTTTTTAACCGGAAACTGTCACGTTAGCTGGCACTAGAATGCTGGTATATCACCCAATATTCGATATACATCATGGCTTATTTCGTCTTTGCTTCATATTAGATCACCACCCTTCAAAAGAGATTCATATTGACGCTTTGAGAATCTTGGATTTCTACTTTCTTTTTCCTTACCTGCTTTCTTCATTTGATTTTACCCAAGGCGCAGGGAAACAGGGGAGACTTTTGGCAGGGCCTAGATCAAAGTACAACATGACTGCGTCGCCTGAGACACTCTTGAACCATCTACGGGGCCTGAACCATCTTACGCTAACCGCCCTAGCGAGTAAGAATATCCTGGCTCCAGCGGACTTGGAGTTAGGGGTGGCAAGGAGAACTGATGTCGCTCTTCCGGAGACCATCTTCGACGCGGCTCAGGAACGAGACATCGAGTTGGCCTCATATTTGGCGACGAAGCTCGGCACGATCCCTCTATACGGGCCAAAAGGCCTGAAAGCTCGGTCTCACTTGTTGGAGTACCGATATGATCCGGTTTGATCCTATCCTCACGCTCAATCGGCTGGTCGTAGAGAAAGGCCAAGCCGCAGCATATGACGAGAAGTTCAAGCTTGGGATCAATATGATCCGCAGCGAAGGAAATAGCCGGGGAAAGTCGACAATTGCCGATCTGATTTTCTTCGCGCTAGGGGGCGATCTCACTTCTTGGAAGGACGAAGCCGGCAAATGCGATCGGACGTTGGCCGAGGTGCAAATCAACGGATCGCCTCTAACGCTGAAACGCGAGATTGCTCTATCTACCACACAACAACCGATGTGGATTTTTTTTGGTCCCCTTGAGCAGGCCCGCAATTCAGCAACCGAAGGATGGCAGAAATTTGGATACCGCCGGGCCGGTGAACGGGAGAGTTTCACCCAGGTGTTGTTTCGCACCCTTGGGTTGCCCGAAGTTCCTTCAGAAGAGTCGAATATAACGGCCCATCAGGTTCTCCGCCTCATGTACGTCGATCAGATGACGCCGGTTAACAGAATATTTCGGCTAGATCAGAACGATTCACCACAGCGACGGCAGGCTGTGGGCGACTTACTTTGCGGAGTATTCGACGAACGAATTTACCCTGGTCAGATTAGACTGCGTCAGTTGGACAGAGAGTATGCAGCGTCTTCGTTGCAGCTAAGCGGTTTGCTAAAGGTACTTAGAAGCGTCGATGAAAGCATGGACTTCTCCGATCTTTTGAGCAGGGCCCAATCGGTCGAAGCTGAGCGCGGTAACTCCCTTGAGGAAATCGAGAGGCTCCGAACAGAAAAACACTCTGACTCTGCTTCGTCGAGCGAGAAGTCGGCCGTCATTGCGACCCTAAAGCGCGACTTGGACCGCATCAGCGATGAGATAAATTTGAGGCAAAGCGAGCTCGATCGCCTCAAGTTTGCAATCGAGGACGGTAGGCTTCTACTAGTTGAGATAGAACGGTCCATCACCCAACTAAGGCAGTCCCAAAGAACAGGACAGGCGTTCGGACCGATTCATTTCTCATTCTGTCCCAGTTGCTTCACGCCGGTCGCAGAATCGTCTGACGCTCACACTTGCCATTTATGCAAGACGCATATCGATCCAGATCAAGAGCGATCGAGATACGCCAGGATGCAAAACGAACTCGAGGTGCAGCTTAAAGAATCGAATGCCCTGCAAATGCAACGTCAGAAGGATGCTGAGGAGATAGGCGACCGTCTTCACAAACTCCATCGGATGCGAACCATCATGTCAGATGAGTATCGATCGACGGCGAAACATTATTCCACCGAATCTGAAGCGCGAATTGAGCTACTCACAAGGCGCATTGGTTTTCTGGACAGAGAGTTGATTGATATTGAGCGCGAGCGCAAGGTTGCTGCTGAGGTTGCCCAACTGAGCTCAGACAAGGAAAAGCTGAACTCTGAAATCACTGCGTTGCGCGAAAACATAAATGAATGGATAAAGCTAAAACAGCGCCGTGAGACATCCGCCTATCAATCGATCTCCCGAGCCACGGCCGAGATTCTGAACAAAGACACCGCCAACGACATTGGCCTGGTGCATCCGGACGGTGTCTACTATAATTTCACTGAGGATCGCGTTGAGATAAACGGAAAGTCTGGGTATTCCGCCAGCACTTTAACCCTGATCAGAAACGCATTTCACTTGGCTTTGCTGGTAGCGTCATGCCGTGACAAACAGTTTAATTATCCCCGATTCCTGCTTTTGGATAACGTCGAGGACAAAGGAATGACGCCTGATCGGAGCAAAAATTTTCAGCGTCTGATGGTCGCTTTAAGTCAGAGCCTCGACTACGAGCATCAGATCATTTTTACGACTTCGATGCCGGACGAAGGGCTCGATGACAGCGGCATTAGCGTGGGCGAAAAGTACACGGAGAGGAACCTTTCGCTGAAGTTCTGATGAAAAGCCTAGTTGGGTCGGCCTGCCACCTTCGAGGCACCGAGACCACCCCCAAGCTGCCCCAGCTGCTGCGTACAAGCCCAAATTGCTGGATTTGGCAGCCCAGGAAGGATAGGCTTGGTTTGTGGTTCAGCGATGGAACAGAGACTAGCCGCAATTCTGGCTGCCGATATGGCGGGCTACAGTCGGCTAATGGAGGCCGACGAATCCGGCACGCTCGCACGCCTTCGGACCCATCGCATAGAACTGGTCGATCCCGCCATCGCGAAGAACAAGGGCCGGATCATCAAGACCACCGGAGACGGCATGCTCGTTGAGTTCCAGAGCGTGACCGATGCCGTGAAATGCGCCGTGGAAATCCAACAGCGCATGAAACGGCGCAATTCGGATGTGCCGCAAGAACGGCGTATCGAATTCAGGATCGGCATAAATCTCGGCGACATCATTTTCGACGATGAGGATATTTTCGGCGACGGCGTCAATATTGCCTCGCGCATCGAGCAACTCGCCGACGTCGGCGGTATCTGCGTGACCGCAGCGGTGGCGACCCAAATTGCCGACCGTCTCGAAATTGCCATGGAGGACCTGGGCGAGAAGACGTTGAAGAACATCAGCCGCCCGGTTCGCCTCTATCGCGTTGGGTTTGATAGTTCTGTCCTGCCAGAAGTCGAGGCAAAGCGATCCATCTCGAAACCGTCGATAGTGGTGCTGCCATTCACCAACATGAGCGGCGACCCCGAGCAGGAATTTTTCGCGGACGGACTGACCGAGGACATCATCACCGAACTGTCCCGCCACCATGAGCTGTTCGTCATCTCGCGCAATTCCAGCTTCGTCTACAAGAACCGCGCCGTGAATGTGCGCGAGGTGGCCGAGAAACTCACCGTCCAATACCTGGTGGAGGGAAGCGTCCGCAAGATCGGCGACAGGGTGCGCGTGACGGTTCAGCTCATCGACACGGCGAATGACGCTCATATTTGGGCAGACAAATATGACCGGAAGCTGGACGACATATTCGCGATTCAGGATGAGGTGACGGCGGCGATCGCAGCCACGCTGCCCGGTCGTGTCGAGGCGGCTCAGCGGGACCAGCTCGCGCGGGCGAAACCTGCAAACATGGCCGCGTATGAATGTGTGCTTGCTGCCAAGGTGCTGCATCACCGAAGCACGATTGCGGATAATGAACGCGCGCAAACCTTGATAGAAAGGGCCGTCACACTCGACCCCGATTATGCCCATGCCCATGCCTGGCGGGCCTGCATTCTTGGCCAGGCCTGGGTCCATAACTGGTGCGAAGACAGGGATGCCGTCTGGAACAACATCATGGCAGCGCTGGACAGGGCGCTGGCGCTGGACAACAACGATGCCGATGTCCATCGCATTCTCGCGGCCGTGAACGTGAACAACAATGAGCTGACCACTGCGCGCTACCATCAAGAGCGCGCGCTGGCCCTCAATCCCAATTACGACCTCGTGGTGGTGCAGCAAGGCGAGTTATTGACGTGGCTCGGGAGGCCGGAAGAGGGAATTGAATGGATCCGCAAGGCAATGCAGTTGAACCCGCACCACCCGGAGAGGTTCTGGAGCCATCTGGGAAAGGCGCATTTCGCCGCGCGCCAGTATGGCGAGGCGATCGAAGCGTTCATGCATCTGTCAACCATGGACTCGGCTCAGCACGCTTTCGCCGCTGCCTGCTACGGCTGGCTCGGCGACGAAATCGCGGCCGCGGCGCATCTAGGCAAGATCAGAACGCTCGATCCCCAATTCGACATCGATTCATTCATCGCCACCCTGCACTTTGCCCAGGAGTCTGATGTGCAGCACGTCCGCGAAGGACTGCTGAAAGCCGGTATCGCCAACCTGTAGCCAGCCGGTGACTACGACCCAGATCCAATCGGCAAAAAAGACCGGCCTCCGATGCGGACCTTGTGGCATGACCGAACGAAGGGCAGGTCGGAGAAGCTTTTCCCACGGTATCGGTCTTTGGAAGCGAACAGGGAAAACCCTCCCCCTGAAAAAGCGCCGCGCTAGTTGACGGCGCATGTCGCATAAGGCCCGCGCCATTCGGCCCTGCCAGAAAGGAACCCGCCATGAGAAAACTCATCATCACCGAATTCATCAGCGTCGATGGCATTGCCGAGGTCGAGAAGCTGCCGAGCGTGGCCTGGAACGATGAGATGCAGAAATTCAAGGACGACGAGCTTGCCGACAGTGGCGCCATGCTGTTGGGGCGCACGACCTATGAGATTTTTGCCGGCTCGTGGCCCAAGGAGACCGGAGACTTCGCCGACCGGTTCAACGCGCTGCCGAAATATGTCGCCTCGTCCAGCTTGCAGGCGCTCGACTGGCAGCCGGCCGAGCTGCTGCAGGGCGCGTTGCCGGAAGCGGTCAGAGGGCTGAAGCAAGGCAGCGGCGGCAACATCTATGTGCATGGCAGCCTCAGCGTCGCGCAGGAATTGCTGCGCCATGGCCTGGTCGACCGCATCAGGCTGCTCAGCTATCCCGGTGCCGTCGGCCAGGGCAAGCTGCTGTTCCCGCCCGGCGCGCAATTGCCGCTCGAGCTGATCTCGGCCACGCAATTCGGCAACGGCGTGGTGGCGCTGGAGTATGCGGCTGGGATGGGGTGATGAAGGCTAATCTCCCCCCTTGAGGGGGAGATGCCCGGCAGGGCAGAGGGGGGCGTCTCGCGTAATGCGCCAACCCCCACCGACGCAAGAGGCAGGCCGCGCCCGGTCGAACCGACCCCCTCTGGCCTGCCGGCCATCTCCCCCTCAAGGGGGGAGATCGCAGCTTCGGCCATCAGCGCCTCACCCAAGCTACCGCCCCCGCCCGCCTGCCTCCAGCTTCTGCTCGGCCGCGATCAGCATCTCGACAAACCTCGTCACCTTGGGCGGGCGGAAGCGGGCGGCGGGGTAGACTGTGTAGATGCCGCCGGAGGGCAGCCGCCACTCGGGCAGGATCTGCACCAGCCGCCCGGCGGCCAGTTCGTCCCGCACCAAAAAGTCCGGCAGCACCGACAGGCCGGCGCCGGCGCGGACCGCTGCCAGCACTGCCGGCGTTGCGTCGATCGAAATCGTTGCCTGCATGCGCACGGCCTGCTCGTCATCGCCGCGCGAAAATTGCCATAGCAGCGGTTCGCGCAGCGCCATGTTGGCGACGAAGGGCAGCCCGGCGAGGTCTTGCGGTTCGCCGGCGGTGAACCGGCCTGCAAAGCCGGCGCCGCATACCATGAATTGTTGGAAGGTGCCGATGCGCCGGGCCTGCAGGCTGGAATCGGCCAGCCAGCCGACGCGGATGGCCACGTCGATGTGGCCGGAAACCAGGTCGATCGTCTCGTCGCCCAGCGTCAGCTCCACCCGGCAGGCGGGATAGCGCGCGCTGAAGGCGGCGACCACCGGCACCACCGCCGATGTGCCGTAGTCGTTGGACGCGGCGATGCGCAGCGTGCCAGTCGGCTCGGCGGCGGCCTGCGCGAGCTCGTCGAATGCATCCTCGGCCTGCTGCAGGACCTGCAGGCAGCGGGCATGGAACGTTCGGCCGGCCTCGGTCGGATGGACGCGCCGCGTCGTGCGGATCAGCAGCGTCGTTCCGACATCGCGCTCCAGCCGCGCCACCTGCTGGCTGACCACCGCCTTGGTGATGCCCAGCCGCTCGGCGGCCCGCGTGAACGAGCCGGCATCGACCACCGCCGCGAAATAGGCCAGCCGGTTCAGGTTCATGCTTCGCTCATGGCAGAGGCAGTCTCATTGTCAGGCAATGGCATACATTACGTCTATTTTGTCGGCCTTCAATACGCATTCCGCTTTTGCCATCTTGCGGGCATCGAGGCCGCCGAATTCCGGATCCCAGGAGACATCCATGTTCACACGGAGAAGCATCATGAAAACCACCCTCGCCGCCGGCGCTGCCGCGGTCTTTGCTCCCGCCGGGCTTGGCCATGCGGCCGGCGGGCTTTCCTGGAAACATTTCCCCGCCGGGCAAAACGGCTTCTTCCGCGCCCCGGTGCTGGTCTCCGGCGCCACCGAAGCCGTGCTGATCGATGGCGGTTTCACTTACCCCGACGGCCGGGCCGTGGCCGAGGCGATCAAGGCGACGGGCAAGACGCTCACCACCATCTATGTCAGCCAGTCCGACCCGGACTATTATTTCGGCCTCAAGCCGATCAAGGAGGCGTTCCCGCAGGTACGGGTGATCGCCGCAGCCGAGACGGTGGCCGCCATCAACGGCAATGTCGAAAAGAAGCTCGCCGTCTGGGGGCCGCAGCTGAAGGAGAATGGCCCGCAGGCGCTGGCCGACGTCGTCATCCCCGAAACGTTCGACGGCAAGACGCTCAGCGTCGATGGCGAGACCATCGAGATCGTCGCCGCGGAAGGCCTCGCCAACCGGCGCTATCTCTTCGTGCCGTCGCTGAATGCGGTGTTCGGCGGGGTGATGATCTTTGCCGGCGTGCATGTCTGGACCGCCGACACGCCGACCAGGGAACTGCGCGCCGCCTGGCTCGCCAATCTCGAAAAGATCGCGGCGCGCAAGCCGGCAATCGTCGTGCCCGGGCACATGACGCCTGAGGCCGCTACGGACCTTTCAGGCGTCGAGCACACCAAAACCTATCTCGTCGCCTTCGAGGAAGAACTGGCCAAGGCCAAGGACGCTGCCGCACTGAAGAGCGCCATGGACGCCCGCTTCCCCGGCCTCGGCATGGGCGTCGCGCTCGACATCGGCTCCAAGGTTGCCACCGGCGAGATGAAGTGGGGCTGAGATGGCCGCCAATCGCGAGCTGATCCGCGCCCCTTACGAAGGATACGCTCATGGTCCAGCGGGCGCTGACGCCGGACGCTTGATTACGGTTATCCGCCGAGACGGTTCGTGCGCTTGCTGGCTTCGGCCTTGGCGCGGGCCTCGACCGCCTTCTCGATCTCGCGCTTCAGCTCGTCCTTGATCGCCACCGTCTCGGCCATCAGCGCCTCGACCTTCATGAAATCGAGCACCCGGTATTTCGACACCGCCGGCCTGATCAATATGTCGGGCCGGCTCTGGTTCAGCTTGCTGGCGATGATCGACTGCATCATCAGCTGCGTGGCGCCGAACATCAGGTCGACGGAGGTCGGGAATTTGCGGCCCGCCTCGGTCGGCGCGCCGACCACGTCGACGGCGATGATGATGTCGGCGTCGAGCTCGATCAGGTCGAACGGCACGGGATTGTAGATGCCGCCGTCGATCAGCAGCCTGCCGTCGCGCATCACCGGGCGGAACACCGCCGGGATCGCCGCCGAAGCGGCCAGCGCCGAATGCAGCTCGCCTTCGTCGAACACGGCGAGCTGGTGGCCATAAAAGTCCGTTGCCGTCACCTTCAGCGGTATCTTCAATTCGGCGAAGGTTTCGGGAATGGCGTCGGGCAGGAACGCCTTGAGGATGCGCTCGACATTGAACTGGCTGACCCGCAAGCCGCCCTGCAACGCTTCGGCAAAAGTGCCGGGCCGCGCCCGCCACATGCGCGTCGCCACTTCGGCGCGGCGGCCGAGGATCGAGCGCGTATAGTCGTGGATGTCCTTGCCGGTCATGCCCGAGGCCATGCCGGCGCCCATGATGGCGCCGATCGACGAGCCGGCGATTGCTGCCGGCCTTATGCCCAGCTCGTCCAGCGCCTCGATGACATGGATATGCGCCAGCCCACGCGCCCCGCCGCCGCCAAAGGCGATGCCGAAGCTAGGGCTCATCCCTTGTTGGCCGCGCCGAGCTTCGGCCCGACCACCATGACGGCCGGCTCGGCGGAGAGCAGCTTTTTCGCCACCGCTTTCACCTGGTCCAACGTCACCGCGTTTATCAGGGCGGCGCGGCGCTGCATGTAGTCGATGCCGAGCTTGCCGAGCTGAATCTCGAGCAGCGTTGAGGCGATCGCGCCGGAGGAATTCAGATTGTTGATGGCATAGGCGCCGATCATGTATTTCTTGGTCGCCGCCAGCTCGGCTTCGGTCGGCCCCTCCTCGGCCATGCGCTTGACCACGTCGCGCACCACGGCCAGCGTCTCGGCCGCCCTATCGGCGCGGGTCGAGGTGGTGATGGACAGCGCCTCGGAATGCTGGTGGTCGACGAGGTCGGAGCTGACGCTGTAGGCCAGGCCGCGCTTCTCGCGCACCTCGTCGAACAGCCGCGAGGTGAAGGTGCCGCCGCCGAGGATCTCGTTCATCAGCACGGCGGCGAAGAAATCCGGCGCATTCCGCTTCACGCCGGGATAGGCGAGTTGCAGCGAGGCCTGCGGCTGGTCGTAAACGACCTCGAGCTGCTGGCCGAGCTTCAGGTCGATGTCGGGAACGGGCGTAAGCGCCTGCTTTTCCGGCAGGCTGCCGAACACCAGGTCGAGCTTCTGCTTCAGCGTCTCGGCGTCGATGGCGCCGACCACCGCGACATGCAGGCCGTCACGGGCGAAACTTGCCTTGTGGAAGGCGCTGAGATCGGCCGGCGTAATCATCGCGATGCTTTGCCTGGTGCCCTGGTCGGGCCGCGCATAGGGATGCGTGCCGTAGATCGCGTCCAGCCATTTGCGTTGGGCGAGCGTATCGGGATCGCGCTCGTTGGCGATGATGCCGGACAGGATCTGCGCGCGGATGCGGTCGATCGGCACCTGGTCGAAGCGCGGCTGGTTGACCGCCACCCGCAACAGGTCGAAGGCGCCGTCGCGCTGCTCGGCCAGCATGCGCATCGAGCCGTAGATGCCGTCGCGCTGCGCATCGAAGCTCATCTCGGCGCCGACATCGTCAAGCTTGATCTGGAAGGCCTCGCTGTCGAGGTTGCCGGCACCTTCGTCGAACAGGCCGCTCATCAGATTGGCAAGCCCTTCCTTGCCGGGCGGATCCTGCGTCGCGCCGCCATCGAAAACGAAGCGGATAGCGACGATCGGCACCGAATAATCCTCCACCAGCCAGGCGGTGATGCCCTTCGACGAGGTCACCTCCTGGATGTTCACGGCGGCGCGAGCGGAAAGCGCCGGCAGGATGACAAAGAGAAGGGAGAGGAACAGGGTTGCTAGAAGAGGGCCGGCGTGCTGGCGCTTCCCTTCTCCCCTTGTGGGAGAAGGTGAGGAGCCCACGAGGGGGGAAGGCAGAGCGGGACCATGCTGGCTCATCATCAAATCAATTCCCAGCTTGGGTTTGCGGCAGAAGATAGCCGGTCGTTGCGTGGTCGAGATTGAGATAGCGGGCAGCGACTTCCTTGACCTGGTCGGCGGTGACCTTGCGGATGCGGTCCGGCCATTGCTGGACGTTCTGGACGTTACCGCCTGTGGCGAGCGTCGAGCCGTAGATGTTGGCCATGTCCTCCTGCTTGTCGCGGGCAAAGATCATCGAGCGTACGAAACGGTCCTTGGATTTTTCCAGCTCGTCGCTGGTGACGCCGTCTTTCGCGATGCGGGCGATCTCGGCGTCGACCGCGGCCTCGATGTCGGCAAGCTTGGCATCGCCGCGCGGCGCGCCGTAGACGGTGAAATTGGTGTCGTCGAGCATGGTGCCCTGGAAGAAGGCGCCGGCCTCGGCGGCGATGCCTTGCCTGACGACAAGCTCCTGGTAGAGCCGGCTGCGGTTGCCGCCGCCGAGGATTTCGGACAGCACGTCGAGCGCTTCGGCTTCGCCGGGCTTTGCCGTGTGATAGGACGGAACCACCCATTGCGTGGTAAAGCTCGGCACGCTGACGCGCCCGTCGGTCAGCGTCACCGTGCGCCTGGTGTTCTGCTCCGGCTCGACCGGGCGGATGCGCGGCGGCAGATCCGGGCCGCGCGCGACCTTGCCATAGGTCTTTTCGGCCAGCGCCTTGACCGTTTCCGGCTCGACATCGCCGGCCACCACCAGCACGGCGTTATTGGGTGTATAATATTTGTTGTAGAAGGCCATCGCGTCGGTGCGGTTCAGCTTCTCCATCTCCTGCATCCAGCCGATGACCGGAATGCGGTACGGCTGGTTCTGCCACAGCGTGGCGTCGATCTCCTCGTCGAGCACCGCCTGCGGATTGCTATCGATGCGCGAGCGGCGCTCCTCGAGGATGACGTCGCGCTCGGTTTTGATGACGTCGTCGTTGAGGATGAGATTGCGCATGCGGTCGGCCTCGAAGCCCATCATCTCACCGAGCGCCTGAGGCACCACCGTCTCGTGAAAGGCGGTGTAGTCGTAGGAGGTGAAGGCGTTGTCCGAGCCGCCGATGGCGGCGACGGCACGGTCGAGCTCGCCCGCCGCATGGTTGCTGGTCGCCTTGAACATCAGATGCTCGAAGAAATGGGCAATGCCGGACTTGCCCGGCGGCTCGTCGGCGCTGCCGATCTTGTACCAGACCATATGGGTGACGATGGGGGCGCGGTGATCGGGGATGACGACGATCTCCATGCCGTTGTCGAGCAGGAAATCGGTGACGACGCCATCGTCAGGATTGTTATCCGCCAGAGCCGGCGCGGCCATCACCAGAGCCAGTCCCAAGAGCGTTCCGCGCAGCCATTCAGCCTGAAATGTCATAGATGGCTCCGGTTTGTAGTGGGACGATAGGCGGGGTTGCTGGTCGAGGCAAAGCGAATTGTTCGTCATTTTGAAGGCGCCATCGTGGAAGCCGAACTCAGGCGGCCTCGATGAACCGGATGACCGTCTCGCCATAGTTGCGCTCGTCGACAACCGAAAAGCCCGGCCCTGCCTCGAACGGCGCCACCGCCGCTTCCTCGACGACGCAGAGCGCGCCGGGGGCGAGCCAGCCACCGGCCTTGGCCGAGCGCAAGGCGCGTTCGCCAAGGCCTTTGCCATAGGGCGGATCGGCAAAGACCAGGCCGAATGCGGCGATGGTGCCCGCCTCGCCCAAGCCCGTCGCGTCGCGGCGGAAAATCTTGGTGCGGCCGGTGAGGCCGAAGGCCTCGACATTGGTGCGGATCAGGCCGCGCCCTTCGGCGGATTCCTCGATGAAGACAGCGTAGGAGGCGCCGCGCGACAGCGCTTCGAGGCCGAGCGCGCCGGTGCCGGCGAACAGGTCGAGCACGCGCGCGCCGTCCAGTCTTTCGGGAAAGCGATGCGCCAGCACGTTGAAGACCGCCTCACGCGTGCGGTCGGTGGTCGGGCGGATGGCAAAGGTGCGGGGCGTCGCCAGCGGACGCCCGCGAAACTCACCGCCGACGATCCGCATTGCTTCCTTTCGGGCCGCCGCGCGGCCGGTCGCCACCGCCATCCGGGCGCTCGCCGCGCGGTTTGCCGAACGGCTTTGCACCGCCGCCTTGCGGCTTGCCGCCGGGCTTGCCGTAAGACGGCTTGAACGATGCCTTGCGCGCCTTGTTTTCTGCCGCCTTGGCGGCGTCTGCCTCCGCTCTGCCCTTGCCGATCGGCCGTGCGCCCGGCGCCATCCAGACATTGGCCTTGCGCTGGCCCGGCGGCTCGATCGGCCGCTGCTCGCGTTCGGATTTTTTCCCACCGAAGCCGCCACGAGGCTTGTCGCCACGGGGTTTGTCCCCGAAGTCGCTGCGTTCAGGTCTGGGGCCACGCTCGCCAAAGCTCTTTTTTGGCCCAAAGCTCCTGTCAGGGCTTGTCGACAGCTTGCCGAGCGCTTCGTCGCGGCTGCCCTCGCGCCGCTTGCGGTTCTTGATCAGGCCGCCTTCGCCGATCGGCCGGCGTTCGCCGTCGCGGGTGAATTTCGGCCGCTCGGGCTCCTCCTCGCGCTCACGCCTGACCGGCTTGTTGGAAAACGGCTTGGCGATATCGGCATCGAAATTGGCGCCGGACTCTTCGACCAGGCGCTCGCCGAGCTGGTCGCGCAGCACGCGGCCCTTGATCTCCAGCACATGGCCTTCCGGCAAATCGTCGAGCTGGAACGGCCCGTAGGAAATGCGGATCAGCCGCGTCACGTCGAGACCGAGCGCGCCCAGGATGTTCCTGACCTCGCGGTTCTTGCCTTCGCGCAGGCCGAGTGTCAGCCAGGCGTTCGAGCCCTGCTCGCGGTCGAGCGTCGCTTCGATGGCGCCGTAAAAGACGCCGTCGACGGCAATGCCTTCGCGCAGGCCGGCAAGCGCGCTTTCCTCGACCTTGCCGTGGACGCGCACGCGGTAGCGTCGCAACCAGCCGGTCGCCGGCAGTTCGAGCACGCGCGACAGGCCGCCATCATTGGTGAGCAGCAGCAGGCCTTCGGTGTTGATGTCGAGCCGGCCGATGGTCATCAGCCGCGGCAGCCCGGGCGGCAGCACGTCGAAGACGGTCTTGCGGCCTTCGGGATCGCGGTTTGTCGTGACCACGCCGGCCGGCTTGTGGAACAGGAACAGCCTGGTGCGCTCGATCGGCGGGATCTCCATGCCATCGAGATGGATGATGTCGCCGGGCATGACGTTGAAGGCCGGCGAGGACAACACCTTGCCATTGACCTTGACGCGGCCGGCCGCAATCAATTCCTCGGCGTCGCGGCGCGAGGCCAGGCCGGCACGCGCCAGCCGCTTGGCAATGCGTTCGCCGGCTTCTTCCGTTGCCTCGACACGACGCGGGCGCGGCTTGAAGCCGCCTTCCGATGCCGCCTGTGCCCTTTGTGCCCCTTGCGGTCGATCGCCGCCAAAATCACGCTTGGGACGATCGCCAAAATCACGCTTGGGACGGTCGAAGCGCCTCTCGCCGCGCTCGCTTTCGGCAGCTGCTGGCCGGTCGCCGCGCGGTGCGTAAGGCTTGCGCGGACCTTCGCGCTTTTCATAAGGCGTGCCCTCCGGACGCGGCCCTTTGCTGAACGGCCTGTCGCCGCCTTTGAAGTCGCGCTTCGGCCGCTCGCCTTCGGCTGCCGCCGGCCGGTCGCCGCGCGGAGCGTAAGGTTTTTTGGCGCCGAAGGACGGCTTGCCACCCTTGCCGGGAGCGCCATCGCGACCACGCGGCCCCGCCGGCTTCGGGCCGGCCTTGCGCGGGAATTTCTTGTTTTTGTCGTCCATGTGGCCTTTGCTCGTTTGCGCGGGTAGTAACAGGATCGCGCTCTAGTGGCGAGGAGATAATCGGAATGGAAACCGCGTGAAGCGGCGGGATTTCATGGCGCTGGCGCTTAAAGAAGCCGAAGCCGCCGCCCTGCGTGGCGAAGTGCCGGTTGGCGCGGTCGTCGCCGGCGGCGATACGGTCGTTGCGAGTGCCGGCAACCGCACCCGCGAGTTTGCCGATCCCACCGCCCATGCCGAGATGCTGGCGATCCGCGAGGCCTGCCGCAAGCTTTCCAGCGAGCGGCTCAGCGGCCACGATCTCTATGTGACGCTGGAGCCGTGCGCCATGTGCGCCGGCGCCATCTCCTTCGCCAGGCTGCGCCGGCTTTATTTCGGCGCTGCCGACGAGAAGGGCGGCGCAGTGGTCAACGGCGTTCGCTTCTTCACGTCACCGACCTGCCACCATGTGCCCGATATCTATCCGGGCATGGCCGAGAACGCAGCAGCAGCATTGCTGAAGGACTTTTTTCGCGAGCGACGCGGACCCTGATTTCTGGTCCGGCAGACGGTCCAAATCCAAGTCAGCCAATCCAGCCAGCCAATCCAGGGCAAGAACGTCTCTGGCGCCGTCAGCCTACCAGGGCAGCCAGTCGAACATGCCGCCGCTCTTACTCTTGGCGGCCGCCTCCCTCTTGAGGCGGCGTTCCTTCTTGTACTCGTCCTCGCCGAGGTCACCCTGCGGCGCGGTGGCGGCGGCAGCGCGGTATTGCACCGGCGGCTCGCTCAGATATCTGCGGGTGGTCGGGTCGCCCTGTTTGCCTTCAGCCCGGCGGCGCATGATTTCCGCGGCGCGGCTCTTGTCCGAATCGGCCGGAGTCCAGGCTGGCGGGTGGCTCGAGCCCGACTGCTTCAGCGCGGCCTTGACCGACGCCGGATCCGTCTGCACGTCATCGATGACCTGCGCCTGGTAGGCCGGGTCGTCCTGATGCAGGGTGGCATCGGCGCGCAGGCGGGCACGGCGCTGCTCCGGCGATTCGGGCCATTCGGCGCTTGCCGTCTCGATGCTTTCCTGCGGCGGCGGCAAGACTTCCTTCTGCCCCGGCCCTGGCTTCACCAGCGTGGGGCGCGGCTTGTAGTCGATACTATCCTTGCGCTTGGGTGCGAAGGAAAAAGCCCCGGTGAGGTCGCCGGCAAGCTGCGCGCCCGCGGTCTTGTCGGTCCCGTAAGTGGGCGAGCCCATGCAGCCGGACAAAGCGAGGCCCGATACGACAAGCGGCGCCAGCAGCGCAACGCGCGCGTAAGTTCTCTCGGTCATGCCAAAAAGTCCCACTGTAGACAGCCTCTCGATTGCCGCCGGCCAAAGAAAGGTCCGGTCCCCATCGCCTATGCTCTTCCGACGGAATTCCGGCGACAATTTGTCGTCCGGAGTTTCGCGTGTTTACCTCAACCACTCGTTAAGGGCAACGCGCGAGGGCCGATCGGCCCCCGCCGTGGCATTTGTGCACCGCCTCAAAGACGGCTCAAAGCCTTCAGCTCATGCAGAACAGCGGCGTCACGGGCCGAAACATCCGGGAATTCCGGATCTGAGCCGACATCGGCGGTGTAGCGCCAGGAGCGCGCGCACTTCACCAGGCCACGGTCCTCCGCCTTCTCGACGACCACGGCGACGCCCTTGACGTCGTCGAGGGTAAAGCTGCCCGCCGGCGCATTGCCGTGCATGATAACCAGATCGCTGGTGATCGCCGTCTCGGCCATGTCGACATCGGCGATCGCCGCTTCGAGCACGGCATCGTCGAGGGTGACGACCGGCACCGCTTCCAGCGAAGAGCCGATGACCTTCTGCGCACGGGCGATTTCCAACGCCCCGGTGACGACACGGCGGACCTGCCGCACCTTGCGCCACTTCTCCGCCAGCGCCTCGTTCTTCCAGTCCGCCGGGATCTCCGGGAACTGGTCGAGATGCAGGGAGACCGCATCCGGATGACGGTCGAGCCAAGCCTCTTCCATGGTGAAGGGCAGCATCGGCGCCAGCCATTTCACCAGGCAGTCGAAGAGATGGCGCACCACCTGCACGGAAGCCTTGCGCTTCACGCTGGAAGGCGCTTCGCAGTAAAGCGCGTCCTTGCGGATGTCGAAATAGAAGGCCGACAGCTCGACCACCATGAAGTCGAGCAGCGCGCGGGTGATGCGCTTGAATTCGAACGCGTCGTAGCCCGAGCGTACGACTTCATCGAGTTCAGCGAGCCGGTGCAGCATCAGCCGCTCCAGCTCCGGCATCTTGTCCAGCGGCACCTCCTCACCGTCGTCATGGGCGAGCGTGCCCAGCATCCAGCGGATGGTGTTGCGCAGCTTGCGGTAGGCGTCGATATTGGTCTGCAGCACGTTCTTGCCGAGCCGCTGGTCTTCCCAATAATCGGTCGTCACCACCCACAGCCGCAAGATGTCGGCGCCGGACTGCCTGATGACGTCCTGCGGCACGACGGTGTTGCCGAGCGACTTCGACATTTTCCGCCCCTCCTCATCCATGGTGAAGCCATGGGTGACGACGGTGTCGTAGGGTGCCCTGCCCCTGGTGCCGCAGCTTTCGAGCAGCGAGGAGTGGAACCAGCCGCGATGCTGGTCGGAGCCTTCGAGATAGACGTCGGCCGGCCATTTCAGGTCGGGCCGGTCCTCAAGCGTGAAGGCATGCGTCGAGCCTGAATCGAACCAGACATCGAGGATGTCCATGACCTGCTGCCATTTCGAGGCATCGTGATTGCCGAGGAACCGCTCCTTGGCGCCGGCGGCGAACCAGGCGTCGGCGCCTTCTTTCTCGAAGGCGTCCATGATGCGCTGGTTGACTGCCTCGTCGCGCAGCACATTGCCGTCGGCATCGGCAAAGACGGCGATCGGCACGCCCCAGGCGCGCTGGCGCGACAGCACCCAGTCGGGGCGCTCCTCGATCATGGCGCGGATGCGGTTCTGGCCGGCGGCGGGCACGAAGCGGGTATCGTCGATGGCTTTTAGGGCGCGGCTGCGCAGCGTCGTGCCGTCGCCAAGCTCCTTGTCCATATAGACGAACCATTGCGGCGTGTTGCGGAAGATGATCGGCTTCTTCGAGCGCCAGGAATGCGGATAGGAGTGCTTCAGGCGGCCGCGCGCGAACAGCGCGTTGCGCTTGATCAGCTCGTCGATGACAGCCTGGTTGGCGTTGCCCTTCTTGCCATTGTCGTCGATGACGCGCGCCGCTCCACCCTCGCGGTCCGGGCCGAAGCCCGGCGCGTCCTTGGTGAAGAAGCCGGCATCGTCGACGGTGAAGGGGATCGCGGTGTCGATGCCACGCTGGCGAAGATCAGAGGCAGCATCCATCCAGGCGTCGAAGTCTTCGCGGCCATGTCCCGGCGCGGTGTGGACGAAACCGGTGCCGGCATCGTCGGTGACGTGATCGCCGGCGAGCATCGGCACGGGAAAATCGTAGCCGCCGCCCAGAGCTTTGAGGGGATGCGAAAGCGTAAGGTTTTCAAGCTCTTCGGCGCCAACGCTGCGAAGCCGATTCAGAGTGACCTTGGCCTTCGCGGCAGCGTCGTCCGCAAGCTTCTCGGCAAAGATCAGCTTTTCGCCGGGCTGAGGACCAAAGGCGTTCTCGGCCGCGGTAACCTCGTAGAGACCATAGTTGATGCGCGGCGAGTAATTGACGGCGCGATTGCCGGGGATTGTCCACGGCGTCGTCGTCCAGATGACGACGTTGGCATCAAGCAGATCGAGCGACGTCTGCGTCAGCTTGGGATCCAAGGCTGGCTGGCCATCCTCGATGTTGATGACCTGGCGAGCGAGGCTGACGACCGGAAACTTCGCCCAGATCGTGTCCGACTCATAGTCCTGGTATTCGACCTCCGCCTCGGCCAGCGCGGTGCGCTCGACCACGCTCCACATCACCGGCTTGGAGCCGCGATAGAGCTGGCCGGACATGGCGAATTTCAGCAGTTCGCCGGCGATCCGCGCCTCGGCATGGAAAGCCATTGTCGTATAGGGATTGTCGAAGTCGCCGACGACGCCGAGCCGCTGGAATTCGGAACCCTGCACCTTGATCCAGTGCGCCGCAAACTCGCGGCATTCCTGCCGGAACTCGTTGACCGGCACCTCGTCCTTGTTCTTGCCCTTGGCGCGGTACTGCTCCTCGATCTTCCATTCGATCGGCAGGCCGTGGCAATCCCAGCCGGGTACATAGTTCGAGTCATAGCCGCGCATCTGGAACGAGCGGGTGATGACGTCCTTGAGGATCTTGTTCAGCGCATGGCCGATATGGATGTTGCCATTCGCATAGGGCGGGCCGTCGTGCAGCACGTATTTTTCGCGGCCGGCTGCGTCTTCGCGCAACTTGCGGTAAAGGTCCATGTCCTGCCAGCGTTTGACCAGCAGCGGCTCCTTTTCCGGCAAACCGGCGCGCATCGGGAAATCCGTCTGCGGCAGGTAGAGCGTTTTGGAATAGTCGATCGTCTCGGCGGTCTCGGTATCAGTCATTCGTCTGCCATATGCGTTGCCCGGCGGCAAAAGAGCCCGGGCGTTGAACTATCATGATCTGGAAAAAGCGCGAGAGGCGCGCGCAAGATTCCCGGCGGCTCCGGCGGCGGTCAGGCCGCCCGGAACACCGGGCCTGTAATTCGTATCGCAGTCGCGAGAAGGCGCGAAAAGCTCGTCATGGCTGGGCTTTTAACCGACACAGGCGATGTTGAAAAGCCCGAACTCTCGGCGGTTTCCTGTCGGGGCATCATGTCGTTAGTTTGTTGTCGTGGTTTTCCTTGCATGATGTGCCACTTGCGCCTATATCTAGGGGCAAGTGGCAGCGGAGCCAGCTCATGTCTAGTCTGCATACCAAGATTCGCCCAGAAGCCGATCCCGCCGACGCCGCAATTCCCGATACCGCGACGGAACGGTTTCTCGTTCATGTCACCAGGGTCGAAGGGCTCCGTCAACGGGGCTTCAGTAGTGATGAAATCTACAAGATCGTCGGCCCGCGACGGACCCTGGCGCGTCGTAAAGAGCGAAACGAGACTCTGACGATCACCGAATCCGACCGCGTCCAGCGACTTGAGCGGGTTTCAGCGATGGCGGACCGGGTTTTCGGCAGTCATGAAAAGGCGCAGCGTTGGTTGCGCAAGCGCAGCAGAGTGCTCAACGAGATACCGATCAACCTCTTGCAGTCCGAGACGGGTGCCGTCCTGGTGGAAGAAGAGCTCCATCGCATCGATTACGGCATTCTCGCCTAACACATATGCGGCTGTGGCGCATTTCCAGCTACGCCGATCTCTCCGGCGCCGGTGGCATGGTCAGCGCCGGCCGTTGGCATGTCATGGGGACACCGATCGTCTACTGCGCCGATCATCCAGCTACAGCGCTTCTCGAAATTCTGGTGCATGTGGACGCGGAAGACCTGCCCCAGACCTATCAGCTTCTGGAAATCGAAGTGCCGGACGGCGTTACCGTTGCATCTCTGGAATTATCTGATGACTGGAAGCACGATACAGCCACGACGCAGCGGCTCGGCACGGATTTTATCGCCACAGCCAAGCACGCCGTTATGGAAGTCCCCTGTGTGATCGTCCCGTTTACAAGGAACTATCTCTTCAACCCAGATTTGCTGGCGCGCGACGGCATCCACATCGTTGAGGTCACAACGCATCCTATCGATACCCGATTGCTGGGGTAGACATCACATCGAAAAATCGAAGCGATAGGTCGTCGACACGCCGATCATGAACTGATCCCTGGAGCCGCGCTCCTTGACCAGGCTGGAATCGGCGGCCGGGCCCATCAGGCGGGAATATTCGCCGAACAGACTGGCCGTCATCGGCTCGGTCACCTTCCAGGTCACCGCGCCGCCCAGGCCCGCCGACTTCACCCCGCCGCCGGGATGATATTCGCTAAGTCCCGAGGCCAGGGACTCCTTGGCATCAACGCGGTAATAGGCGTCGAAATAGTCCGATGAGGCGAACGAAACGCGCGGTCCGGCCGAAATCCTGACGTCGGACGTCACATCGTAAAAGGCGTCGGCGGCGATGTCGGCGACAAAGCCGTTATGGGCGCGAATGCCGTGCCGCAATTCGGCGCGGGCACGCAGCCAATCCAAAGGATAGAATTCGAAGAAGCCGCCAGCCTCGCCGCCCCAGCGCACCGGGTCGAGACCCTTCAATTCGTCGGCGTCACCGCCGTCGCGAGAAAACAGGAACTTGCCTGTCAGGCCGGCGCGGACGCCGCCATCGTCGATCAATGCCAATGAGATATTGTCGTTGCGCGAGGTGAAGCGCGCCGCGGGACCAGCCTTGCCGAGCGAGATGATCGGCGAGGCACTGAGCAGGTACTTCTTGCCGCCCTCGAAATTCGGGGCAACCATGCCGGTGGCGCCGACCGTCAGGTACCAGTCTCCGGACAGCCAGCCGAAGGTTCCCTCGCCGGCCTTGGCAACGCCGCAGGTGCCGAGCATGAATGCGGCCAAGATCGTCGGGACAGACCGCATCGTTACTCCATACGTCGAACGCATTGGCCGATACAACCAGCCTTGACTGAAGCCATGGCGCCAGTTCGGTAAAATTTGACTTAATATCCGCAACATTGGCAGCGTTGGCCGGCCTGTTCCGCGTTGCAGTCGATTGTTTGGCGCACCAAGATTCCAGATCAAGTGTTTGGAATACGATAGCAGTTGCCTCGGCAGGGGTTACAAACATTCGCGGACAAACATGCCTGCGCTGTGAAGAGCGCGGCGACCGGCGCTCAACCCCGCATTCCAAACCGGCCAAGCGTGAATCATATGAGGCCAAATTTCGAGACCTACTTTAACGTCAGCCGCGCCAGCGGCTTCGGCGAGCCGAGTTGCGTCCGACAACAGCGTCTCGGCCGAACCGGCTTGTATCAGCATTGGGGGAAATCCGCTCAGATCGGCGAACAAAGGCGAGATCAGCGGATCGCGCCGACCAACGCCATTGGGAACATAGGCCGTTGCCAGTTCCTCCAAATACGCCCGGTGGATGATAGGGTCGATTGCGTCCTTGGTTGATAGTGTCGCGCCGGACATCGAAAGGTCCGTCCAAGGCGAAACCAGCCAAAGACATCGCGGCAACGGCTCGCCTGCCGTGCGCAATATACTGACCAGGCACAGAGTGAGGTTGCCGCCCGCACTGTCTCCGCCAACCACGATGCGATCCGACGCGATGCCTTGCCGGCTCAGAAAGCGCCATGCGGTGAGTGCGTCTTCATGTTGCGCAGGGAAAGGATGTTCCGGTGCGCGGCGATAGTCGATCGCGAGGGTGCGTATTCCCATTGCCCGACCTGCCTCGGTAACCATTCGACGATGACTTTTAAGGGAGCCGGAGCAGTAGCCACCACCGTGGAAAAAGAGCAGAACCTTATCCCTGTCACTCCCAGGCGCCAGGGACCACTCGCCCGCGAGGCCATCGAAAACCACGCGCTCGCATCGGATGTCCTCCGCGACCGGCCAGACCGAACCGACTTCGTCGAGCCGCGCCCGGCGTTCGTCCCAGCGGACCGTTCGTGGTTTTGACGTCAACAGCCTGCGGACGGCGTTGATCTCCATCAGATCGAAGTGTTCGTCCACATCGCTCATTTTGCTTCCCCAGTCTTGCCAAGCGCCGAGAAAGGCGAACAGCCAAATGTCATCGACAAGATAACGATTGCCTGCCTGCAAATATAGCGACGAACCAGCGCCACGATCATCTTGCGATCAGCCCGATCAACATCAGCGAGAAATCGTCCGAGGTCCGTGCATATTGGCGGTGCTGCCGTGTGAGCCAATTTTCGATTGCTCGACGGTGCAAGGTTCAAAAGAGGGGGAATTCCGATGCCGGACAATTCGTATGCCGGAACCACTGCCGAGCGGCTTGTCAATCCGCGCAGCGTAGGACGATTGGGGCTGATCGTGATGGCGCTGTTCCCCACCCTGTGGGGTTTTCTCGGTCTGTTGAACGATGCAACCGACTTCAAAGACACTCTGGTGAATGCCGTGAAGCCGATGATCGAAATGACCAACACCTACGGCAACCCATGGCAGCAATGGCGTGCCATCACCATGCCATGGGCTGCCCCTGTGGCACTCGTCGGCATCATGGCCGTCGAGACCATGGCGGGGATATTCGGACTGATCGGGGTTGTGCTTATGCTGCGCAAGGTGGTTGGCAGCAGCGCCGATTTCGCTCATGGCAAGGCATGGATGATGTTGGGCTGCCTGTGCGCAATCCTGGTGTGGGGCATCGGCTTCACGGTGATCGCCGGCGACTATTTCCTGTCATGGGAAGCCAAGACCATGCCGCTCTCGAACCAGCTCGGCGGAACAATCTACTTCTTGCCCAACGCGCTCGGGCTAATCCTCGCGACGCTGCATCGCGAGGGCGGCGATTACTGAGACCTCGACGCAAGGTTGTGAATGCGGATGCGACCGGCGTTGCGCGGCGTTTGGAGGTCTGGCTCTGTATCAAAGCTCGACGTTGCGGCCGCTTTGCGGACAGGAGCTATTCTCCAACTAGACCTCGGCATGACCACGGTTTGGCCTGAGGGCGCAAGCCCACGTTTCACGGAAATGAACTCGCAGCGGCTGCTCTTGCCAAAAGCAGACGTCTCGCAGGCGTACCGCCCGAGCATGGGTGTGACCCTCACAGCCTGCTCGCTTTACGAGAAGGCCTATCGGCGTTACCTTCAAAGCCGACAAAAAGGCCAAGTAGTCTTGAGGGAGAGGGCGATGACACTGCACGGCGATGCCTTGAAAGATGCGATCAGCCAGACGCGGGCGAAATGGGGATGGTTCGTCGCGCTCGGGGTGCTGCTGCTTGTCTTCGGCGGCATTGCCTTCGGCAATCTGTTCATCGCAACCGTCGCCTCGGTCTTTGTCGTGGGCTGGCTGATGCTGATGGCCGGCATTGTCGAGATCATCCATGCCTTCGGCGTGAAGACATGGGGCCGTTTCTTCTATTGGCTGCTCAGCGGCCTCCTCTACGCCGTCGCCGGCTTCTTCGCCTTCGACAATCCGGTCCTCGCCTCGACGGTGCTGACCTTCCTCCTGGCGGTCGCGCTGCTTGCCTCAGGCGTGCTCAGGGCCTGGGTAGGCTACAGCCACCGGCCGCAGCCGGGCTGGGGCTGGGTGGTCGCGGCCGGCATCATCAGCGCGCTGGCGGGACTGGTCATCGCCATGGGCTGGCCGGTCAACAGCGTGTGGGTGCTGGGCCTGTTCCTGGCCGTCGACCTGATCTTCCAGGGCTGGAGCTTCATCGCCCTTGGCGTGGCGCTGAAGAGATAAATTCTGGTTGAGCATGATCTTAATCGGAAAACCGGTTCCCACTTTTTGCTTCGCTGACCTTCGGTTCGGGACCATGCTCTAAAAAGCTATGGCCGCGTCCAGCCCGGAAAGCGGCCTGACGCCGGCGAGCAGTGCCTTCGCCTCGGCCTCGTCGCGCTTCATCTGGGCGACCAGCGCGTCAAGCCCGTCGAACTTCACCTCCGAGCGCAGGTAGCCGAAGAAGGACACGGCACAAATCTCGCCGTAGAGGTCGCCGGAAAAGTCGAAGACGAAGGTCTCCAGCAATGGCGCGCCATTGCCGTCGACCGTCGGCCGGCGGCCGAAGCTGGCGACGCCATCGTGAAGCGAACCGTCGGCGCGGCGGAAGCGGACGGCATAGATCCCTTCCTTGAGGGTCGCTTCCGGCGAAAGCCTCATGTTTGCGGTCGGAAAGCCGAGCGTCCGGCCGAGCTGCTGGCCGCCGATCACCTCCGCCTCGACGGTGAAACGGTAACCGAGCAAGCCGGCGGCCTCGGCCACATTGCCCTCGCACAGCAGCGTGCGTATGCGGCTCGACGACACCACCTCGGCGCTTTCGTCGCGAAACGCATCGACCAGCGTGACGCCGAAGCCGTGGCGCTCGCCGGCAGCCATCAGATAGGCCGGGCCGCCCTGGCGGTCCTTGCCGAAATGGAAATCGAAGCCGGTGACGGCGTGGCTTATGCCGAGGTTGCGCTCGAGCACGCCGGTGACGAAAGCCTCCGCCGACAAGGAGGCGAACTCGCGTGTGAACGGCTGTTCGACCAGCGCCGCAAAGCCCAGATGCGACAACAGCCGCGCCTTCATCGGCGGCGGCGTCAGCACGAACAACGGCATGTCCGGCCTAAACACCTTTCGCGGATGCGGTACGAAGGTCAGCACCAGGGCGGGTACGCCGCGACGCTCCGCTTCGGCGCGCGCGCGTTCGAGCACCGCCTGGTGGCCGCGGTGGACGCCGTCGAAATTGCCGATAGCCACCACGCCGCCGCGCAGATGGGCCGGCAGCGGTGCGGTTGCGGAAATGCGTTCGAACATGGCCGTCATGGCTTGAACCTATTGCAGCCTGGGAATCACCGCGACCGGCCTGTAGCCATATTTTTCCAGGAAGGCCGCGAGCCTGGCCGGATCCGGCTGCAGCGTCTCACCGTAATCGCGGGCATGGATGCCGCCCGATACGTAGAGCACGTCGAAGCCATTGTCGGCCGCGCCCTTGATGTCGGTCATTATGCCGTCGCCGATGGCCAGAACTTGCGAACGCTCGACCGGGCGGCCGAGAATGACGGCGATCTCCTTCATGGCGACGTCATAGACCGGCGCGTAGGGTTTGCCGGCGATCAGCGTGCGTCCGCCAAGCTGTGCGTATTCGCGGGCCAAAGCGCCTGCGCACCAGATCATGCGTTCGCCGCGCTCGACGACGATGTCGGGATTGGCGCAAATGAAGGGCAGGTTCCTGGCACGCAGCCTCTGCAGAAGATCGGCATAATCTTCCGGCTTCTCCACCTCGTCATCGAACAGGCCGGTGCAGACCACGCCGGATGCTTCGAACTCCTCGACGAGTTCGACGTCGAGGCCCTCATAGAGCGTGAAATCCCGATCGGCGCCTATATGGAAGATCTTTCGCGGCCCTTCGGCGATCAGGTCGCGGGTAACGTCGCCGGACGTCACGACACGGTCGTAGGCGGCGGGCGGAACGCCGATGGCGCTCATCTGTGCCACCACGTCGGCGCTGCGACGCGGCGAATTGGTGATCAGCACGACAGGTATTTTCGCCGCGCGAGCAGCGATCAGCGCGGCAGCCGCCGCCGGGAAATGCCATTCGCCATTGTGCACCACGCCCCAGACGTCGCACAGGATGGCTGAATAGGCTCCCGACAAGTCTGCGAGCGAACCGATGATGTCGGGCGAATCCGCCATGCCGTTGTCCCTGTACCATGATGCTTGCAAGCGCCGCGACCGACGGTCCGTAGCGGCCGGCCCGGATTAACCGAAGCGCTTCGCTCTGTCACCAGCTTTCGTTGTGCCCGCAAGATTGCCGCCCGGCGACGCCGGCGAGGACGTGATGGCGAAAGCCTTCTTTTTCAGAGCCTTATGGGGCTTTGCCGCGGAGCAGCATTGCCGATTGCGGACGTGTGGTTAACAGGCATTGAAAAACCGTGCCGACCTTGAACGTATTTTAGCAATCGGAAATTTAAAAATGCGTGGCATCGTCCGGAAAAAAAACGGGGCGGGCGGGAATGCTGAAGGCAATGATCGGAAATTTCCGACGCGACAGACGTGGCAACTACTCCTTAATGACCGCAATCACCATTGTACCGCTGATGGGCGGGTTGGCGCTCAGCGTCGATTACGGGGAGTTGTTGCGCCAGAAGCACGAAACGCTGAATGCCCTTGACGCGGCCGGCATCGCCGCCGCCCAGCAGATCGTTGCCGGCGCCAGCGACGACGACGTCAAGGCCTACGCCAAGACATTTTTCGAAACCAATCTCGCACGTATCGACCCGGCGAACACAGCGCTGACCGTCACGCTGCCCAACAACAATGCCGGCGGCGGCACCTTGAAGCTCTGCGCCGGCCTCACCTTCCACCCCTATTTTCTACCGGCCGCCAGCGTGCTGATCGGCGGCACGGCAAGCGACACGACCTTCACCGAATGTTCGGAACTCCGCCTCAAGAACACCCTCGAAGTCGCGCTTGTGCTGGATAATTCCGGCTCGATGAGCGATCTCGGCTCCGGCACCGGCGAGAAGCGAATAGACCTGCTGAAGTCGGCCGCCAAGCAGCTTGTCGATACGCTGGCGCTTCAGGCGCAGCAGATGAAGCAGATCACCAAACCGGTGCAGTTTTCTCTCGTGCCGTTTGCGGCTTCGGTCAATGTCGGCCCTACCCACGACCAGGACGGCTGGATGGATCAGGACGGCATCTCCCCGATCCAGCACGAGGATTTCGACTGGACGACGATGAGTGCCGCCAACAATCCGGACAAATATGCCGAGAAGCTCAACGGCGTCTGGTACAAGCGCGGCACCGGCTGGGCCGAGACCAAGGACCAGCCGCTGACGCGTTTCAGCCTCTACGCCGACATGACGGTCGAATCGGGCCGCGAAGAGGTACCCAATTCGAAGCAATATGTCTGCGACACATACAAGAAGAACGGCACCTGCCAGTACGGCCACTGGAGCGCACCGGAATATATCTACACCACAAGCCGCTATGCGAGCTGGCAAGGTTGCGTCGAAGCACGGCCATATCCCTACAATGTCGACGACACCACGCCCGATACAGCCGCGCCGGCCACGCTTTTCGTGCCGATGTTCGCCCCGGATGAGGCTGGCACTCTGTGGCTCGATTTCAACCGTGACGGCATCAACGACGTCATCGGCACGTCCTACAATTACGGTAACAACTGGTGGGCCGATTGGCCCTATGTCGCCGGTCCTACGGCTTCCCAGCGCCAGTCTGACATGCGCAAATATTTCCTGGTAAAACCATACGGTTCGCAATCCGCAGCCGCGGGCGATGGGCCGAATTCCTCCTGCACCACCAACCCCATCACGCCGTTGAAGGACGTCAGCCAGGACGCAGAGAAGCAGGAGATCAAGGACGCCATCGACGCCATGGCGCCGAACGGCAACACCAACGTGCCGGAGGGCCTTGCCTGGGGCTGGCGAACTGTATCGAGCAACCCACCGTTCACCGATGGTCGGCCGAACAGCGAGAGGGGCAACGACAAGGTGGTCGTGGTGCTGACCGACGGAGCCAATACTTATAGTGCCGTCAGCGACGGCAGCTACGCCAACAACAGGTCGACCTACGCCGCCTACGGCTACACTGGGCTGACCTATCCGGGATCTGGAAGCGTAACCCGCCTGTTCATGAATACCAGCACCGATATCGGCAAGACCACCTATACCGGTGCCAACTACACGGCAGCACTCGACGAGCAGATGAAAACGCTCTGCGCCAATGCAAAGAATTCGAACATTCTGGTGATGACGGTGGCGCTCGACCTGTCGCCCACAGATGCCAGCGACAAGAAGGCAATCGATGCGCTGAAGGCGTGTTCGTCGGATTCGCGCTTCCGCAAGGATTCGGCCGACCCGAGCAAGCCGGCCAAGCTGTTCTGGAATGCGACGGGCGCGACTCTGTCGGACAATTTCAAGGAAATCGCCAACGAATTGTCGAACCTGCGCATCGTCGGCTGAAGGCGATGGGATTGGCGACTAAGGCAGGGGCCCCGGCGCACTGGCGCAAAGGCTCCTGCCCTCATGCCCTTGCGGGTGATGGAAGCATGTGGTGAGTGTCCTCATCCGGAGATGCGCTCTTGCCTGAACCCGCCAACCACCTTGCCTTTGCGCTGGTCTGCCTCGGCATGGTGCTGACGCCCGGCCCGAACATGATCTATCTAATCTCGCGCTCGCTGTCGCAAGGGCCGAAGGCCGGGCTGATCTCGCTGGGCGGTGTGGCGCTCGGTTTTTTGTTCTACGTGCTGTCGGCGGCGTTCGGCATCACCGCGCTGCTGCTCGCCGTGCCCTTTGCCTATGATGTGCTGCGCCTTGCCGGCGCGCTTTATTTGCTGTGGCTCGCCTGGCAAGCGGTGAAGCCCGGCGGGCGCTCGCCCTTCCAGATCCGCGAACTGCCGAAAGACAGGCCGCGCAAGCTGTTCGCCATGGGCCTGATGACCAACCTGCTCAACCCGAAGGTGGCAGTGCTCTATCTGTCGCTGCTGCCGCAATTCATCAGCCCCGGCAAGGGCCACGTGCTGTCGCAGCTTCTGGTGCTCGGTGCCACGCAGGTCGCGATCAGCCTGACCGTCAACGCCATCATCGCGGTGACGGCCGGCTCGATCGCCATCTTCCTCGCCGGGCGGCCGCTATGGCTGGTGATCCAGCGCTGGATGATGGGCACGGTGCTGACCGCGCTGGCCGTCAAGATGGCAACCGACGCGCAACGCTGATCGGTCCTACATCGGCCGCCTGACCTGCTGTGCCCGCTCCGGTTCGACCACCCTGCGGTAGAGATGCCAGGTCGCGTGGCCAAGGATGGGCATGACGACGGCAAGCCCGGCAAATAGCGGGATCGAGCCGATGACCAGGAGCACGGCGACCATCAGGCCCCACAGCGCCATCTGCAGCGGGTTTGTCATAACTGCACGCGCCGACGTCTCGACTGCCGAGACCGCGCCGACGTCGCGATCGAGCAACAGCGGAAAGGCGACGACAGTCGTCGCCAGCACGATCGCGGCGAAGGCGAACCCGGCTAGGTTGCCGAGCAGGATCAGCGTCCAGCCCTTGCTGGTCGTCAGCACTTCGCGAATAAAGCCGACGATAGAGGCCGGAGGCTGATTGCCGTACAGGCTGGTGTAGATCGATTGCGCGGTGAACAGCCAGAGCAGGAACAGTACCACCAGCATGATACCGATGACTGCAATCGCGGGCAGCGCCGGCGAGTGGCGCACGTCGAGCGCATGCCACCAGGATGTATCCATGCCGAACTCGCGCCGGCGGCTGATTTCGTAAAGGCCGATAGCGGCGAACGGACCGACCAAAGCGAACCCGGACATCAGCGGATAGATGAGTTGGATGGCGTTCGAGCCCGAGGTCCACTGCGTCAGGATCAGGCCGACCACCGGATAGATCAGGCACAGGAACACATAATGCGACGGCTTGGCCCAAAAATCCTCTACGCCGAGACGGAGCGCATCGAGCAGATCCTCGGTGCTGATGCGGCGCACCGTGGGCTGTACATGCATTCCACGTGCGTCCGCCATGACATGAAAGCCGGCCATAACCTTTCTCCCGTGGGTCGGGACGGCCGCCGCCAGGATGGCCGCCCGTAGCTGCCACTTCTCGTATAAGCACTATGATAGTCGATTTAGGGGTGATTGTCGCCAAGTCGATGGTCACGATGGTAAATCCCGGTTATAGATTTCCGACGCCACCATCGACGAGCAGTTCCGTGCCAACGACGAAGCTCGACTCATCCGATGCTAGAAACACCGCCGCCTTGGCGAGTTCCCAGGGTTTGCCCATCCGGCCGATCGGCACTAGCGCGCGTATCTGATCGCCAAGCGCCTTCTCGTCCGCTTCGGGCAGACCCAGCTTGCCCAAGGCCGGCGTCTCGGTCGGCCCGGGGCTGAGGCCATTGACGCGAATACCGCGCTCGATCATCTCACCCGAGAGGGTGCGCGCCAACGACAGGAGGCCAGCCTTGCTGGCGGCGTAGGCGCTACTCTGGGGCAGGCCGATATGGGCACTGACCGAACCGCACAGGATGATCGATGACGGGTTGGAGAACATCGGCAACAGGGCTTGGATCAAAAAGAACGGCCCCTTGAGATTGGTCTGCATCAGACGGTCATAGACCACCTCGTCCCAATCCTGCAGGGGCTGATGCATCACATCGCCGGCGTTGATGTTCAGTATGTCGAGCCGAGGCCAGCACTGCGCGAGTTCGGCGGCAAGCGCACGCTGATCGGCGAGGTTGCCGGCATCATTCCTGATCACCTGCGCCGATCCGCCCAGCTCGCGCTGCGCAGCTTCCAGCCCGGACGGGCTCCTGCCAGTGATTGCCACCGTCGCACCCTCGGCCAGGAACTGGCGCGCGGTTTCGAGACCGATGCCACTGGTTGCCCCGGTAATGAGGGCATATTTGCCTTTCAAGCGACCCATGATTTGCCTTCCCAAAGACGATGAGAATGGCATTGTCGACACGATAGTATGCTTTGTATAGTAGGCACCGAACGGGTACTAAAGGAAATAATTTCATGGCGCAGGCAAAAGCCATCGAGGTAACGCCAGTCGAAGGCGGAAATGGCACGACCGATCGTTGCCCGATGATCGATTTCGTCAATCTGGTTTCGGGAAAATGGGCCATTCCCATTCTTTATCGCCTGATCGTCACCGGTTGTCCGATCCGCTTCGGCGAGCTCCAGAGGGCCGTCGCACCGATTACGCAAAAGGAGCTCACGCGGCAGTTGCGCCTGTTCGAACATCGCGGTCTGGTCTATCGGAGGGTTTATGCCGAGATGCCGCCGCGCGTGGAGTATGAGATAACGCCGCTGGGTGGAACCTTGCGTGGCACGCTGGATTCGCTGGCCGACTGGATGCGTGTCAACGCATCCCACCTGATCACCTGACTAATCGTGCACGGATTGTTTGCCCTGCCCGGCTAAAGCCACGGGCGGTCACCGCGCGGCACCACACTTTGGCGCCGCGCGGCTGAGATGCGTGACAAAAGCTAGGCAGCGAAACGATCGATCACTTCGGCCAGCGGGACATGGCCAAGACAGGCACCCGAACCCGCCGGCTTTTCGCCACCCTCGATGGCCTGTGCGTAACGCACGGCCGGATCGGCTTCGATCCTGCCGCGCAACGCGGCCAGCTTGGGGTAGGTCGCGCTGTCGACCGCCTGGTGGAACTCCGCCCAGCGCGCCACGCCAATCAGCGTGGTATCGGCAAGCGTCAGCCGATCGCCGACCAGAAAGTCCGTGTCGGCGATCATCGCCTCGAGCTGGTCATGGCGGTTTGTAACGATCTTGCGGCCAAAGCCACGCAAGGTTGTCAGCAGCACCGGTTCCGCCGATTCCATTTCATATGCAGCCCAGAGAGGGGTGAAGGCGGCGGTGAAACCGGTGTTCACGAAAGCCATCAGCTGATGCATCCGGTCGCCCTCCGGCGAGCGAGGATCGAAGCTGATACGGCGTTGCGTGTCGCGGGCTTCGAGCCAGGCGGCAATCGCCATGGTCTCGGTGAGCACCCTGCCCTCGTCCGTGATCAACACCGGCGTTTCCTGACGGCCGTTGATGCTGGCATAGGCATCGTTCTTCATCTCAGAGAGCATGTCGACACGACACAGGCGGTAGCGTTGTTCGAGGCGTTCAAAAGCAGCGACAAGCCCCATCGAACTTCCCAGCGGGAAGCCGTAAAGGAGAATAGGTTCCATTTCTTTGTCTCTTCCATGATTTAGGGATCACGCTGCGCAGCGAAACTTGACCCTAAACGCTGGTCGCCCCATGTAAATTACGCACTATTCTGTAACCAGGTCCCCGCCATGAAAGATGTCGTCTCACGCTGCCCGATCGAGGAGACCATGCGTGTGCTCAGCGGTCGCTGGCCCACCTTGCTGCTCTACTACCTCAAGGACGGTACCAAGCGCTTCAGCGACCTGAGGCGTGACAATCCGACAGTGTCGCACCGCATCCTGGCGCTCGAACTACGCAAGCTGGAGGAAGCCGGGATTGTGCGGCGAACAGCGCATGCCGGCTATCCGCTACACGTGGATTACGACCTGACGGAGCCCGGTCTCAAGCTTGTGCCGCTCATCGACGCCCTGGGCGATTGGTGGGAAGATACCGAGGACGATCGGGCCAGCCGGGCTACATCGACGCCGGAAACCAAACTCGTGGCGGCGGAATAGCCGACCGGCGATCACCGCGCCGCCAAGAACTGCCGGCGAGAGCCCAGCGCTCCAAGCCGTTCATACATTAGATCCCGCAAGACCAAGGCGACCGGCTATGAGGCGCGCCATTGTGGTCGGCCAAACCGGACAAGGCACGGGCCATCCAGCACCAACTCCTGTAGCATAGCTCGCCAATCCCGATCACCTGACCCGCCGTTCGATCTCATTGCCCGATCAGATCGGCTTGACTATGCTGGATGGCTGTCGCTTTCGATTCTGACATGAATGAAGAGCCTACTTATCCTCTTGAAGTTTCTCCTGAGACTTTGCCATTTGATCGTCCCCAAGTTCCATATTGTGCATCGTTGCAATCAACCATTCATCATGATCCCGCGTCGCCACTACGCTGATTAATCCGCGCCGACGCGGCCATTCGTTTCCCATCGGATCGAGCGCGCCAGTCATGGACCACCGCAGGTCGAGCGTGGCAACATCAGGGCGAACAAGCTTGTTCCGCACGCTTTCGGCGGATAGATGGCTGTGCTTGAACATCTTCTCAAAAATTGGGGCATGGAACTGCTCGATCTTGTCACGTCCAGTCGCCTGCATACCGAAGACGTTTGTAAACTCGGCATCTGCCGCGAATACGGCGGCAAAGGCGCGAGCATCGTGACGATTCCAAGCTTCGATCAGCCTGTGCGCGACACTTTCCACCCCTTCAGTTCGGATGTTACCGGTAGCCATGCTGATCTCCTGTCATATAGTTCGGTTGCCATACTATATGGGCACCATATAAGTTTGGAAAGATGGATAATCAGCCATACACGCAGTCTCTGCTTCTCTATGCTTATCAATCGTCGGCGAGCGCTTTGGTCCAGGTTCTCCGGGAGAGCGGCCATTCGGCAATCAAGCCCAAACACGGCGCTGTATTCGCCAACATCGACGCGGAGGGAACCCGACCCAGCGTCCTCGCAGAGCGTGCGGGCATTGGCAAAGCATCGATGGGTGAGTTGATCGATGAACTGGAGCGCCTCGGTTATGTTCGGCGCTCGCATGATCCGAACGACCGACGGGCCAAATTAATCGTTGCAACTAACGCGGCGCTTGCGGTGATCCGGACCGTCCACGATTTCAATCAGCGTCTCGAAGACCAATACCGGAGGCTGCTTGGTGCTCAGGCGTACGAATCGCTCCGGTCGTCACTGCAAGCGATATCCCCCAGAGAAAATTTGCAACCGAGGATACCTCGCCAGCGCTCGTCAAGCCGCAAAGATGGGGCAAAAGAAACTCTCGGTCCGTGAATGCCTGACTGGGTATCGAGCCCCTGGGCGTATCGAGCCCGAACAGCCGCCTGGGCGAATGCCGCCATCCGAGCAAGCCTGTTTCGATTGAGCAGTGAAATCAATCTGACACAGTGCCATCACGTCGAAACCATCATCACGCATTTTCACCGCCCTGCCCGGCAAAAGCCATGATCGCGGTTATGTCAGGCGGGCATGACCGTTACGAAAATCGAAAATTATGAGGCCCAACCAAGCCTAAGCAGGCGCGTGCTGCTCAAAGCTGCCGGCCTTGGCGCCCTTGCCGGGCTCACCGGATGCGCA
The DNA here is from genome assembly GCF_040320905.1 of Mesorhizobium sp. M0590. Lineage (NCBI taxonomy): Bacteria > Pseudomonadati > Pseudomonadota > Alphaproteobacteria > Hyphomicrobiales > Phyllobacteriaceae > Mesorhizobium > Mesorhizobium sp. M0590. Next base: position 115,029 of record NZ_JAMYQN010000011.1, read on the forward strand.
ACCGCCGTGCTGCCTACCGGCGAAAGCGCCGGTGTCTCTGCTTCCGCCGCCGGCACGCTGGCCGGCATCCGCGCTTCGGCGGGTCTCGGGCCGCTTGTCCCCGATGCGCCGCTCGAGCAGGCGGCGCTCCAGCAGGCCGGCTATATGGCGCGCGGCGGCCGAATGAACCACACCACCGGCTGGGGCAAGGACTTTGCCTCGCGCGTCAAAGACAATGGCATTGCCGGCGCTGCCGCCGAAAACATCGCCGAAGGCCGCTTCGACCAGCAGAAGCTGTTTGATATCTGGGTGCATTCGCCAGGCCACCGCCGCAACATGCTCGACCCGCGCTTCACCCGCTTCGGCCTCGCCTATGTGCGCGACGGCCGCGACAGCACGCTTCGCTATTGGTGCCTTGTGCTCGGTAGATAATTTCCGCCATTTGGTCGGCGGAAGCCTGCAGGATGGCCGACCCGTCAGTCTTTGCGGCCGCCGCCGAGCAATTCCTCGACGTCCTGCGCACAAACCGGCCTGCTGAAATGATAGCCCTGCATTTCGTCGCAATTGTTCCTGCGCAGGAAAGCCACCTGATCATCTGTCTCAACGCCCTCGGCGATGACCCTCAGGTTGAGATTTTGCCCCAATGAAATCACCGCGCTGGCCACAGCCTGATCGTTCTCGTCGGCGGCGAGATCCTTGATGAAGGACTTGTCGATCTTCAGCCGCGCCACGGGAAAGGTCTTGAGTGCGCTGAGGCTGGAATAGCCGGTGCCGAAATCATCGATCGAGATCTGGACACCCAGGCTTTGCAGGGCGTTCATGGTGGCGACCGCCAGCTCGATATCCTGCATGATAAGGCTCTCGGTCACCTCCAGCTCGAGATACCTGGCCTCCAGGCCGCTGTCCTTCAGCGCGCTGACGATGCGATCGATCAGGTTGCGCTCCCTGAATTGCCGCGCCGACACATTCACGCAAACGGTCAAGGGCGGCAGTCCTGCGTCTTGCCAGGCTTTGTTCTGCCGGCACGCCTCATGCAGAACCCAGTCGCCGATCGATACGATCAGACCTGTCTCCTCGGCGGTCGGGATGAACATCGTCGGCATTACCGTGCCAAGCGTTGGGTGGTTCCAGCGTATCAGCGCCTCGACCGCAAAAACCCGACCTGACCGAAGGTCCACCTGCGGTTGGTAGAGCAGCGTGAATTCCGAACGCGCCAAGGCGTTTCGCAACTCTTCCTGAAGCACGAATTTTTCATGCGCCCTGGTGTTGAACTCCGGAGCGTAAAACTGGAAATTATCGCGGCCGAACTCCTTGGCGCGATACATGGCCGCATCGGCATTTGCCAGCAGCGTATCGGGATCCGTTCCATCCTTGGGATAGTTGGCAATGCCGATACTGGCCGTCGCCCGCACAAGATGCGCTCCGAGCCGAACCGGCTCGGCGAGTGCAGCCCTGAGCTTTTGCAAGGTCTCGGAAACGAGATCGACGTTCGCCGGCTGGTCGAAAAGCACGACGACGAATTCGTCGCCGCCAAGTCGCACGACGGTATCGGTCGCCCGGACGCAGTCGACCATGCGACTTGCGACGATTTTCAGGAGCTCGTCGCCGGCATTGTGGCCGAGCGTGTCGTTGACGAATTTGAAATTGTCCAGATCGATGAACACCACCGTCACCCAGCGATCGTATCGCTGGGCGTACAAGACCGCCTGTGAAAGCCGGTCCTCCAACAAGGCGCGATTGGGAAGCCCGGTCAGCACGTCATGATTGGCCATGAAGTGGATCCGGTCTTCGGCCTGTTTGCGTTCGATGGCGATCCCGGCGATGCGCGTGGTGAAATCGATGAGGCGAGTCTCGGCCTCGGTCGGTTCGCGCACCGTCACAGAATACATCGCAAAAACGCCGAGCACGGCGCCCTGATGCGACAGGATCGGCGTCGACCAGCATGAACGCAAACCGTGTGGCCGCGCGAGTTCGCGATAGTCCTGCCAAAGCGGATCCTGCATGATGTCAGCGACAATCACCGGCTCGCGCCGATAGACTGCGGTACCGCAAGACCCTGCCCTTGGGCCTACCGCGGCGCCGTCGACGGCGTCGGTGTAGTCTCTCGCCAGGCTCGGCGCGGCGGCGTGGCGCAAGTGGCTGCCATCCTTGTCGAGCAGCAAGACCGAACCGAATATCCCCGCCAGTTGGGACTCGACCAGACGCATGAGCCGCTCGAGCACGTCTTCGAGGGGAGCGCTCTTTGCGATCATCTCGAGGATATGCGTCTGCCCGTCGCGAAGGATTTCGGCCTGCTTGCGCGCAGTGATGTCGCGGGCAATGCCGACGAGGCCGAAAATGTTGTTCTGAACGTTGCGCAACGGCAGTTTCGTAGACAGGAACCATTTGCCGGTGCCTGACGCATCGACGACGAACTCCTCCTCGTCGATCATCGGCTGTCCGTCGCGCATCAGTTGCTGCTCGATGACGCGAAATTTCTGCGCAAGATCCGGCGCGTGAAGGTCGAAGTCGCTCAGACCGATCATGTCGCTCGTGCTGTCTCGACCGCTGTCGGACGCAATGGCTCGGTTGGCGACGACGAAGCGGCTTTCGGTGTCCTTCACCCACATGTAGTCAGGCACCAGGTCGATCAGCGTCTGCAAGGAGATACGCTCGTCGACGACCAAGCGGTTGGCGCTGAGCTCGCTGATGTCCTCATGCGTGGCCACCCAGCCGCCGTCAGGCATCGGCTGATGGCAGACCTGAATTGTCCGGCCATCGGCGAGCTCGGCTGTCCAGTTCCCCGAAGCCGCGCCCGAATTGACTGCCCGGGCCAACGCCAGATAAGCGTCCGCATTCATTGCCGAGGTTCCGACAGCGACGCGCCGCTCGACGATTTCGCGCAGCGCCGCACCCGGCTGCAATTGCTCCGGTGCAAGGCGATAGATTTCCGCATAGCGTCGATTGCACAGGATCAGCCGTTCATCGGCATCAAAGAAACAGATGCCTTGCGAGATGTTCTCTATCGCGGTCTGGAACCGCAGTGCCTGGTCCTGAAGTGCCGCAATCGTGGCGCGAAGCTCGCGCTCGAGGGCCTCATATGAGGCAGTCGCCAGTTGTGCCAGCGTCGTCAAATTTGCGGATTCGGGCGCGTCGGCGGTTTGCCTGGATGACTTCGTGGCCAAACACAATTCCTCCCGCTGATGCTTGAGGCAAGCAAAGGAGGCTCGCCTTCAACCCAAAAGCGACTGCATATTGGTCCGGATATACTAATGGCAGGTGAACCGACGCTACCGGCACAGGCAACGGAAGCCGTGAGCCGGTCGCGGTGCCGGAGCCGTGAGACTTAGTCCATATGCGCGGCAGGCGCCCCACCGGCGGGCGGCGCAGCCTTTGGCTTGCGCAGCAGGAAAACAAAGGGGACAGCAAGCAGTGTCATCATCATCAGCAGCTTGAAATCATTGACGTAGGAGATCATCATCGCCTGGATATTGACCATGCGATCCATCAGCGACAGCGCCGTCGCATCGCCGCCCGCCGCTGCCGGCGATGCCGCCCAGAGGTTGGGATTGAACGGATTGATATAGGCCGAGAGCTCGGCGTGGTTGATCTGCGTGTTGCGTACCAGCAGAACCGTCACCACCGATACGCCGATCGACGAGCCAAGATTGCGCACCAGGCTGAACAGCGCCGTTGCATCGGTGCGGAAACGTGCGTCGAGCGTGGCGAAAGCCACGGTCGACAGCGGCACGAACACCATTCCCATTCCAAGGCCCTGGATCACGCCGGAACTGAGGATAAGCCAGTTGTCCATCTGCGGCGAAAAGCTCGACATCGTGTAGAGCGATTGCGCGGTCAGCAGGAAGCCAATGACGACGAGGATCCTGGCATCGATCCTGTGCATGATCCGCCCGACGAACAGCATCGCGATCATCGTGCCGACACCGCGCGGCCCCAGGACGACGCCGATGGTGAGGGTCGGATAGCCGAAGATGGTCGACAGCATTGGCGGCAGCAGCGACATGCTCGCCAGGATGAGCACGCCCATGACAAAGATGAACGCCAGCCCGGTGACGAAATTGCGATCGAGGAAGATCTTGGGGTCGATAAAGGGGTGCTCCGCCGTCAACGTGTGGATGGTGAATACCCAGAAGCCGGTGATGGAAAGACCAAGCTCGATCCATATCTCGATCGAGGAAAACCAGTCGACCTCGCCGCCGCGATCGAGCATCAGCTGCAGCGCGCCGACACCGAGCGAGAGCATGGTGAAGCCGAAGAAATCGAAGCTGCGCACCCGCCGGGCGACGCTGGGAAGATATGCGGCCATGCCGAGGAAGGCGATGATGCCGACCGGCAGGTTGATGAAGAACACCCAGCGCCAGTTGAAATTCTCGGTCAGCCAGCCACCCAGCGTCGGGCCAAGGATCGGTCCCAGCATGATGCCCGCGCCCCAGATAGCCATGGCCTGGCCGTGGCGTTCCCTGGGGTTGATGTCGAGCAGGAAGGTCTGCGACAGCGGCACGATGGCCGCGCCGAACACGCCTTGCATGAGCCGGAACAAAACGATGGTCTCAAGGCTCCAGGCGATGCCGCACAGCATTGAAAAGACGGTGAAACCGACCACGGCCGTCAGGAACAGCTCCTTGCGACCGAAGCGGTCGGCCAGCCAGCCGGTCACCGGCGTCATGATCGCGGCGGCAACGATGTAGGAGGTCAACACCCAGTTGATGTTGTCGGGGGAGGCGCCGAGATCGCCGGTCATGGTCGGCAGCGCAACGTTGGCGATCGTCGTGTCGAGCGCCTGCATGATCGTCGCAAGCATGAGCGCAACTGTGATCAGGCCGCGGTGCGGTACTTCGCGAAAGGGTTCTGGGCTGCTCATGACGTAAAACTTCCAGCAGGTAACAAAAACGTGTACATTAGGTTTCCGGACGGCGAGGCCCCGCTGTAGAGAGACCCTCATCGCGGTGGGACGCGAGCATCGATGTGGGGGTTACATCGACTGAGCGTCTCGACAAAGCGGGCGCCTGCCGCCCGGAAACCTGAGGACCGAAGATCCTGCGCGGCGTTGTCTGCTCAGGCAGGCTACAGCGCAGCCCGTCCACGCATTCAACTTTTCCTGCGCCTCCCTCGGACCAATCCTGCATCCATCTCGCTGTTTGCTATGCGGCCGCTACCAGGCCTCTTTACCTGGCCTCGCCTGCCGTGGCGCGGCGGAAAATGCTCGGCAGCCCGCGGGAAACGCCGGTGTCCACCGTGACCGTCGCGCTCATGCCGGTGCGCAGCGCCGTCTTGGCGTCGGCATCGGCCAATTCCAGGCGGACCGGAATGCGCTGCGTGACCTTGACCCAGTTGCCGGTGGCGTTCTGCGCGGGCAGCAGCGAGAACTCGGCCCCGGTGCCGGCGCCGATCGCCTTGACGGTGGCTTCGAACGTCTTGCCCGGATAGGTATCGACCACGATTTCGGCCTTCTGGCCCGGCTTCATGTTGGTGAGCTGGGTTTCCTTGAAATTGGCGTCGACCCAGGTGTCGCCGGTCTCGACCAGCGAAAACAGCGGCGTGCCCGAACCGACATACTGGCCGACCTTGAACGAAGCGGCCTGGCTGATGATGCCGTCGGCAGGTGCCTTGACCGTGGTCTGGACCAGATCGTAGGCCGCCTTGTCGCGTGCGGCGAGCGCCGCCATTACCGTTGGATGCTTGTCGGTCTCGATGTCGGGATTGCCGCCAAGTGCCGCCTTGGCGCTGACGATCCCTTGCTGGGCCACGGCCAGCTGCTGCTTCGCCTTGTCGAGGTCGTTCTTGGCTTCGTCCAGAGACGACTTGGCGTTGATGCCCTTCTGGGCAAGGTCGGCGGCGCGGTCATATTGCGACTGCGCGTACTGGACCTGGCTTTCGTCGGACTTCTCCTGCGCCAGCGCCTGGCTGTAGGCCGCACGCAGCTGCTCGACATTGAGCCGTGCGCCGGCCACCGCCGCGTCGGCCTGGGCCAATGCGATCCGGTAGGGCTCGGGATCGATAGCGAACAACACGTCGCCCTGCTTGACAGACTGGTTGTCGAAAATGTCGACCTGAACGATGCGGCCCGCCGTATCGGCGGCTATCGACACCTTGGCCTGCTGCAGATTGGCGTTCTCGGTCTCCTGATAGCGGCCGCCGGTCACCCAGACATAGCTGCCGCCGGCGATCAACGCAGCGGGCAGCACAAACATCAAAAGGAAGCGGCCGGCACGGCGCTTCTTCTTCGGCGCCACCGGCGCCGGAGCTATCTGCGGAGCGACCGTTACCGGAACTGCCGCCGGCTTCGCGGGAGCTTCCATCTCCAGCTTGGCCGCATTCTCATCTAGTTTGGCTACCGCGTTCATGCTGCTGCGCCTTCCGTATTCTTCACTTTTTCCGGGGGCGGCGTCTCACCATCTGCAAGATTCTGCACCATTGTCTCCAGCGCCCTGACCAGGACGCGGCGATCTTCCGGCGAAACGCCAACGAGCGATTCCTCATAAACCTCGCCGGCAAGGCTCTTGACGTGGGCGTAGGCCGCGTTCGCCTTGGCGGTCGGGAAAATCATGCGCACTCGCCTGTCGGTTGCGTCGGGACGGCGCTCGATCCAGCCGCCCTCCTCCATGCGATCGACAAGACGCGAGACGCTGATCGGCTCGATTTCGAGAAGCTCAGCAAGCCGCGCCTGCGCAACACCCGCCTCCTTGGCGACACGTACCAGAAGCCGCCATTGCGCCGAAGAAAGGCCGAAACCACTGGCGCGCGCCTCGAAGCGCTTGCGCATCAGGCGCTGCACGTCGTGGATCAAAAAGCCCAATCTGTCGATGCCGTCGGAAACCATGAGCGACATATATAATAAGCGTGCTCATAATTCAAGGAGCCGGATTGGGCCAGAAGCCGGCATGTGTGCATGGCAGTCGGTGCAGGGCGATCGTGGTTAGCAATTTATTACGCCGGGCGCTTGTGACGAGCATGCAGAAGATCGGCGTTCAGATGCTCAGACTATCGATCTCATCCAGGCGGAAAACGCTTCGATATGCGCTTGTCGGGAGTGATTGGCTACGCAGGCAAGGTAAAAGCCATAGCCTGGCAGACAGAGATCATGTGCCTTGACTAGCCTGCCAGCCTCGAGTTCGCCACTGACGACCACATCGCTGCAGATAGCGATACCTTGGCCTGCCGCTACCGCGTCAATCGCGTGCAGCTCTTCGCGGAAGCTTAGGTCCCATGCCTGGTTGGCATTGGGGATGCTGGGATCGATCGAGCGTGCGATCGCCAGCCATCGTTGCCAAGTCGGCGCTTCCGGGTCGCGGTTCGTCCAATTGAAATGGATGAGCGGGTATTGCAGCAGATCGGCGGCGCGCTCGATCTGTCGGTCGCCTCCTGCGAACAGCTCCGGGCTGCATACCGGAAAGAATGCGTCCCGAAAAATTTCCTGCGCGGGAACATCCCGCGGCATCCTGCGCGCATAGCGGATCGCGACGTCGGCGTCACCGGCTCGCAGGTCCAGAACGGCGTCTGTCCCGATGATCTCCAGTGGAATGTTCGGATGCTGTTCGCGCCACTTCGACAGGCGCGGAACCAGCCATCGGCTGGCAAATGCATTTGGGCTCGTCACGCGCAACGGGCGATGGCCAACTCCGGCCGAGGCTGATGCTATTGCCGCAGCGAAAGCGTCGAAGCCGCTGCAAATTACCGGGAATAGCCGTTCGCCCACGCCTGTGAGCACGAGCGGTCGTGGGCGCCGCCGGAACAGCAGTTGCCCACAGACCTCCTCCAGCAATCGAATCTGGTGGCTGATGGCCGTTGGCGTCACTCCGAGTTCCGTCGCGGCCTTCCTGAAGCTCATCAGCCTGGCAGCGGCTTCGAAGGCGCGAAGCGACCCGAGCGGCGGAAGTTTTCTCATCCAGGCAGTTTAGATGAATTTAGCTCATCCAGCGACTGAGATATTCGATTTTGCAGCGAATGGCGCCGCATGAGATCATTATGATCCGGTGAACGACAGCGTCCTGTCCAATGCTGGATCACGAAGGGTATCCCTCGATGAGCATGTTCAAGCTTATAGACGGTTCCGAGCCGACGTTGCAGGCGCCAGATATCGCCCGGCTCAGGCAGGCGATTCGCGGCGATCTGATCCTTCCGGACGACCCTGGCTATGACCAGGCGCGCAGAGTTTGGAATGGCATGGTCGATAAGAGGCCGGCGGCTGTCTTCTATTGCGCCGAATCCAGCGATGTCGTCACGGCCGTCAACTTCGCCCGATCGCAAGGCTTCCTCGTCGCCGTCCGCGGCGGTGGTCATAACGTCGCCGGCAGTTCGGTATGCGACGGCGGCTTGGTGATCGATGTGTCACGCATGAAGCGGATCGAAGTCGACCCGATCCGCCGTGTTGCGCGCGCAGAAGCCGGCCTAAACCTGGGCGAGTTCGACGCAGCCACACAGGCCCATGGTCTTGCGACGACCATGGGTGTCAATGCGGATACCGGCATAGCCGGACTGACACTCGGCGGCGGGTTCGGCAAGCTTGGCCGCAAACATGGACTGAGCTGCGACAACCTTGTCGCTGTCGAAATCGTGACGGCGGACGGCCGGTTGGTCACGGCAAACGCGGCCGAAAATGCAGATTTGTTCTGGGGCATTCGGGGCGGCGGCGGCAATTTCGGAATAGTCACCACCTTCGAATACAAGCTCCATCCCGTGGGTCCGCTCCTCATCGCGGGATCGATGCTATACCGCTACGAAGAGGCACGCGAAGCGATGCGGTTCTATCGTGCGTTCTCGAGCGGCGCCCCGGATGAGCTGAGCCTGGATGCAGCACTTGTGACGGCGCCCTCGGGCGAACGCTTCTTCAGCATATCGGCGTGCTACATCGGCCCACTCGACGAAGGCCAGCAAATCATTCAACCTCTGAGAGAGTATGGCACGCCAGTTGAGCGCCGGATTGCTCCTGTCCCCTATCTTCAAATCCAATCGGCCGGGGACAGCCTCTTTCCGCGCGGGCGGCGCTACTACTGGAAGGCGCAGTTCATGCGCGAAATCACAGATCAGGCGATCGATACCATGCTTGCGGCTTACATGACTGCACCCAGCGAATCGCTTCTAGTCCTGCAGCAGGTTGGCGGCGCCATCTCGCGAGTACCGATGGACGGAACGCCCTACGCCAACAGAGATGCACTTTACGATTGCTTCCCGATATCGATCTGGGACAATCCGTCTGACGACGAAACGCACATCCGATGGGCGCGCGACCTGTGGGATGCAATGAGACCGTTCTCGACCGGCGGCGTCTACGCCAATAATCTCGGCGAAGAGGGCACTGATCGGGTTCTGGCGGCTTACGGCGAGAATTATCCGAGGTTGGCCGCACTAAAGAACAAGTATGATCCCACCAATTTCTTTCGCTTGAACCAAAACATTAAGCCTGCGACCTGAGCGACCGCCCCAGGCCGATGCTCGAAATTCTGCGGCGCTGCTACAGCTCCAAATTCCAGTTCTGGCCGACCAGATCCTTGCCGAAGGAATGGTGGCGCTCCTCGTTGGTCAATTTAAAGCCCGCAGCCTCATAGATGTGGCGAGCGGCGGCGAGCACGTCGTTGGTCCACAGCGTCAGTGTCCTGTAGCCCCTGGCGCGGCAAAAGCCGACACATTCCTCGACCAGCCGCTTGCCGATGCCGAGGCCGCGCGCCGACGGCTCGACATAGAGCAGGCGCAACTTCGCCACCGCGTCCGACTGGCGCACGACGAAGACCGAGCCGACGACCTCCCCTTCCCGCTCGGCGATCCAGCTGCGTTCCCATTTCGGATCGAAGGATTTGACGAAGGCACCGAGGATTTCGGCGACCAGCGCTTCATAGGTTTCGTCCCAGCCATATTCCTGCGCGTAGAGCAGGCCCTGGCGATGAATGATCCAGCCGATGTCGCCGACTTGCAGGGGCCGCAGCATATAGGGAATTTTGGGTTCGGCGCTTCCGCCCAGCAAACGCTGCACCGTCTGCATGGCCTTGACCAGCCTGTCCTGTTCGGGAACTGGAAGCCGTTCGAGCAAAGCCGCGACCTGGTCGTGCGAACCCTGGTTCAGCGGCGCGAAGGCCTGCCGCCCGGCCTTGGTCAGCGCGATCGATGAGCGCCGCGCATCCGCCTCGATCGTGGCGCGCTCGACCAGATCACGCTCCTCGAACTTCTTCAGCAGCCGGCTGAGATAACCGGCATCGAGGCCGAGATCGCGCGCAAGGTCGGTGGCGGTCAGGCCATCGCGATGCGCCAGCTCATAGAGCACCCGCGCCTCGGTCAGCGAGAAGGTGCTTTTCAGCAGCCCTTCGTCGAGCAGCCCGATCTGGCGGGTGTAGAAGCGGTTGAAGGCCCGCACCGCGTCGATCCGCTCCTTGCCTGGGTGATGATGAATGGTCATGGCATCCTCCTCCCGGCAAGATCAGCGATTTAGTTGACTTGGTCAAGTATCCGTTTGAAGCAATTGTCCTGATTATGCCCAGCGGGCGCCTTGACTCGCACGAGCTGCCAGCCTATTTCAGCGCCACGTTAGCACTCCCCCAAGATGAGTGCTAACCACATGTCCGGCGCCGCCGGACGGAGGAACTGTTCTCACCATTCTCATCGAGGAATAAAAAATGGCAAAGTCGAAGTTCCGCCCGCTTCATGACCGCGTGGTCGTTCGTCGGGTCGAATCCGAATCCAAGACCGCGGGCGGGATCATCATCCCCGATACGGCTAAGGAAAAGCCGCAGGAAGGCGAGATCATCGCCGTCGGTTCCGGCGCCCGCGACGAAGCCGGCAAGCTCGTCCCGCTGGACGTCAAGGCCGGTGACCGCATCCTGTTCGGCAAGTGGTCGGGCACCGAAGTCAAGCTCAATGGCGAAGACCTTCTGATCATGAAGGAATCCGACATCATGGGCATCATCGGCTGAATATCGGCCTCACCCTCGTTTAAATCTTCGGGCTCAATCCAAGCCCCTGCCAGGAGCTAAAAATGGCTGCCAAAGACGTAAAATTCTCCCGCGACGCTCGTGAGCGCATGCTGCGCGGCGTCAACATCCTCGCCGACGCGGTGAAGGTCACGCTCGGCCCCAAGGGCCGCAACGTCGTCATCGACAAGTCGTTCGGCGCACCGCGCATCACCAAGGACGGCGTCACCGTCGCCAAGGAAATCGAGCTTGAGGACAAGTTCGAAAACATGGGCGCGCAGATGGTCCGCGAAGTTGCTTCGAAGACCAACGACATCGCCGGCGACGGCACCACCACCGCGACCGTTCTGGCACAATCGATCGTCCAGGAAGGCCACAAGTCGGTTGCCGCCGGCATGAACCCGATGGACCTCAAGCGCGGCATCGACCTCGCCGTCGCCGACGTCGTCGCGACGCTGATCAAGAACGCCAAGAAGATCAAGACCTCGGAAGAGGTTGCCCAGGTCGGCACTATCGCCGGCAATGGCGACGTGTCGGTCGGCTCGATGATCGCGGAAGCGATGCAGAAGGTCGGCAATGAGGGCGTCATCACCGTCGAGGAAGCAAAGACCGCCGAGACCGAGCTTGAAGTCGTTGAAGGCATGCAGTTCGACCGCGGCTATCTCTCGCCCTACTTCGTCACCAACGCCGAGAAGATGGTTGCGGATCTGGAAGACGCCTACATTCTTCTCCACGAGAAGAAGCTCTCCAACCTGCAGGCCATGCTGCCGATCCTCGAGGCCGTCGTGCAGACCTCGAAGCCGCTGGTCATCATCTCGGAAGATGTCGAAGGCGAGGCCCTGGCCACGCTGGTCGTCAACAAGCTGCGTGGCGGCCTGAAGATCGCTGCCGTCAAGGCGCCGGGCTTCGGTGATCGCCGCAAGGCCATGCTGGAAGACATCGCCATCCTCACCGGTGGCCAGGTCATTTCCGAAGACCTCGGCATCAAGCTCGAGAATGTCGGCCTGAACATGCTCGGCCGCGCCAAGAAGGTGTCGATCTCCAAGGAGAACACCACCATCGTCGACGGCGCCGGCAAGAAGGCCGAAATCCAGGGCCGCGTCGCCCAGATCAAGCAGCAGATCGAGGAGACCACCTCGGACTACGACAAGGAGAAGCTGCAGGAACGTCTCGCCAAGCTGGCGGGCGGCGTTGCCGTCATCCGCGTCGGCGGTGCGACCGAAGTGGAAGTCAAGGAAAAGAAGGACCGCGTCGATGACGCCCTCAACGCGACCCGCGCGGCCGTCGAAGAAGGCATCGTTCCCGGCGGCGGCGTCGCACTGCTGCGCGCTTCGCTGAGCATCAAGGCAACCGGCGCCAACTCCGACCAGGCCGCCGGCATCAACATCGTGCGCCGCGCGCTGCAGGCTCCGGCCCGCCAGATCGCGGCCAACGCCGGTGCGGAAGCATCGATCGTTGCCGGCAAGATCCTTGAGAACAAGGGGGCAACCTTCGGCTACAACGCCCAGACCGGCGAATATGGCGACATGATCGCCATGGGTATCGTCGATCCGGTCAAGGTTGTGCGCACGGCTCTGCAGGACGCGGCCTCGGTCGCCGGCCTGCTGGTCACCACCGAAGCCATGATCGCGGAGGCTCCGAAGAAGGAGTCGGCTGGCGGCGGCATGCCTGGCGGCATGGGCGGCGGCGGCATGGGCGGCATGGGCGGCATGGACTTCTAATCCAGCCAATCTCGCAAGCTTACGGAAAGGGCGGCAGCGATGCCGCCCTTTTTGTTTGCTTCATAGCGGGCTGCCCCGGCTCAAGCGGCGATATCAATGCACCGCGGCAGCGGCACTCTTGGCCGGCAATGCCCCCTCAATCAGCGCCGCGACCTCATCGGCTACCGCCAGCACCGGGGCGCGGTCGTGGGTGGCGCGTGCGATCACCATCAGCCCTTCCAGCGATGATTCGACCAGCAATGCGAGCGCGTACGCGCGGCGCTCGGGCACCCCTGCCCTGACGAAGGCCGCCCTGAGCAAGCCTATCCACTGCTCGAAGGCGGACCGGCACAATTCGGCCAGTTCCGGCACGTCTGTCGGCGAGTCCAACACCACGGGCGCGATCGGGCAACCGAGCGTGAACCGATTGTCCTCCAACATGCGGGCGACCGACTGGTAAATGTGGTGGACAGCCACCGCCGGATCCTTTTCGGCAGCGAGTGCGGCGTCCAGCCTCTGCGTCACATCGGCGACGCTGTCGCGCGTCACCTCGATGACCAGCTGGTCCTTGCCGCCCGGAAAGTGAAAGTAGAGCGAACCTCTCGGTGCGCCTGAGGCGCTCAAAATATCGTTGAGCGACGTGCCGTGGTAGCCGCGCTGCCTCAGCAGCAGCCCGGTCGTCTCGAGTATGCGGGTGCGGGTGTCGTTCGCCATGTCAACCTCTGTCAGGAGTGAGCATTATAGGCCTTGCCTCGAATATGACAATCGGTCTACATAATATGTAGATCAGTCTACATATCGAGAGGCAAATGCGCAGTTATCGTCTTGAAGGAACCTGCGGGACCAAGTGCCTGGTGATGCGCGACGAGGCGCAGCCGACGCCGAAGCCGCACGAGATCGTCGTGCGTGTCCGCGCCACCTCGCTCAACCGCCGCGATACGATGATCCTCAACGGCACCTACCCGCTGGCGCCGCGCCAAGGCGTTATCCCGCTGAGCGACGGTGCCGGCGAAGTCGTTGCCGTCGGCGAGGCCGTCACCCGCTTTGCCGTCGGCGACCGCGTCACCGGCAGTTATTTTGCGCGCTGGATCGATGGCCGCATCAATGCCGGTCTGATCGACCAGCTTGGCTGCACGCTGGACGGGATGCTGGCCGAATACGCCGTGCTCGACGAGCAATGGGCGGTGCGGCTTCCCGATCATCTCGACTGGCATCAAGCGGCGACACTAACCTGCGCCGGCCTGACCGCCTGGAATGCCGTGACGGCGGCCGAAATGCCGAAGCCCGGCCAATGGGTTCTTGTCATCGGTTCAGGTGGCGTCGCGCTATTTGCGCTGCAATTCGCCAAGCTGCTCGGCTGCCGTGTCGTGGCAGTCAGCTCGCGCAACGAGAAGCTGGACCGGCTGCAGGCGCTGGGTGCCGACCTCGTCGTCTCGACCGCCGACATGCCGGAATGGGGTGCTGCGATGCGCGAGCAGACCGGCGGCATCGACCTCGTCGTCGAGACCGGCGGCCCGCCGACCTTCGCGCAATCGATGATCGCCTGCGCGCTTTACGGGCGAATCGTGCTTCTCACCATCCAGGATGCGAAAGGCGGGACGGTGCAGATTCCCGGCCCGGTCTACCAGCGCAGCCTCGCCACCATCAGCCGCCTGTTCGTCGGCAATCGCACCAACCTCGAAGCCATGCTGCGCGCCATCTCGGTGCATCGACTTAAGCCTGTCATCGACAAGGTGTTCGCCTTCGACGAGGCCAACGACGCCTATCGCTATTTCCAGCAAGGCGACGTCTTCGGGAAAGTGGTCGTCGACAGCGCCTGACTGGTCCGCCCCAAAATCTGATCGACCCCTCAAATCAAAGGAGAGACACAATGACCATTCGTGAAGCAGAGGCCCAATGGCAGGGATCGTTGAAGGAAGGTTCGGGCCGGCTGAAGCTCGGCAGCGGCGTCTTCGAAGGCGCCTACTCGTTCCCGTCGCGTTTCGAGAACGGTCCCGGCACCAACCCCGAGGAATTGATTGCCGCGGCGCATGCCGGCTGCTTCTCGATGGCGCTGAGCGCCATCCTCGGCCGCGAAGGTTACACTCCCGCACGCATCCGCACGATCGCGAAAGCGCATCTCGGCGCCACCGCGGCCGGACCGACGCTGACCCGTATCAAGCTGGAGACCGAGGCAAGCGTCGCCGGGCTGGCGGCGGGGGAGTTCGAGCGGCTGGCGCAGACGGCCAAGGAGAGCTGCCTCGTGTCGCGGGCGCTGGCCGGCGTCGCAGTGATCACGCTCAAGGCCCGCCTCGTCGAAACCGCTACCGATCACTGAAGGGAAGGAATATCCAATGACACAGGAACTTGTCATCGACATCGCCGCGGCCAAACGCTCCGCCGAAACGGCCGAGATCATGCGGCGCTACAACGACGTCTTCCAGCGCCACGACCCGTCGGCGCTCGACGATCTGGTGGCGGAAGATTGCGTGATCGAGAACACCACGCCGGCCCCGGACGGCGCCCGCCGCATCGGCAAGGGCGCCTGCGTCGAACTGTGGTCGGCGATCGCGACCGGACCCGGCACGCGCTTCGACATCGAAGAAACTTTCGCCGCCGGCGACCGGGCGACGATCCGCTGGCGCTACTGGATGGCCGACGGCAATTCGCTGCGCGGCGTCAACCTGATGCGCGTGGCGGACGGGCAGATCGTCGAGGCCATGGGCTATGTCAAAGGATAGATTTGCGCTGCCCGCGACCTTCCTGTCTACCGGTCCGCCAGCGCCAGTTTGGCGCCGAGCATGACAAAGGCTCCGGCGAAGGTACGGCGCATCCAGGTCAGCACCTTTGGCCGCGACACGACATGGCTGCGGATTGACGCCGCGAAAACGCCGTAGCCGACAAAGACCACGAAGGTGAGCAGCATGAAGACGCTGCTGAGCTCCAGCATCTGCGACAGCGCATGCGGTTCGGTGGTGCTGACGAATTGCGGCAGGAAGGCAAAGAAGAAGATCGACAGCTTCGGATTGAGGATGTTGATGAGGATGCCCGAAGTGATCACTTTGCCGGCCGAGCGCGGCGCAACATTTTCTTCGACGCTCAGGCCGCCCTTCTCCTTCAGCGTGTTCCAGGCCATGTAGAGCAGGTAGGCGACGCCGAGATATTTCAGCGTCTCGAAGGCGACGGCACTGGTATGCAGCAGTGCCGCGAGGCCGGTGATGGCGGCCGCCATGTGCGGAATGATGCCGAGCGTGCAGCCGAAAGCGGCAATGATGCTGGCGCGCGCACCACGTGAAAGCCCGGCGCTCAGCGTATAGAGAACGCCGGTGCCGGGCGAAGCCACGACAATCAGCGACGTCAACAGAAATTCGATGCTCACAGATGGTCTCCCGGTGCTGGCCCCGCCGCCGGCAGCGTAATCAGCGAAACGTGCGGGCACAAGCCAGCCTGAGAGCCTGTCCGCATTCAGATCATGCTATTGGCGTGCAGCTTGCTATCCGCGATGGGCTGCCGAACTTCCCAGTGTTCGACCAGCTTGCTGTCCTTCAGCCTGAAAATGTCGACAATGGCCAAGCCCTCCTCCTCCGGTTCGCGTTTTGCGTGCATGTGCACGATGACGAAATCCCCTTCGGCAAAAATCCGCTTCACCTCTCCCTTCACGAGGGGAAATGACTGTTTGAGCTGCTGCAGATAGGCTTTGAAGCCTTCCGCACCATCCGCAATGTTCGGATTGTGTTGGATGTAGCGTTCGCCAAAATGCATCGAAGCAGCTTCGATGTTGCCTTGGTTTACTGCTTTGTCGATGAAGTCCAGGACGATCGTCTTGTTGGTCTCGAGCGAATTATGACTCTCGGCTGGAAATGGATTTGATGGTTCGTCACGCATGTTTTGCTCCTTCCCGTGCCTGCTTCTGCCCGGTGTGGACAGGAGCGTCCGCACGCCGACATTGCCAACATGATCTGTTGCGATTGTGAGATGGTCGATACGCTATTCCACTAGATTCTTATCCAATCGTCTAATAGCGTCGTCCTATTCATCGTTGGAGGATGGTTCTCATGGACGCCTTGTCCGAAGTTCTTGCTTCGCTGAGATTTGGCAGCGCCATGATCGGCAGCGCGACCCTGCATCGGCCATGGGGTATTTCGGTGGATCCGACAAGGAATGCCGCCATCCACGTCATACAGAACGGCGAATGCTGGCTGCGGTTAGCCGGTGAAAGGGAGCCGATCCGCTTAGGCGAGGGAGATGTCATCCTTGTCGCGAGCGGTATCGGGCATGCCCTTTGCAATCCGGCGGATGCACCGACGGCATCGATATCCGCCGTCCTTTCCGCAAATCGGAGCGGAGCGGAACCGAAAAGCGAAAGCGGCGCGACAACTCTTCTTTGTGCGAGATATTCACTCGACGGCGTCGGGCCATATCCGATGGTTTCGCTGCTTCCTCCGCTGATTCATTTGACCCGGAATCAGATCGACACCAGCGAGCCGCTGCGGCTTGCCCTGGAACTTCTGCAGGTCGAAGCGAAAGCCGATCTCGGCGGCCACGACATTGTCGCCCCACGCCTTCTCGACAGCACGTTGATCTTCTTGTTGCGCGCCTGGATCGAACATCAGCCACTCGGAACAGGGGGATGGTTTGGCGCCTTGCGCGACAAAGGCATTGCGCAGGCTTTGCGCCTGATCCACGAGCGGCCGGGCAATCCCTGGACCATCGCTTCCCTTGCCAGCGGCGCAGCACAGTCCCGGGCCACCTTCGCGCGTCGCTTCGCTCAACTGGTAGGACAGCCGCCGCTGTCCTATGTGACCCGGTGGCGGATGAACCTTGCCGCCAAGGCTCTGCGGGAAACGAACCAGAACATTGGCGAGATCGGGCACGCCGTCGGATATGAATCGGTGCCGTCGTTCTCGCAGGCATTCAAACGATTGACCGGACGATCGCCCGGCCTCTACCGCAGCGACTTTCGCGCATCTGATTGACGAAATTCAAACTGAGACGCCAGCCCGAGGGCCGTCATTACAGCGTCGGCAGACCTTGAGCCCGACGCGCGATCAGGCAGTCGTCATCGCCCGGCATGCAGGCGCGGCAGACGTCGGGGCGGATGTCGTAGATGCCGCAGGCCGTTGACTTGCCGACCTCGCCGCACAGTGCCGAACAGCGCGCGCCGTCGCAGCGCATACCGGCTTCGTCGGCAGCCACGTATTTTTGCGGGATAAGGTCGAGCTGCGCGTCATCCTCGGTGGAGAAGCGCGGCCATCTGGACGAGTAGGCGCAGCAGGCGCCACAGGTCTGGCAATCGAAGGCAATCGGACCGGCGCCCTCTTGTGGCGACGAAAACTCCTCTGCGACCGCCAGGGCAAGCAGCCTTGGCGCAGATTTCCGGTCGGCATTTTGCTGCAAGGGCGCTATTTCTTCTTGGGCTTGCGCGGCGGTGCTTCCGCCGGCGACCTGAACAGATCGGTGCCCGCTTCGGCGGCTTCGCCGGTTTTTGGCGCGGCCGCCGGCTTGGCCGGCTTCACGGCGGCAGCAGGCGCTGCCGGCTGGCCCTTGGCGGAAAACTTGATTGCCATATCAATCCTCGTCAGAGAAACGCGATGATGGCGCATTCGGATTGCGAAGGCGGCCGATGAGCGCCGAAACGGCCGTGATGTTCATTTCTTCGGGCGACCAGTTCCTGGCTTCCTCGATGTGCCGGGGCGCCAGCTCGCGATGCGTACTGCCGCTGTAGGCGGCATCCTGAAAGGTCACGCGCTCGCGGGTCTTGGCGTTTTCCCGGACGTATTCGATCAGATAATTGGGGCATTCGGCACGACCGCGCACGCCGAGCCGAACCTGGGCATCGCCGTGGACACGCCTGCAGCGCTCGAGCTTTTCGAGCACGCGCCGGACATATTCGACCGGCTTGTCTAGTTCGCCCACGACATCGGCGATGGTCGAATCTGCGGCGATCGCCTTTTGAGGCACGCGTTTGGTGGCCATCAGCGTTTGCCTGCGCGTTTCGGCGAGGCCGCGACCGCAACCGCCGCCGCCATGTCGTCGGCTTCCTTCTCCAGGCGCAATTCGCGCAGCCGCGCGGTCTTGGCTTCGCGGGCTTGGCTGACGGCATCCCGTTCGGAATTGATGCGGTCGAGCGACATCGACTGGGTCCGCGTCTTGCTGAAAATGGATTCGGCCTGGTCGCGGGGTTTCTTTGAAGTTGCGGTCAAGGTCTTTCTCCCGGTTCGGAGCACGCCGCCGAAAAGTGGCGAGACTGGTCTTTCGGCCAGGATCCCGCACAAAGCAATACGGCAGCCGGTTTCAAATTGCTGGAACGTCCTTAGCACGTCCGGGCCGTCGAGCGGCGCTCTTTCGGCGATCGAAGCGCAAAAATGAAAAAGGCCAGGCACCGCCTGACCTTCCATGAGAGCGCCCGCGCATCCCGAGAGACGCGCAAGGAAACGTTCTTCTCATGCGCATGAGCGGGGACTTAACATCCCCGCGATCATGCGCTGGAATTTGCCATTCACCGGTGCCAGTACATCTGTGGTCACCGGTGAGGCTTAATTCCGTTTTAGGCCGCCTTCAACTGGTCGGCGGACATCTTGCCCGACTTGTTGTCGCGGACCATCTCGTAGCCAAGCTTCTGGCCCTCGACGATGTCGCGCATTCCGGCACGCTCGACGGCTGAGATGTGGACAAAAACGTCGGCAGAACCGTCGTCAGGCTGAATAAAACCAAAACCTTTGGTGGCGTTGAACCATTTAACTGTGCCTGTGCTCATAACGAACCCTTTCCATGGCAAATATTCGTTCGCCGTCATGCGGATGCACAACAACGTTTGTCTCGATTTTGATGGGGGAAGTTCGCCAAAGGCGCGCCTAAGCACGCGGATAACAAAAGTCGGTCAAACAAATATCGACAAAATTCTTATAGACTTCTTTGCGCGTTGTGTCAATTTTTTTGATTTTCCACACTCGCGGAGACGCGCGGCGGCGGCCCGCGCCAGCACATCGGACGGCGAAAGCCGGGCTATTGCCCGCCGAAAAAACCAATCAGCCGGGAACCATTTTGGCACCGCGGGCATTCTTTCGGTGTCGAAAGCCGTTCTTGAAAGAGCGATCTTGAGAGAGGCGGACGACAAACAGGACGCCCCCCGCGCAGATAAAAGGCACGAGGGGCGTTCCTGTGATGCGACCATTCGCGCCGCTGCACCCTGCCCCTCACAGCATGGCCCGGCTGAACCCGCCATCCACCGGCAAAGCCACGCCGGTGATATAGGCGGCGTCGTCGCTGGCCAGGAATGCGGCAACCGCGCCGAATTCGGCGGGGGTCCCGTAGCGCTTTGCCGGGATTTCGGCCTGACTCTCGGCGGCGATCACAGCAGCGTCCACACCCCTGTCGGCGGCGTCCATCGCGTCGAACTGTTTCGTCCGGTCCGTCGCAAAACGGCCAGGCAGCAACAGGTTGACGGTGACGCCGTCCGCCGCCACTTCGCCGGCCAGCGTCTTGGCCCAGCCGGCAAGCGACGCGCGCAACGCATTCGAAGCGGTGAGGCCGGGGATCGGCTCGCGGACGGACGTGGAGGAAACGGCGATGATGCGCCCCCAGCGCCGCGACCGCATGCCTGGCAGGAAAGAAATGGCGATGCGCATCTGGCTCAGCACCATGCTGGTGAACTGCTTCTCCCAGACGCTCGCATCGAAGACGCTGGCCGCGAAGGGCGGCGGGCCGCCGCCATTGAGCAGGACGATGTCGATCCGCTGATGCTCGTCCTCGATGGCACGGATCAGCCGGGAGACGCTGTCGTTATCGGAAAGATCGGCGCTGAAGGTCGAGCAGACGGGGCCGGCGGACTCGATCGCGCGCCGCGCCGCATCCAGGGTCTCCTTCCCTCGTCCGGCCAGGATGATCTCGGCGCCTTTCGCCGCGAGCGCTTCGGCGACGCCGAAACCCAGGCCCTTGCCTCCGCCGAGAACCAGCGCCTTCCGCCCCTCAAAATTTGTACTTATCAAGCCAAGCCTCCCCTGGTTTCGCTGCGCACTCCCGGATAAGCCCTGAGTGCATGCTTTGGGCGTGCATCAGCGGACATGCACAATGGCGTCGGCTTCGACCGGAACATTGGCCGGCAAGCCGGCCATGCCGAGCGAGCAGCGGGCATGCTCGCCACGCTCGCCAAAAACATGGAGCAGAAATTCGGATGCTCCGTTGCCGACCTCCGAATAGGCCGCAAAGCCGGCCGCCGCGTTCACATAGACGGTCAGCTTGGCGAATTTCACGACGCGGTCGAGATTGCCGTCCAATTCCTTGTCCAGCCAATAGACGATGTTGGCCGCGCAGAGCCGGGCGGCATTCCGCGCCGCGGCCAGATCGATCTCTGCGCCGACCTGGCCGATCGCGGCGATCTCCTGCCCGATCTCGGGGATCTGACCGGAGACATAGACGATGTCGGCGACCCGAACCGTCGGCGAGAACGGCAAAGCGGGCCGCTCGAGTGACGGCCAGGCGACACCGAGCTCCTCAAATCTTCTTCTGTAGGACAAGGTGGCTGCTCCTGTTTTCGTTGGACGAGCGGACCTTGAATTCAGATCGGGCTTTCAGGTAGCCTGATAGTGCTGACACAGCTATCAGGACTTCTTATGACTGGAGATATCGACGTCAGGCTGCTGCGCGCCTTCGTCACCGTGGCCGATACGGGAACGGTGAGCCGGGCGGCCGATCGGCTTGCCCGCACCCAGGCGGCGGTGAGCATGCAGCTTCAGCGCCTCGAGGGTGAAGTCGGCGCCGAGCTGCTGCGCCGTTCGCCGCGCGGCGTGACGCTGACCGAGGCCGGCGAGATCCTGCTCGCCTTCGCCCGCAAGGCCATCGCGATCGGCGACGATGCCAGGCGCGAGATAGAAGGCCGCAGGCTGGTCGGCCGTGTCCGGCTCGGCATCGTCGAGGATTTGGCGGTAACGCGGCTGCCGTTGATCATCGCCGACTTCCGCCGCCGGCATCCTTCCGTGGAGATCGAGCTGACGTCGGCCAGCAGCAGCGATCTCAGCAAGTCTTTGGGCGAAGGAAGATGCGACATCGTCATGGCCGATCCGGCGCGCTTCACAAAGGCGCCGCGAGGCCATCTGTCACGACAGCTGGTCTGGGCGGCAAGCCGCATGATCGAGATCGATGACGAGGTTGAGCTTCCGCTGATCATCTTCGAAGGCGCCTGCTCCTGGCAGGACAGGATGCTGGCCTCGCTCGCCGAGGCCGGGATCGGCTGGAAGATCGGCTGCCGCGTGTCGACCTTCGCGACACTGATCTCGGCGCTGAGGGCCGGGCTTGGCATCGGCCTTCTGCTGCAGGAAGGACTGCCGCCCGACTGCCAAAGCCTCAACGGACGCTTCAACCTGCCGCCGGCGCCGATGGCGGATTTCGGCGTCTACCTCGCGAGGGACCCGTCGCGGCTGGTCGAGGAGTGTGGCGATTTCCTGCGGGCGGGATTTGAGGCGTAGCGAAAATATCTGACGCCGTTCACCGTTCCTGGTCGGTCGGGCGGATGACGATCTCGTTGACGTTGACGTGTGCCGGCTGGCCCACGGCGTAGAGAATGGCCGCGGCGATGTCCTCGGCGGTCAGCGCCTCCATGGCGGCGAGCCGCTGGTCGAGCCCGGCCTTCGCCGCCGGGTTGGTGACATGGTCGCCGAGTTCGGTGCGCACAAGGCCAGGCTCGATGACGGTGACGCGAACCTTGTCGGCGTAGACTTCGCGGCGCAGCGATTCGGAAAAGCCGACGACGCCGAACTTGGTTGCGGCATAGCCGCTGGCGCCGGGATTGGCGACGCGTCCGGCGATCGACGAGACATTGACGATGTGACCCTTGGCGGCCCTGAGATGCGGCAGCGCCGCCTTGGTGACGCCCATCAGCGCCAGCAGGTTGAGCTCGACCATGCGGCGCCAGTCGTCGAGTTCGGCATCGGCGGCCGGCGACAGAAGCATGACACCTGCATTGTTGACGAGGATGTCGAGGCGGCCCCATTCGGCGACAACCTTGTCGACCATGGCGGTGACATCGTCGTTGCTGGTGACGTCAGCCTCGATGCGGAGCGCAGCGCCGCCGGCCTCTTCGATACGCGCGGCCAGCGCTTCGAGACGATCGGCGCGGCGTGCGGCAATCGCCACCTTGGCCCCGGCGGCTGCGAGTGCCACAGCCGTTGCCTCGCCGATGCCCGAGGAGGCGCCGGTGACGAGTGCGACCTTGCCGGCCAGTGCGGAAGAAACAGATGTCATTGTGAAGTCTCCAAGGCCCCAGCCCGATCTTCAGATAGGCCGCGGGCCGCGAAGTGGAAGACCAGTTTGCCGGTTGCTCGGCTCTATTCGTCTGGGCCGGGCTCCGGCCAAGGCTCTTTCGCCGCCTCGGCATACCAGTGGCGCATCGCCGGCATCGAAAGCACGGCGTCGACATAGGCGCGGGTATCGGTTGCCAGCGTGCCGCCATAGGTGTCGAAGCGGGTGACGACCGGCGCATACATGGCGTCGGCCGCGGTGAAATGGCCAAACAGGAACGGGCCGCCTTTGCCGTATTTTTCGCGGCATTCGCGCCATAGCCCTTCGATGCGCGCCCGTTGTGCCTCACCTTCGGCGTCGAGCGGCTTGTAGCCTTTTGGCCGGCGCAAATTCATCGGCCAGCCATAGCGGACCTCGCGAAAGCCGGAATGCATCTCTGTCGCCGCCGAGCGGGCCAGCGCGCGGGCGCCGATGTCGGCCGGCCAAAGCTCTTTCCCGGGAAACAGCTCGGCGAGATATTCAAGGATGGCAAGGGTTTCCCAGACGATCCGGACCTCGCCATTCGGCAGCCGATGGTTCAGCACCGGCACCTGGCCGGTCGGCGATATCCTGGCCAGATTGGCCGCGGTCTCGGGCGTGCGCAGGCGCACAAGACCTTCCTCGAACGGGATCTCCAGATACTTCATCGCCAGCCACGGCCGCAGTGACCACGACGAAAAACACTTGTTGCCGAGGAAGAGCGTGAATTCAGCCATTGTCCCTCCGGCCCTGTCTGTTCGGGCGTTCTGGTGCACCCTATCCTGTCGGCTTCGCGGCCGGAAGCTATCCCAATCGACGGGCAGAACCCGGAACCTAAGCGATCCGCGACCGTTTCTCCAGGCGAACGGTCCAGGAGATGCGAGATGGTGAACAAGGATCAGGTTGCCGGCGTTGCCAAGCAAGCCAAGGGCTCGGTCAAGCAGACCGCCGGCAAGGCCACCGGCAAGAGGCGCGCCGAGGCCGAAGGCGACGTCGACAAGGCGACCGGCAAGATGCAGAAGGCTTACGGCGACGTGAAGGAGAAGGTGAAGAAGGCGCTTTGACGCCGGCCCTTCGTGAACCAGGAAAAGGCGGCTCGGCCGCCTTTTTGGCCCTCTCCTGCCCGTCAGAAAGTCAGGCTTTTGCTGTATGCATTGGTGAAGGTGACCTCGCCATGATCTCCGGCGGCTTCGCCCAGCACCACATCCATGCTGTTTCCCGTCACCCGCGCCAACGCAAAGCCGCCCATGAAGGCGGCCTTCGGCTTGAACAAGTCGACCCCGTCACGGTGGTAGATCATCGGCGTCGCGTGCTGGTGGCCATGGAAGACGCCGACGACGTTGTAACCCTTCAGCACAGCCAGCAGCGCCTGCCTGTCGGCTTCGCTCCACCAGTGGGGCGGACCCTTGCCGGCGTCGTCGAAGGTTTTCTCGGCGGCGTCCCATCTTTCGATCGAAAAAGTATCCCAGCCATAATGCTGGAACAGGATGACCGGGCGGCCGTCGCCGGCATAAGTCGCCAGGTCCTGCTTCAGCCATGGCAGGCTGCTGACGGCGCCATGGCCGGTATCGCCGGCGAAACGGTGCGTCTGGACAAGATGCAGGCCGCCCCAATCCCATGAATAGCAGTCGGTCTCGACGTCGTAGTCGGTCGCCGGCGCAGGCGGCTTGAAGAACACGCCGGGGCGGTGGTTGACCTCGACGTAGTCGCGCATTTCGCGGCGGTACCAGTCGACATGCGAGCGCGGGCCGTTCTGGTCGAGGTCGTGGTTGCCGAGGCCGACATAGACCGGCATGTGCACGCGGTCGGGGCCGACGCCTTGCTGGTAGCGCTGGCTGAACTGAAGCAGTTGCGTGCCCTCGCTGGGCTGGGTGATCTGGCCGCCGCCATCATCGGTGATGTCGCCGCCAACGACGAGGCCGAGCGGCGTGCCGATTTTGCCCGTCGAGCGCAGGGCGGTGGCAACGCCATCGATTTCAGCCGGCCATTGCCTGTCGCCGACGCCGTTGAGTGCGGCGACGTTGCGCAGCAAGGCAGCGTCTGTCTTGCCCTCCTGCTCGCAGTGCGGGCTCAATCCGTTCGCCATGCGGCAGGCATGGACATCAGCGATAAACAGGAAAGTGGCGTCGATCGGCGGGATGCGCTGCCCGGTCTGGCCGAAGGCCGGGCGCGAAACGGCGCCGGCCGCGGCAACGGCCGCTGCCTTCATCAGGAACCTGCGCCGGGAAACCGGCCGGGCGGAAATGCGATGCATCATGCGCTAAAATTCAGCACGACGCGGACCGGCAGTCCAGTTGCTCGCAAAGTGTGTCGACACGTTCCCCCAGGTCTGGCATTGCTTTCGGCATTCAATTTGCGCGGGCAGAGGAGGACGCCATGAACACTGCATCCATCGGCATGACAATGGCCATTCTGGCGGTGACGAGCGCGGCGCATGGCGCCGAGTGCATCGACGCCAAATCGGCCAAGGCCGGCTTCATTCTCGAAAGGGCTGGCATCCACAGCGAATTTCGTCCGGCGGCGGGCGGAATGGTGGCGGTTGCCAACAAATACCAGTCGCAATCGCCGCAGTCGCAGTACCTGTTCGGCGGGCTGATCGAGGTGTTTCGCGACAGCAGCACGGGGCAGCTGGCGATGATCCCGTTTTCCGATCTCAGGAAGGTGTTCCCGCTGAAGGCGGGTGCCAAGAGCAAGATCGTATTTGCCCGTCTCGCACCGAACAAGCCGCCGAAGGGCACCGAGACGCTGGAGATCAACATCAAGGGCAAGGAGACGTTCAGCCTGGGTGATTGCAAATACTCCGTGCTCGCGGTCAAGCAGACCATCAGGAGCGAGGCCGGCGAGATGCGGGACGAGTTTACCGCGCTTTACGCACCCGACCTGCAGGCAGTTGTGGCCAGGCGCTATGACGAGGGCACCAGTGCCGAAAGCGTGGTCGGCTACGAGCTGATCAAGCCGCTGCCGAATTAAGAGCTCGGCCTCCCCGCCTCGGTCATAGTGAGCGACTGTCCTGCCGGCGTCAGAGGGCTCTGTGCAGTATCCTGCTACGTCGCCTCGTTCCTGCTTTGGACGACATAACTCCCTGCTCCAACGCCATCAGGCAGTCACGCAGCACGCTCGCGTCCTGTGCTGTCTTGGCCATCGACATGGCGCCCGAATAGCTGGCGACGGCGAGCGCTGCGAAGCGCTGCGGATCGGTGCCCAGCTCCCGGCCCGCCTGCTGGTCGGCGCTGATCTTGTCGGCGATCGCCTGACGCCAGGTCGAAAAAATGCCGGCAAGGGCAATGCGGAAATCCGGATCGGCAAGCGACAGTTCATGCGCCAGGTTGTTGAGCGGGCAGCCGCGCACGAAACCCTGCTGCTCCAGCTCCGCCGCGACGGCCGCGAACACGGAGCGCACGCCCTCGCGCGCTGAGGGAGCCATCCGCATCGGCGCGATCCAAGTCTCTTCTACGGCGGCGGCGACCCGCTCCTCGATCACTGCGAGCGCCAGCGCCTTCTTGGTTGGGAAATGGTGGTGCAGCGCGCCGCCGGTGACGCCCGCCGTCGCCATCAGGTCGCCCATGCTGGATGCATGATAGCCGCGTGCCTGAAACGCCTCCTCGGCGACATCGAGCACCTTTTTGCGCATGCCTTCGGGGTCGTTGGTGCGTTTTTGAGCCCGCGACCTTGGGCGAGCGGATATCTCTGCTGACATCTTCACACGATAGCAGATTGACAAAACAGGACAATCGGTCTGTTTTGTAAAACAGGATGACTGTCCTGTTTTGGAGCTCGCGCGATGAACCTGCCTTTGAACGCCATACCTAATCCCGATCTGCTCGCCTCGCCCGTCGTCGAACTCAGGCAATACACGCTGAAACCCGGCCGGCGCGAGACACTGATCGGCATCTTCGACAATCAGCTGATCGAGGGCCAGGAAACGGCGGGGATGACCATCATCGGCCAGTTCCGCGATCTCGACCGGCCGGATATGTTCGTCTGGCTGCGCGGCTTCGACGGTATGGAAGCGCGGAAAAACGCTCTGACCGCCTTCTATGACGGGCCGGTCTGGGCTGCCTGGCGCGACGCCGCCAACGCCACGATGATCTCATCCGACGACGTGCTGCTGCTGAAGCCGGCCTGGCCGGGCGCGAGCCTAGACCTCTCGGGATCGAAACGAGTACCCCAGGCGGACCTCGAAAAACCGTGCGCAGGCAGCGATTTGCAGGCAATTATTGTCATCAGGATTCATCATTTGCAACCGGGCCTGGAAGCCCGTTTCGCCAACGACTTCCAGACCGCGGCCCTTCCGGTGCTCGCCGCATTTGGCGCGTCGCCGCTCGCCGCCTTCGTTACCGAACATGCCGAAAACAGCTTTCCGCGGCTGCCGGTGCGGGCCAGCGAAAACGTCTTCATCAGCATCACCGGTTTCGCCAGCGCCGATGCACATGCCCGCCACGAGGCAGCCTTGGCTGCCTCCCCGGAGTGGCAAGTGTTCGAGCAGAGCGTCCAGTCACGTATGGCCAAGCCGACTGAGACTTTGCGGCTGTCGCCAACCTCACAATCGCTGCTTGGGCGGTGAGACGAGGCGAAGTTTCATACGCTGGGATAGGCAGGCGACTTGACCCGGAGTGCAGGCAGCGCTGCTCTGGGGTCATGCCGCCGGCGGAAGGCGGCAGTGCGCGGGAGTGTTGGATGAGACTAGGCGGCAAACGGGCACTGGTCACCGGCGGCTCGGACGGGATCGGGCTGGCAATCGCCGAGGCGTTTTTGCGCGAAGGCGCGGACGTGCTGATCGTCGGCCGCGACGGCAAAAAACTCGACGCCGCCCGCAAGCAGCTCGGGGATAATGTCGAAGCGCTTTCGGCCGACCTGTCGGCCAGCGCCGGCATCGATGCCGTGGTCGAGCATGCCAGGCGCGGCCCACCTGTCGATATCCTCGTCAACAATGCCGGCGTGGCGTTCCTTGTGCCGTTCGAAACCGTCAGCGAGGATCAGTTCCAGCAGTCCTTCGCACTCAACGTCACGGCGGTATTCTTCCTCACCCAGCGGCTGTTGCCGCATCTCGCGCCGGGCGCGGCCTCGGTGATCAACATCTCGTCCTATTTCGCGCATAAGATGATCCCGAAGCGGCCGTCCAGCCTCTATTCGCTGTCGAAGGGCGCGCTCAATTCGCTGACCAAGTCGCTCGCCTTCGAGCTCGGGCCGCGCGGCATAAGAGTCAACGCCATCGCGCCCGGCACGGTCGACACAGCGATGCGGCGCAGGTCGATCGAAAACCTGCCTGAGGCCGCGCAAGCCGAGCTCAAGGCCTATGTCGAGCGCAGCTACCCGCTCGGCCGCATCGGCCGAACCGGCGACCTTGCCGGCATCGCCGTCTATCTCGCCAGCGACGAAGCGGCATGGACCAGCGGCGGAATCTTCGCCGTGGATGGAGGATACACGGCGGGGTGAGGTTGCGATCTCCCCCCTCGAGGGGGAGATGGCCGGCAGGCCAGAGGGGGTCGTCTCGCGTGGAACACCAGCCTGTTTCGTCCGCTATGGGAGTTGCGTCAAGACCTACCGACCCCCTCTGTCGCCTTCGGCGACATCTCCCCCTCAAGTGGGGAGATTGCCAGCACCTTCAACCGATTTGCATTCCCGTCACCCGCAATCTCCGCTTGAAGGCATTTGTGCAACGCGATACGCCGTTTGCAAATTGCAAACCGGAGAGACTTCGTGAGCGCGCCAGAGACCAGAACCGAAACCGACACGTTCGGTCCCATCGAGGTCGCCGCCGACCGTTACTGGGGCGCGCAGGCGCAGCGTTCGCTGGCCAATTTCAAGATCGGCTGGGAAAAGCAGCCGGCCTCGATCGTGCGGGCGCTGGGCATCGTCAAGCGGGCGGCAGCGGAGGCCAATATGGAGCTGAAGCGGCTCGATCCGGCGATCGGCAAGGCCATTATCGAGGCCTCCCAGGAGGTCATCGACGGCAAGCTCAACGAGCATTTCCCGCTGGTCGTCTGGCAGACCGGTTCGGGCACGCAGTCCAACATGAACGCCAATGAGGTGATCTCCAACCGGGCGATCCAGCTTTTGGGCGGCGTCATGGGGTCGAAGAAGCCGGTGCATCCCAACGACCACGTCAATATGAGCCAGTCGTCGAACGACACCTATCCGACTGCAATGCACATCGCCTGCGCCGAGCGCATCATCCACGACCTGCTGCCGGCGCTAAGACATTTGCATGCGGCACTCGAGGCCAAGACCAAGGCTTTCGCCCATATTGTGAAGATCGGCCGCACCCATACACAGGACGCGACGCCGCTGACGCTCGGCCAGGAATTCTCCGGTTATGCGGCGCAGGTCGCCTCGTCGGTCAAGCGCATCGAACTGACCCTGCCCGGCCTGCAGGAATTGGCGCAAGGCGGCACCGCGGTCGGCACCGGCCTCAACGCGCCGGTCGGTTTTGCCGAAAAGGTGGCGGCGCGTATCGCCGCGATCACCGGCATCGATTTCGTCACCGCGCCGAACAAGTTCGAGGCGCTTGCCGCCCATGATTCCATGGTCTTCTCGCACGGCGCCATCAATGCCTGCGCGGCGGCGCTGTTCAAGATCGCCAACGACATCCGTCTGCTCGGTTCCGGCCCGCGTTCGGGCCTCGGTGAATTGTCGCTGCCGGAAAACGAACCGGGCTCGTCGATCATGCCGGGCAAGGTCAACCCGACCCAGTGCGAAGCGATGACGCAGGTTTGCGTGCAGGTCTTCGGCAACAATGCGGCGATCAGCTTCGCCGGCAGCCAGGGCCATTTCGAACTCAACGTCTACAATCCGCTGATGGCCTATTGTTTCCTGCAGTCGGTGCAGCTGCTGGCCGACGCTTCGGTGTCGTTCACCGACAATTGCGTCGTCGGCATCGAGGCCCGCGAGGACAACATCAAGGCGGCACTCGACCGTTCGCTGATGCTGGTGACCGCGCTGGCGCCGACGATCGGCTACGACAACGCGGCCAAGATTGCAAAGGCGGCGCACAAGAACGGCACAACGCTGCGCGAGGAAGCGCTGGCCACCGGGCTGGTCAGCGAAGCCGACTATGAGCGGCTGGTGCGGCCGCAGGACATGACGCATCCGGGGTAAGTTGATCGCGAAAACGTTACCTGGGTGAACAATCCGTAACCAATCTGGCGTCTTTGGTGAACAGTCGGCCTGCGCTAACTAGACGGGTATCCCAAGCCGTTTGGCCAAACCCTTCTGGAGAGTTACGCATGTCCACCAACACGTCCACCAACACTTCGTTTGCCGGTTCCGGCACCGCCGCCGGCGCCTCGGGCACGATCCTGCTCGGCCGCATCCTGCTTTCGGTCATCTTCCTGCTTTCCGGCTTCGGCAAGCTGACGGCGATTGCCGGCACGGCCGGCTATTTCGGCAGCCTCGGCCTGCCGCTGCCGATGGTGACCGCCATTGTCGTCGGCCTGATCGAACTGCTTGGCGGCCTCGCCATCCTCGTCGGCTTCCAGACCCGGATCGTCGGCTGGGTGATGGCGATCTTCACCGTTGCCACCGCATTGGTCGCCCACACCGGCTGGGCCGATCAGATGCAGATGATCAATTTCCTGAAGAACGTCGCGATTGCCGGCGGCTTCCTCGTGCTGGCCTCCTCGGGCCCAGGCGCCTATTCGATCGACGCCAAGCGCGGCTGAAGCAGTCCAGCATTGCTTGGACAAAAGGGGTGCGGAATTTTCCGCGCCCCTTTTTCGTTGTCGGTTTGTGCCCTTCGGTCCGCTGACGGAAAACCTGCTAAGATCGGGCGCCAGGCCAAGCGGCCGTCGACAACGGAGGTGAAGATGCCCCGCAATGCGCTGCTTCTGCTTTCCCGATTGCTGCTCGCCGCACTTTTCGTTCCGTCCGGCTTCCACGCGCTTACTGACGTTGCCGGCACATCAGGCTATTTTGCCGGCCTCGGCCTGCCGCTGCCAACGCTCGTAGCCTGGGCGACAGGCCTGTTCGAGCTGATCGCCGGGCTGCTCATCCTCGTCGGCTTCAAGACGCCGGTCGTGGCGCTGCTGCTCGCCGCCTTTTGCGTCGCGACAGCGTTCATCGGCCACTATGGCCAGGGCGGCGGCGATCCGACGCTGACCTTCATGCATTCGCAGATGCTGATGAAGGACATCGCGATATCAGGCGGTTTTCTGGCGCTGGCGATGGCTGGCGCGGGTGCATGGTCGGCCGACGGCCGGATGGCTGCAGGGACTGGCTAAGCTGCCGCCCGGTTCGGCTCATTTGCTGTCGAGAAAGACGAACTCCGCAAGCCTGGTTATGTTTATGGGCTGAGAGAGAAAGGCGCCATGCCCCATTCGACCGACGCTGATGGTCAGGCAAACCTGTCTGCTTTCCACCGCGATCGGCAGCCATTCATATCCATATTGATCTGCGCCCTTGGGGGAGTAGCTCCGAAGATTGCTGTCAATCGCGACATACAGGTAGTTGCGCAATTGGATCAGGCTTGCCCTCTTAACGTATGGCAACAGGTCGGTTCGGCCCACGATAGGCTCAAGAAAGTTGCCGAGGGGCTGATGAACGGACACGGTTCGATCGACAGCGCCAGGACAGAGATTAACGTCCGCATAAAACGTGTTCATCGAAATCGATCTTTGAAATTTGATCATTTCGTCGCTTATTCTAAATACAAAATATTTTATCTTTTGCCCGCTTTTAGGTTTTAGAAAACCTGTGAGCAAATTGAACGGTGTTTTTCCGTCTGCGGCTTTTGGATAACTCTTCTCAAACTCAAACGCGCCTTTTGCAGCAACGGAAACCTTGGAAACCGTCTGAGCTCTGGCCGCGTCGAAAATCAACAATGGCAGGATGGAAAGCAGCAGCAGCAGGATTTGACTGGATTTCACGACCTTCTCCCAAGCGTGGAGCTCGCAGCGAATTGCCACATGCAATTGGCGTCGTGCCTCAAACTACTTCACTGAAATACTGGGCCCGCCCTCGACCGCCAGCACCAGCCGGCGATTGGTTACCTTTGCCAGCTGTGCCAGCCGGCCGGCCGGCCGCTCGCCGTAAAGATCGGCCAGCGCTGCCGGCAGCACCAGCGCCAGCACGCCATTGCCGCGGTTTTCCCATTTCAGCCGTGGCATGACGCCTGGCATTGCCGCAGTCAGCAAATAGACGACGCGCAGCAGCGCGGCCAGCACGCGGGCGCGCTCGAGATAGCGCGGTGTCGCCAGTCCGCGGATTTCCGGAGCGGCTTCATTGAACACGCCCTCGTGGCGAAACAGGCTGACAAGCGCCAGGAAGGCGCGGCCGGGATGGTCGACGCCGATGAACGAGGCGTGGGCGATGATGTTGAGCGATTGCTTGCCGCGATATTCGGGATGGGCACGCCAGCCGATATCGGCGAGCAGGCAGGCGGCGTGGCGGTAGCGCGCCTCATCCCTGGTTTCGTCGATGCCGAAGGCAGCGAACGCCTTGCCGGTCCACTCTACAAGCTCATGCGCGTGGTCGACCGAGCGCGAGCGCAGGCGGGCAAGCTCTTCCGCCGCCGAGATTAGCGGATCGGCTTTCTGCTCGGCCTTGTCGAGCAGCGAGTAGAGAAAGCCCTCGCGCACGCCCAGCGCCGACACGATGATCTTCGACGGCTGCATCGCCGCCATGATCTCCTGCAGCACGATGGCGCCATAAGGCAGCAGCGAGCGGCGGTTCTTGGAGATGCCCTCGATGCCTTTGATCTTATCGATCTCGGCCTTGGCGACCTGTCGGAGGAAGTTCGCGGCGCTTTCGATGCCGATCTCGTAATGGTGCATGACGCCGAGCGGGTAGTTGGTCATTTCCATGTGCAGCCGGGCGAGGTTTCGCCAGGTGCCGCCGACCGTGTAGAACGCCCTGCCCTGCCCGCCCTTCAGCAATTTCGCCCGCGCCAGTTGCTCGCGCGTGATCCTTGCCGCCTGGGTCAGCGAGTTCTTCGCCATGTCCTGCAGGCGCAGGCCGCCCAACGGCAGCGTGATGCCGTCACCGATCGTCTCACCGTCAATGTCGATCAATTCGAGGCTGCCGCCGCCAAGATCGCCGGCGATGCCGTTGGCCGGATGGAAACCGGAAATGACGCCGAGCGCCGAATAATGGGCTTCCTCGCGGCCGCTCAGCACCTGGATCTCGGTTTTGAGCACATCCTCAGCGCGGTGGATGAAGTCGGGGCCGTTGACCGCCTCGCGGGCGGCGGCGGTCGCCAGCACATACATGCGCTCGGCGCCGGCCTGGTCGGAGAGCGCGCGGAAACGGCGGAACTCTTCCATCGAGCGCGTCACCGCCTCGGGATCGAGCTTTCCGGTCGAAACGATGCCGCGGCCGAGGCCGGCCAGCATCTTTTCATTGAACAGCAAGGTCGGCGAGCGCGCCAGCCCCTCATAGATGACAAGACGGATCGAGTTCGATCCGATATCGATGATGGACAGCGGTCGGCGGTCCTGGAGCCGGCCCTGGGACGCTGAAATCATCAGCCCGTCGCTGCGTTCTGTTTCTTGCGGCGCTTGAACTGCGCGATGCGCTTGGGCGCATGCGACTTCAACGCATCGCCCCGTCCGGACAGGCTCGGATTCGTCATGAAATATTCCTGCGCGTTGAACGGTTCCTCGCCCTCCTCCAGCACGACGCGCCGGGAGGTTCCGTCAGCCAATACGTCGAAACTTTGCTGGTTGTCCATGATGTTGCCGAGCATGATCTGGCCGAGCACCTGTTCGTGCACAGTTGGATTGGTGATCGGCACCATGGTCTCGACACGGCGGTCGAGATTGCGCGGCATCAGATCGGCCGAGGAGATGTAGACGATCGCCCCGTCCGATGGCAGGCCGTGGCCGTTGCCGAAGCAATAGATGCGGCTGTGCTCAAGGAAACGGCCGACGATCGACTTCACCCTAATGTTCTCCGATAGGCCGGGCACCTGCGGTCTCAGGCAGCAGATGCCGCGCACGACGAGATCGATCTCGACGCCGGCGCGGCTGGCATCGTAGAGCGCGTCAATGACGATCGGGTCGACCAAGGCGTTCATCTTCATCCAGATGCGGGCCGGCCTGCCCTCCAGCGCGTGGCTGATCTCATCGGAAATGTGCTTGAGGATGCGGTCGCGCAGCGTGAACGGCGATATGGCCAGCCGCATCTGCTCGGCCGGCTCGGCATAGCCGGTGATGAAGTTGAACAGCTGGGCGACATCGCGCGCGATCGTCGGGGCGGTGGTGAAGAAGGACAGGTCGGTGTAGATGCGCGCGGTGACCGGGTGGTAGTTGCCGGTGCCGAGATGCACGTAATTGCGCAGCCTGCCATCCTCGCGGCGCACGACCAGCGACATTTTCGAATGGGTCTTCAGTTCGAGGAAGCCGAAGACGACCTGGACGCCGGCTCGCTCGAGGTCGCGGGCCCAGCGGATGTTGGCTTCTTCGTCGAAACGCGCCTTGAGCTCGACCAGCGCGGTCACCGACTTGCCGGCCTCGGCGGCGTCGACCAAAGCGCGTACGATCGGGCTGTCGTTGGAGGTGCGATAGAGCGTCTGCTTGATCGCTACCACTTCCGGATCGGCCATCGCCTGACGCAGGAACTGCACCACCACGTCGAAGGATTCGTAGGGGTGGTGGACGATGATGTCCTTCTCGCGGATCGCGGCAAAACAATCGCCGCCATGCTCGCGGATGCGCTCGGGAAAACGCGGGTTATAGGGCGTGAACTTCAGATCGTCGCGGGCGACGGCGACGATCTCCGAAATCTGGCTGAGCGCCAGCGGACCGGTGAGCACGCTGATGCGGCTTGCCGAGACACCAAGCTCGCCGGCGACGAAGTCGCGCAACTCGGGCGGCATCAGCATGTCGAATTCGATACGGATGACCGAACCGCGGCGGCGGCGCTTCAGCGCCGTCTCGAACAGTCGCACCAGATCCTCTGATTCTTCCTCGACCTCGATATCGCTATCGCGGATGATGCGGAACGTGCCGGAGCCCTTGACCTCATAGCCTGGGAACAGCTTGCCGATATAAAGACCGACCGCCTCCTCGAGCGGGATGAAGCGGACATGGCGCTTGCGATCCGGCAAACGGATGAAGCGCCTCAGCGCCACCGGCAGGCGCAGAAGCGCGCTCATTTCCTCGCCGTTCTTGCGATGGCGCAATTGCAGCGCCATCGAGAAACCGAGATTGGGAATGAACGGGAACGGATGCGCCGGATCGATCGACAACGGTGTCAGCACCGGAAATACCTGCTCCTGGAAATGGTCCTCCAGCCAGGCCTTCTCGTCCTTGCTCAGCGCCTCGCGAGTGATGCTTTCAATGCCTTCCTTGTCGAGGAGCAGCATCAGCGCCGAAAGGCTTTTCTGCTGGTCCTCCTGCAGGCGCTCGACCTCGCGCAGCAATTGTTCGAGCTGCTGCTCGGGCGTGCGCCCGTCCGGGCTCTTCAGCACGATGCCCTCGCGCACCTGGCCGGCAAGACCCGCAACGCGGACCATGAAGAACTCGTCGAGGTTGGCGGCCGATATCGACAGGAAGCGAACACGCTCGAGCAGCGGATGATTGGCGTTCAGCGACTCTTCGAGCACGCGCCGGTTGAATTGCAGCCAGGAAAACTCGCGGTTGACGAAGCGGTCGGGATTGCCGCCTTCGCGGCTCGCCGCCTCGACGGTGATGAATTCGTTCTGCACCGGCTTCAGTTCGTTCATGGTTTCCGCTCTTCCCACACCGTTCGACGACCATAGCCTTAACCGGCTTAACTTATCCTCTGACAGGCTTTTGCGACAGTTTCATTTCATCGATCTTGCAAAGAGACGGGTTATGATCCAGATGCAATCGACAAGATCAGGAGACGACGATGGCAGGCGGTTCCATTCCCCATTTCCAGAACGATGCGGGCTATCCGGCAATCGACATCGGCGTCAAGGAATTCATGTGCACCGGCGCCAATCCGCCTTTCGACCACCCCCATGTATTTCTCGATATGGGCGACGACAATGAAAAGGTCTGCCCCTATTGCTCGACGCTCTATCGCTATTCGCCGAAGCTGAAGGCGTTGGAAACGCAGCCGCCGGGCTGCCTCTATCTCGACCAGGCCGCCTGATTCTTCCGCGACAAGCCTGATGCAGGAAACGCAGTCCCGGCAGGTGGTCATCGCCGGGGCGGGCGTCGCCGGGCTGACCGCGGCACTGGCCTTCGCCGAGCGCGGCTATCGGATAAAACTGTTCGAACAGGCGCAGCACCTCGAGGCTGCCGGCGCCGGTATCCAGCTTTCGCCCAACGCGACGCGCATCCTACGGCAGCTCGGCGTACTCGATCGGCTGTTGCCGACGGCGGTGCGGCCGGAGGCGGTCGTGCTCAAGGATGCCGCCACGCTGCGCAAGCTGGCGCGCGTACCGCTTGGCCAGGCGGCCGAAACGCGCTGGGGAGCGCCCTATCTCGTTGCCCACCGCGCGGATCTGCAGTCAGCGCTGATGCAGCGAGTTTCGGAGCAGCCCGGTATCGATCTGATCGCCGGCGCGCGGGTGACCGACATCGCAGCCGGATCGAAAGGTGTTACCGTCACTGCATCGGCTGATGGCGACACGGTCGAGGCTGGCTGTCTGCTGATCGGCGCCGATGGCGTCTGGTCGTCGGTGCGAGAAACGCTTGCCCGCAACGCAGCCGATTTCCGGAGAAGCCGGTTTTCGGGCGAGCTTGCCTGGCGCGCCACGGTGGCCGCCGACAGCCCCGCCGGACAAGCCTTCAGGGTGATCGGTGCGCCCGATTGCGTTACCGCATTCCTCTATCCAGGCTTCCATATGGTCGCCTATCCGGTCAGCCGTGGCACTGCCTTCAACCTCGCGGCCTTCACCAAGGGCGAGCGCATCGCCGAGGGCTGGTCAGGGCATGCCGACCCCGCCATCCTCGCCAGCGCCATGCGTGGCGCCGCGCCGGCGCTGGTCCGCTTGGCGAACGAGGCCGCGCCGTGGACGGCATGGCCGATCCACATTGTCGAGCAGCGGCGGTGGACGACGCCGGAAGGCATCGCGCTGACCGGCGATGCGGCGCACGCGATGACGCCGTTTGCAGCACAGGGCGCGGCGATGGCGATCGAAGACGCGGTAACCCTTGCCGGTTTCGTTGCCACCTCGCCTGCCGATCTCAGCAGCGCGCTTGTCGCCTGGGAACAGGCGCGGCGGCCGCGCGTCGCCCAGGTCGCCCGCCGCGGCGCCGTCAATCGCCTCGCCTGGCATGCGGCCGGGCCGGTGGCGATGGCCCGCAACCTGTTCCTGGCGATGCGCTCGCCCGAAAAACTCGCCGCCGATCTCGACTGGCTCTATGGCTGGCGGGCGTTGGACGATGGCGCGCGATGATACGCACGACAGGCTGGCGGGACAGCGCCTCTCTCTGTCCTGCCGGACATCTCCCCCACTTGGGGGGAGATTGGCCATCACATTGGCTTTCGCCAATCTTCAAGGTTGCATGACCTAGCAAGGCGTCGAAGCCGCTAATCTCCCCCCTCGTGGGGGAGATGTCCGGCAGGACAGAGGGGGGCGCGAAGGATCGCGGCGTTGATCAGCCGGAACCCTCTTCAATTGTAAAGCCGCATCGACAGGCCGAGCGAGGCCGGCAGCGGATTCCACCAGCCGGTGCGCAACCCGGCCGTGCGCAGTGCCGCCGCCGTCCAGGTGTTGCAGCCGACCAGCGCGTTGAAATGGCCATTGGCTTCGAAGAACCGACCGAAGCGGGAATAGGCCGCACTCTCGATCGGGATGGCCCCGTTCGGCCCCTGCCGGAAGCTTGCCGCAATGTAATCTAGCAGCGCCGTAAACCGCTCCTCGCCGATGTCGAAGCTAGCGACGTCGCGATGCGGCTCGGCGATGTCGACGGAAATGTCGACATGCATTGCCGAGGCATCGACCGTCAGCGCCTTCATCACCGGCACCGCCTTCAGCTCCGACCAGGTCGGCGTCTCCAGATAGAAGGCGCGGCCGCCCCAGCCGAAGACGATGTAGCGGACCTCCGCCATGTCTGCTGGAATGCCGGCATCGACCAGGAAATGGAAGCGCCGGCGCACATCGTCGTCGACCGGGATGGCGATGTCGGTGTGGATCGGATTTTGCAGCATCAGGATACGGTGGCTTGTGCCGATCGGATCGGCAACGGCCGCCGGCCAGAGCGGGCGCGGCAGCAGCGTGCCCAGCGCCACCGCAAGGACTGCTGCAACGACCAGCAGGCCAAGAAAACGGGCAAGCTTCTTCATGGGGAAGGCATAGACCAAGCAATGTTCAAGGTGAAGCCTCTCCGGAAATTGAACAGCTGACTTAGAGCTTGACGCGTATCCTCCCCGGGAGGATATGCTGAAGGCATGTCAGATCATCTCCACGCTTCGCATCCTTCCATCGTAAAGCGCCTGAAGCGCGCGCAAGGCCACCTTGCGGCGGTGCTGGCGATGATCGAGGCGCATCGCCCTTGCGTTGACCTGGCGCAGCAGCTTCATGCCGTCGAAAGGGCCATCAGCAGCGCCAAGCGCGAGCTGATCAACGATCACATCGAGCATTGCCTGACGGACAGCGTGGAAACCGGCGGCAACTCGCTGGCGGAACTTAAGCAGCTGGCGAAATATCTATGAATGCCATCGTAGTCCCCATTCTGGAATGGCTCGGGTTCGGCTCGCACGCCGCACATCATCACGGCGGTCACGGTCCGCACGGTCACAGCCATGGCGTCATCGACGCGACAATTGCCACCACCGACCGGGGCATCTGGGCAATCAAATGGTCGTTCGTGATCCTGGCCATCACCGCGGCATTGCAGATGGTCGTGGTTGCGTTGTCGGGGAGCGTGGCATTGCTGGCCGATACGATCCATAACATCGGCGATGCGACCACGGCGATCCCGCTATGGATTGCGTTCGTGCTGGCGCGGCGCAAGCCGTCGCGGATCTTCACGTATGGCTTGGGCCGGGTCGAGGATCTGGCCGGCATCATCATCGTGCTCATCATTCTGTTCAGCGCTGTGGTCGCTGCCTACCAAGCCATCGACAGGCTGATCAATCCACAAGTGGTGACACACCTCGGCTGGCTGACTGCGGCGGGCATTGTCGGCTTCCTCGGCAACGAGGCGGTTGCCGTGTTCCGTATCCGCGTCGGTCGCGAAATCAACAGCGCGGCACTGATTGCCGACGGCTACCATGCCCGCACAGATGGACTTACCAGCCTTGCCGTGGTCATCGGAGCCATCGGCGTCTGGTTCGGCTTTTCCTTGGCCGATCCGATCGTCGGTCTGCTGATCACGATTGCGATCTTCGGTATCGTCTGGCAATCGGCCCGCTCGGTGCTGACCCGCATGCTGGATGGAATCGAACCCGGTGTGATGGACGACATCCGACATGCCGCCGAGCATGTTCCGGGCGCGCGCATTGTCGATGCCAAGGCGCGCTGGATCGGTCATAGATTGCACGCCGACATCGCAATTGCCGCGGACGAAACCCTGCCGCTGTCGGCGGCGAACAAGATCGCCGCAGCGCTGAAGGACGAACTATCCCAGCATATGCCGGCCCTGGCTGAGGCGAATGTGCGGTTTTCAACGGAACGTGGAGAGAACGACCATCCTCACGAGCACACGCATGACCACGGCCACATGCACTGACGCTCGCCGATTTTCTGCTAGTCTCGTCCGATGTTCCAGACGCTCGTCGAATTTCAGCGCACGATCTATCTGACGCTCGGCGAACAGATCAAGCTGCTTGCGGCCGGAGGCAATTGGCTGGCGTTCATGGCCTTCCTGCCGATGGGCGTCGTGTTCGGGGCTGCCCATGCGCTGACGCCGGGGCACAGCAAGGCCGTCCTGGCGACGTATCTTGCCGGTTCGGATGCGAAGGTCTCGCGTGGTCTGCTCGTATCTATCACGCTATCGTTCACGCATGTGACGATTGCCGTTCTGATTGCGGCTCTCTCGCTGCCATTGGTCTCAATAGCATTGGGCAGCGTCGGCCGCGCTCCGCTTCTGGAGCACATCAGTCGCGGGCTGCTCGGCCTCATCGGCGTCTGGATGCTCTGGCGCGCTTTGAGCCACAGCCATCACCACAGGCACGAGGGCGAGGCTGTCGGCGTCATGGCAGGCCTGATCCCTTGTCCGCTTACGCTTTTCGCGATGACTTTCGCGATGTCCAGGGATGTTCCGGCAGCGGGCGTCCTGTTTGCCATCACCATGATGGTCGGCGTGGCGCTGACGCTGTCCTGCGTCGCCGTGTTGTCGATCGTGTTTCGCGAACGGCTTGTACAGTTTTTCGCGCGCCAGCCACGGCTGTTCGAAACCATCTCCCGGGCCATCGAGGGCGCCGCCGGTCTCGCCCTTGCCGGCGTCGCTGTCTGGCAGATCACCTCAGCTTGAGAGAAAATTTGGCCCCAGCCACTGCATGGCGTCCGGGCCGGTGCACCGGCTGGAACGAGCCTAGGCGACGCCGGGCGCACGGTCAGCGCTCGTCGAATACGCGCGAAGCCAGCAAGACAGAGAGCCCGGTCCGCCGGTCTTGTCCCGAACCGGCGTACAGGATCAGTGCAGGATCTGCGACAGGAACAGCTTCGTGCGCTCATGGCGCGGGTGGTCGAAGAACTCGGCCGGCGTGTTCTGCTCGACGATCTGGCCTTGGTCCATGAAGATCACCCGGTTGGCGACTTTGCGCGCAAAGCCCATTTCGTGGGTGACGCAGAGCATGGTCATGCCTTCCTCGGCCAGCCCGACCATCGTCTCCAGCACTTCCTTGATCATTTCCGGATCGAGAGCCGAGGTCGGCTCATCGAACAGCATGATGCGCGGGTTCATACACAGCGAGCGGGCGATCGCCACGCGCTGTTGCTGGCCGCCGGAAAGCTGGCCGGGATATTTGTTGGCCTGTTCCGGGATCTTGACGCGCTTGAGGAAATGCATGGCGATTTCCTCGGCCTGTTTCCGCGGCATCTTGCGCACCCAGATCGGCGCCAGCGTGCAATTCTCCAGGATGGTCAGATGCGGGAACAGGTTGAAGTGCTGGAACACCATGCCGACCTCGCGGCGCACCTCGTCGATCTTCTTCAGATCGTTGGTCAGTTCCTTGCCGTCGACTATGATCTTGCCCTTCTGGTGTTCC
This sequence comes from Mesorhizobium sp. M0590, assembly GCF_040320905.1. Taxonomy (NCBI): domain Bacteria; kingdom Pseudomonadati; phylum Pseudomonadota; class Alphaproteobacteria; order Hyphomicrobiales; family Phyllobacteriaceae; genus Mesorhizobium; species Mesorhizobium sp. M0590. The sequence continues at coordinate 155,905 of NZ_JAMYQN010000011.1, forward strand.
TCCAGCCGGTTGATGCAGCGGATCATCGTCGATTTGCCGGAGCCCGACGGGCCGCAGATGACGATGCGCTCGCCGCGCATCACCTTTAGATTGATGTCCTTCAGCACATGGAATTCGCCGTACCATTTGTGCATGGCGATGATGTCGATGGCGACATCGGTGGTGGAAATGTGCATCTTGGCGGCATTGACCTTGATCTCTTCCGCGCTGACGGCGTTTTCTATGGCCATGACAAGGTCCCCTTTTTTAGCGTTTGTGGCCGGTGTCGAGACGGCGTTCCGTGTACATTGAATAGCGCGACATGCCGAAGCAGAACAGCCAGAAGATGAACGCCGCGAACACCAGGCCGGATCTGGCCGTCTGCGGCGTCGCCCAATTGGCGTCGGAGAAGTTCTGCTTGACGATGCCGAGGAGGTCGAACATCGAGATGACGATGACCAGGCTGGTGTCCTTGAACATGCCGATGAAGGTGTTGACGATGCCGGGAATGACCAGCTTCAGCGCCTGCGGCATGACGACCAGACCCATCTTCTGCCAGTAGCTGAGGCCGAGCGAATCGGCGCCCTCATACTGGCCTTTGGGGATCGCCTGCAGGCCGCCGCGCACCACTTCGGCCATGTAGGCGGCGGCAAACAGCGACACGCCGATCAGCGCGCGCAGGAACTTGTCGAAGCTGACGCCGGCCGGCAGGAACAGCGGCAGCATCACGCTGGCAAAGAACAGCACCGTAATCAACGGGATGCCGCGTACCGTCTCGATGAAGATCACGCACAGCAGCTTGACGATCGGCATGTTCGAGCGCCGGCCGAGCGCCAGCACGATGCCGACCGGCAGCGACACAGCTATGCCGACGAAGGACAGGCTGAGTGTCACCAGCAGTCCACCCCAGAGCGGGGTTTCGACATAGGGCAGGCCGAACATGCCGCCGATCAGCAGAACGAAGGCGACGACCGGCAGTGCAAAAAAGAGAAGAATGGCATTCAGCCCCTTGCGCGGTACGCGCGGAACGAGCAGCGGCACCAGCAGCGCCACGAACAGGATGGCGACTAGGATCGGGCGCCAACGCTCTTCCAGGGGATAGCGGCCGAACATGAACTGGCCGAACTTGGCGTTGACGAAAGCCCAGCAGGCGCCGGTCCAGCCGTCCGACTGGATGCCGCCCTGCGCCACGGTGGCGCAGACCGTGCGGTCCGGTCCCGTCCACTGGGCGTTGATGAAAGCCCAATTGACGATCTGCGGCAGGATCATGGCAACCAGCACGATGCCGATGATGGTCAGGATGGCGTCGCCGGTCGATGCGATCAGATTCTTGCGGACCCAGGCGGTGAGGCCGCGCTCGCTCGACGGCGCCGGCTGCGCCAGCGCCATCTCCGTCCGCACCCAGGACATATCGTGCTCTTGCATGGCCCTACCTCTCCACCAGCGCCATCCTGGCATTGACGACGTTCATGATCGCCGACGTGATCAGGCTGAGCGCCAGGTACACCGCCATCATGATCACCACGCCTTCGACTGCCTGCCCGGTCTGGTTCAAGACCGTGCCGGCCGTCGCCGTCAGGTCCGGATAGCCGATGGCGATGGCGAGCGAGGAATTCTTGGTCAGGTTGAGATACTGGCTGGTCAGCGGCGGAATGACGATGCGCATCGCCTGCGGCACGACGACAAGCCTGAGGATCGATCCCGAGCGCAGCCCGAGTGCCGCGGCCGCCTCGGTCTGGCCTGCGCTGACGCCCCTGATGCCGGCGCGCACGATCTCGGCGATAAAGGCGGCCGTATAGCAGGACAACGCCAGATAGAGTGACAGGAACTCGGGCCTGACCTGAAAGCCACCGACGAGATTGAAGGTCGACTGCTTTGGAAATTCAAAGCTCAGCGGAAAGCCGCTCAGCGCGTAGGCCAGCAACGGCAGGCCGACGATCAACGCCATGGATGTCCAGAACACCGGGAACGGCTGACCCGTCGCCATCTGCCGCTGCCGCGCCTTGCGGGCGACGAACCAGGCCATGGCGATGCCGAGGAGCAGTGCGACCAGGATCAGCCAGGAGCCCTCGCCCCATATAGCGCGGGGAAAATAGAAGCCGCGCTGGTTGAGAAAGGAGCCGAACGGCAGATTGATGCTCTCGCGCGGCGGCGGCAGCACAGCGAGCACGCCGGAATACCAGAAGAAGATGACCAGCAGCGGTGGGATGTTGCGGAACACCTCGACATAAACGGTGCAGATCTTCCTGATCAGCCAGTTATGCGACAGCCGGCCGATGCCGACGATGAAACCGATGATGGTGGCGGTGATGATGCCGACGACAGCAACGATGACGGTGTTGATAAAGCCAACCAGGATGGCACGGAAATAGGTCGAATCCGATGAATAAGCGATGGCGCTTTCGCTGATGTCGAAGCCGGCGCGGCCCTTAAGAAAGCCGAAGCCGGAAGCGATATGCAGCCGCGTCAAATTGGCGATGACGTTGTGGGTAACCCACCAGACACCCGCTACCAGCAGGACGAGGACCAGTGCTTGAAAGAATATGCCGCGGACGCGCGGATCATTGATGAAGGAACCGCGGCTTGGCTCCTCGCGAAGAACTTCCTGCGATGCCATTCGACAGTCCCCTGGAAAGAGAGACCGGAAGGCAGACGATCTGCCTTCCGGATCCATTTTCGATCAGCGGATCGGCGGAGCGTACTGCAGGCCACCCTTGGTCCACAGCGCGTTGATGCCGCGGGCGATCTTCAGCGGGCTGCCGGAGCCGACATTGCGTTCGAACATCTCGCCGTAATTGCCGACGGCCTTGACGATGTTGACGACCCAGTCGTTGGAGACACCTAGATCGGTGCCGATCTTGGTGTCGGCTTCCTGGCCGAGCACGCGCTTGATCTCGGGATTGTCCGAGTTCTTCATCTCGTCGACATTGGCCTGGGTGATGCCCAGTTCCTCGGCGTTGAGCAGCGCGAAATAGGTCCACTTGACGATGTGGTACCACTGGTCGTCACCCTGGCGCACGGCCGGCCCAAGCGGCTCCTTGGAGATGATCTCGGGCAACACGACGTGGTCGGCCGGCGAGCTGAGCGTCAGGCGAATGCCGTAGAGACCCGACTGGTCGGTGGTGTAGACGTCGCAGCGGCCGGCGTCATATGCGGCGTTGACCTCATCCAGCTTTTCGAAAACGACGGGGTTGTACTCCATCTTGTTCGACTTGAAATAGTCGGCAAGGTTGAGCTCGGTCGTGGTGCCGCTCTGCACACACACCGCCGCGCCCGAAAGCTGCAGTGCCGAATTCACGCCCGGAAGCTTCTTGGCGTTGATCATGAAGCCCTGACCGTCATAATAGGTGACGCCGACGAAGTTCAGGCCAAGCGCCGTATCGCGGTTGATGGTCCAGGTGGTGTTGCGCGACAGGATGTCGACCTCGCCCGACTGCAGCGCGGTGAACCGCTCCTTGGCGCTGAGCGGCGTGAACTTGACTTTGGTGCCATCGCCGAAGACGGCGGCCGCCACGGCGCGGCAGAAATCCACATCGATGCCTTTCCATTCACCCTTGTCGTCAGGCGCCGCGAAGCCAGCAAGACCCGTATTGGTACCGCACTGGATGAAGCCTTTCGCCTTGACATCGTCGAGCGTGCTCGCCGATGCGGCCGAAGCCGCGAATCCAAACGCGGCGGCGCCCAAAAGGCCGATTGCAATGTGTTTCATGACCCACTGACCCTTTTCTGTTTTTTCCAGGCGAACCTGACTTTTTCCCGTGTGAACGCAGCTAAGTATCCCGGCCCGTTACCGGAATCCCGCATCGTCACCGACGCGCTGCCTCCCATTCACGAACAACATCGAAGGCGATTATTCCTGTGAGGTCAAGGGAAATGACCAAATCCGAAAGACTTTGAAAACCAACCGCCTGAAATGCCTGAAATTGCAGACAAACGCGCTCGCAAATTGGTCAGCGCGCCAATAAAGCCGGCAAAGTCCGACCGTGAGTTGCCAAGCGCACTTGGCAGCCTTCCCGCGGATCCACGGCTCGTTGCTGAATTGGCATATTCAAGACCTTGGCCTGGCGAGTGCGGTGCGGTTGCGCGGCCAATGCCGCCGCACTATGGCTAACGACCAACCCATGGGACGAAAAGCAATGGCAAAAGACGACAGCGAGATGGGCGTCAACACGCGGCTCGCCCATTCCGGCAACAACCCGCATGACTATTTCGGCTTCGTCAATCCGCCGGTCGTGCATGCCTCGACCGTACTCTATCCCAATGCTGCGACGATGGCGGCGCGCAGCCAGAAATACACCTACGGCACGCGCGGCACGCCGACCACCGATGCGCTGACCAGCGCCATCGATGCGCTGGAAGGCTCCGCCGGCACGGTCGCGGTGCCGTCCGGCCTAGCGGCGGTGATGCTGCCGCTGCTCGCCTTCCTGTCGGCCGGCGATCATCTGCTGATCGTCGATTCCGTTTATCATCCGACCCGCAATTTCGCCGACACGATGCTGAAGCGGCTGGGCATCGAGGTCGAATATTACGAGCCCCGCATCGGCGCCGGCATTGCGGCGCTGCTCAGGCCCAACACCAAGGTGGTACTCACCGAATCGCCGGCCTCCAACACCTTCGAGGTGCAGGACATACCGGCCATCGCCAAGGCAGCACACGCCGCCGGCGCCATCGTCATGATGGACAACACCTGGGCGACGCCGCTCTACTTTCGCCCGCTCGACCATGGCGTCGACATCTCGATCCACGCGGCGACGAAATACCCGGCCGGCCATTCCGACGTGCTGCTCGGCACGGTGTCGGCCAATGCGGACTGCTGGAAGCAGCTTTTCGAGACGTTCAACACGATGGGCTGCTGCGCCGGGCCTGACGACGTCTACCAGGTGCTGCGCGGCCTGCGCACGATGGGCGTGCGGCTGGAGCATCATCAAAAGAGCGCGCTTTCCCTCGCCGGCTGGCTGGAGGGTCAGCCGGGCGTAGCGCAGGTGCTGCATCCGGGGCTGCCCAGTCATCCCGACCACGCCATGTGGAAGCGCGATTTTTGCGGATCGAGCGGCATCTTCTCGATCGTTCTCGCGGGCGGCGGACAGAAGCAGCAGCACGCCTTCCTCGACGCGTTGAAGTTTTTCGGCCTCGGCTATTCCTGGGGCGGCTATGAGAGCCTTGCCGTGCCGGTATTCCTTGGCGACCGCACCATCGCCAAGGGCCCGTATGACGGGCCGCTGGTGCGCCTGCAGATCGGGCTCGAGGATGTAGGGGATTTGAAGGCCGACCTGGCGCGCGGGCTGGCGGCGGCCGCTGAGGCCTGAGCCAGCACCTTTTCACACTGAGTCAGAAAATCGGCGTAACAGCCTGGAAAAATTGCGATCCTGAGCGATATCATGGCGACCGATCGGCCGATGATACGGCTCTACAAAATAGAGGCGGCGGTGTGGTGAAGGCGGTAGAATAGCCTCTGCCAGTCCTTGACACGGATTGAGGCTGGCCGGCGGGATCGGTCGGGAACCTTTTGTCGGCCGATGCATCCAATGTCGCGATGAGAAGCCTATCAGGAGATCGGCCATGCCTGCTGCGTTGACGGCAACTCCCGCCGCTTCCGGCGACATGCAGCTTGTCGGCCGCGCTCTGGCACGTGATGGCGATGCATTCCGCACCATCATCAAGACGCACAACCAAAGGCTCTACCGCATCGCCCGCGGCGTCGTGCGTAACGACAGCGAGGCCGAGGACATCGTCCAGGAGGCCTATGTCAGCGCCTTTGCCCATCTCGAGGCCTTTCGCGGCGATGCCTCGCTCGCCACGTGGCTATCGCGTATCGTCATCAACGAAGCGCTCGGTCGCTTGCGCAAAAAGCGGCGAATGGTAGCGATGCCCGAAAACCCGCAAGCCGAAATCATCCGGTTTCCCCTCAACCCGAGCGACGATCCGGAGCGGACGATGGCGCAACGGCAGATCCTTGAGCTTGTCGAACGGGCAACCGACAGTCTTCCCGATGTCTACCGGATGGTGTTCGTGGCGCGCGTCATCGAGGGATTGAGCATCGAGGAAACCGCCGAACTGCTTGGCGTGCGACCAGAAACCATCAAGACCCGGCTGCACCGCGCCCGCGCGCTGGTGCGCAAGGCGCTGGACGACCAGATCGGCCCGGTGCTGCTCGACGCCTTTCCCTTCGCGGGCCGGCGCTGCGAACGGCTGACCAATGCCGTGATGCAGCGGCTTGGTCTTTCCGGATAGGCCGCGCCGATTTTCGCGGGAACGTTTGGCGGCGACCTGCATCCAATGAGCATCACTGAAAACGAAGCCCGATGCAGTTCCGCGTCGGGGCGAAGGAGAGCATCATGTTTATTCGATCGACCACGGCACTGGCCGCAGTTTTCCTGCTTAGCGCAGCGCCCTTGTCGCAAGCTGCCGACAAACCGACCGATCCGCAGATCGCACATATCGCCTACACAGCGGGCGTGCTTGACGTCGAGGCGGCCAAGCAGGCGCTGAAGAAATCGAAGAACAAGGAGGTCGTGGATTTCGCCAAGGACATGGTGCGAGATCACGAGGCGGTCAACAAACAGGCTCTCGACCTGGTCAAGAAGCTCAAGGTCACGCCTGAGGACAATCCGACCAGCAAGGCGCTGACCAAGGCGGCGGCCGAGGAACGTGCCAAGCTTGCCAAGCTGAAGGGCGCGGCGTTCGACAAGGCCTATGTCGCCAGCGAAGTGGCCTACCACAAGCAGGTCAATGGCGCGCTCGAAACACTGCTGATTCCGTCGGCCAGCAATGCCGAGTTGAAGAGCCTGCTGGAAACCGGCCTGAAAATATTCCAGGGCCACGAACAGCACGCCGAACACGTCGCCGGCATGCTGAAGTGAGGATTGGGCCAATGATGTCGAGGCGGCATCTGTGGGTTGCGCTGGCATTGGCCTTGGGTGCCGCGCCGGCCAAGGCCGAAACCATCGAGGTGACGATCGAGAAGCTTGTGTTTTCGCCGGCAAAGATCGAGGCGAAGGTCGGCGACACGATCAGGTGGGTGAACAAGGACGTGTTCGCCCACACGGCAACCGTCAACGGCGGTTGGGAAGTGATGATCCCGCCGAAGAAGGCGGCGAGCCTGACGGTGAAGAAGGCGGAATCGGTCGATTATTTCTGCCGCTTCCATCCCAACATGAGGGGCCATCTGACGGTGACATCGCCCTGACTGGCTGATGCATGCCGCGCAAAGTGTGCAGCGGTTTTGCGACAACGACATGCATAAAAAAGAGCCCAATGCGCGCCGCATGAGGCCGGTCCAATGCGACGCGCTTTTAGGCCGCCAGCCATGCCGTCCCTACGAGAAGCGTGACCAGCGTCAACGGCAGGCCGACCTTGAAGAAGGCGATGAAGCCCAGCGGTTTGCCGGAGACCCGCGCGTGCTCGGCAACGATCAGATTGGCGACCGAGCCGAGCAGCGTGAAATTGCCGGCCAGCGTCGAGCTCATGGCGACGACCAGCCAGGCCCGCTCGGGGTTTTCCAGTCCGGGCACGAACGGCTTCAGCGCCAGCACGGCCGGGACATTGCTCATGATGTTGGATAGCACTGCGGTGAAGCCGGACAGCCGCCAGACATCATTCAGCCCGAGGTCCTTTGCCGAGGCGACGATGTCGGGCGTCAGCAGCGTCTTCTCCGCCCCGGCGACGACGATGAACAGCCCGGCGAACATGAACAGCAGCGGCCCATCGATCTCGCGATAGATGCGCTCAGGTTTGATGGCGCGGGTCAAAAGAAGAATGGCGCCGCCGATCAGCGCTGCCTTGGCGACTGGAACGCCGGCGAAGAAGGCGATCGCCAAACCGACACAGACGACCACCGCCTTCACCACCTGCCCCGGCAGCATGCGGCCGCGATAGACTTCGGGGCTGAGCTCGGCCTTGCGCGAAAATTCGGCGCGGTAGACGATGCGGATGATGACGATGACGGCGACGAGGCCGAACGCCGCGACCGGCGCCAGCGCCGCCGAGAAGGCCGGATAGGAAATCCCCGACAGCGCGCCGATGACCATGTTCTGCGGATTGCCGGTGATGGTGGCGACGCTGCCGCAATTCGAGGCCGTGGCGGTGGCGATCAGATAGGGAACCGGGTTGCGGTTGATGACGCGGGTGACATGGACGACGATCGGCGCCATGACCAGGCAGATGGCGTCGTTGACCAGGAACGCCGACAGGACGCCGGTTAACAGCGTCACCATCACCAGCAGCATGAACGGCGCATGCGCATGCTCGATGGCGAACCCGCCGAGCGCGCGAAAGGCGCCCGACACTTTCAGATGCGCCACGACGATCATCATGCCGAGCAGAAGCGTGATGGTGTCGAAGCTGATGGCGCGGTAGGCGTCCTCCATGTCGAGCGCGCCGATGGCGATCATCGCCGCACCGCCGAGCAGCGCGATCCCTGCCCGGTCGAGGCGCAGCCCGGGTATCCTGCCGATTGCGACGCCGGCATAGGTCAGGACAAGGATCAGCAATGCCGCCGCGCCCATCGCTGTCATGTGTTGGAAATCCTGTGCGACTGGCGAGTGAACCTGTCCGGAATGGACATTGAAAATATTGGCGATCCCGACAGGATTCGAACCTGTGACCATCGGCTTAGAAGGCCGGTGCTCTATCCAGCTGAGCTACGGGACCGCTGGCCGGCCGCACGACCGGCTGATTTGTTCTTGGCGCCGGCACGGGCCGGCATGGCCGTCAATGCGTCCAGGGCGTCCTGCGGTCATAGCGGAAATTCTCCGCATAAGAAATCTGGCGGCGCTTGATTTCCTTCGGCTCCTCGACGCGAAAAGCGAGCCCTTCCTTCTCGGCATAGGCCACCGCCTCTTCCCTGGTGTCGAAGGTCAGCCTGATCTGGCTTCGCATGTCGCCGGACGTGGTGTAGCCCATCAGCGGATCGATCTTCTTGCGCTGCTCCGGATCGAATTCCAGCACCCAATAGCCGGTCTTGGCCTTGCCGGACTGCATCGCGGTTTTGGCTGGGCTGAAAATGCGGGCTGACATGACCACCTCATTGCTGGTTGCAAGCACACGACCCCGAGACCACATTACTGTTCTCTGGCCATGCACTAGCCCGTCATTACTGCGCAATGCCGTCGGCAGCAAGGCCGATGGCTTTTTACGCTTGCTTTGGCGGGCCGAAATCACTAGGCAACAGACCGTTCGGAGTGTAGCGCAGCCTGGTAGCGCATCTGGTTTGGGACCAGAGGGTCGGGAGTTCGAATCTCTCCACTCCGACCATTCATCAAGCAAATCTCGTCGGCAGGGCAAGCGGATCACGCTCGAGTGTGTCTCCCGTCGCCGGTCATGTTTAAGCGACGGACGGACAGCACGAGCCCGCGCTGCCCGTCCGATATGCAAGCCGTCAGCCCTGGATGAAGGCCAGCAGATCCGGATTGATGATCTCCGGATGCGTGGTGCACATGCCGTGCGGCAGGCCCTTGTAGACCTTGAGCGTGCCGTGCTTCACCAGCTTGGCCGCAAGCAGCGCAGAATCGGCGATCGGCACGATCTGGTCGTCGTCGCCATGCATGATCAGGACGGGCACGTCAATCTTCTTGAGATCGTCGGTGAAGTCGGTCTCGGAAAAGGCCTCGATGCAGTCGTAATGGGCCTTGGCGCCGCCCATCATGCCCTGGCGCCACCAATTGTCGATAGCCCCTGGCGAGACCTTGGCGCCCTCGCGATTGAAACCGTAAAACGGGCCGGCCGGCACATCCCTGTAGAACTGGGCGCGGTTGGCGACCAAAGCGGCGCGAAAGCCGTCGAAGACCTCGATCGGCAGGCCACCCGGATTGCTGTCGGTCTTGACCATGATCGGCGGCACGGCGCCGATCAGTACCGCCTTGGCAACGCGGCCGCCACCGCCATAAAGCGCGACGTAACGGGCCACCTCGCCGCCACCGGTCGAATGGCCGATGTGGATCGCATCCCTGAGATCGAGATGCGCCGCCAGCGCCGCAACGTCGGCGGCGTAGGTGTCCATCTCATTGCCGGTCGCGGTCTGCGACGAGCGGCCGTGGCCGCGGCGGTCATGTGCGATGACGCGGTAGCCCTTTTCGAGGAAGAACAGCATCTGGTTGTCCCAGTCGTCTGAGCTCAGCGGCCAGCCGTGATGGAACACGATCGGCTGGCCCTTGCCCCAATCCTTGTAGAAAATCTCGGTGCCGTCATGGGTGGTGAATGTGCTCATCGTCCTACTCCTTGATGGAAAAGTTGGGGGTAACAGGGAAGCTTTTAGCCCCCTTCAGCTGGACAAATTATAACAGTGCGGCCAGGGTGAGCATTGGCAAAACGGACATTCAACGTGGCAAAACTGACAAATGACGGCTGCGCGTGATCTGATCGAAATCGGCCTTGTCTTGTATCCCGGCGTGCAGGAAGCAGCCGTGCTCGGCCTGACCGATCTTTTCATGCTGGCAAACCGGCTGGCTGTCGAGCGGTCGCCCGAGGCGGCGAGGCTTCGCGTCAGTCATTGGCAATTGGAGGACGCGGGCCACACCGTAGTCCGCACCTTCGACAGCGACCCCGGCGCCGACAATGAACCAGCCATGGTTATCCTCCCGCCGACCTTGGGAGATCCGATCGCTCGGGGAGCAGCCGCGCCCTATGCCGGCTGGCTCAGGGATCGCCACACGGCAGGCGCGACGCTCGGTTCGGTCTGTGCCGGCGCCTTCGTGCTTGCCGAGACCGGCCTGTTGTCCGGTCGCGCGGCCACGACGCACTGGGCCTATCGCGACGCGCTGGCGCTACGCTTTCCAGACATCCTGCTCGACGCCGACAGGCTGGTTATCGATGATGGCGATATCATCACCGCCGGCGGCTACATGGCCTGGACCGATCTCGGCCTGAAGCTGGTGGACCGGGTGCTCGGGTCAACCGTCATGATGGACACAGCCCGTTTCATGCTGATCGATCCGCCGGGCCGCGAGCAACGTTTTTACAGCCCGTTTGCGCCGCGATTGACCCATGACGACGAAGCGATCCTCAAGGTGCAGCATTGGCTGCAGGCGAACGGCGCGCGCGACGTGACGCTCGGCGCCATGGCAGAGCATGCCGGGCTGGAGGAGCGGACTTTTCTGCGGCGCTTCCGCAGCGCCACCGGCCTCAAGCCGACCGAATATTGTCAGCACCTGCGCGTCGGCAAGGCGCGCGAGATGCTGGAAACCACGATGCGATCGATCGACCAGATCGCCTGGGAGGTCGGCTATGACGATCCCGGCTCCTTCCGCAAGGTATTCGCCAGGATAACCGGCCTCGTGCCTGGCGATTACCGCCGGCGCTTTGGCGTGGAACAAGCGGCGCTTGGGGGAGACGATCGGTCTGAAACGGTAGCGAGGCTAGAGCAATGACGGACCGACCAATCGCGACCTGCGATGAGTGCGGCAGCACATATTTTTCCGACAGCAGCGCAATGGCCAGTCTATGTGCCGAATGCGCATCTCTGCTCTATGGATATCCAAACTGCGAACATAATTTCGAAAGCGACCGATGCACGGCCTGCGGGTGGGACGGCTCTCGATCAAAATACGTCGCCGATATTATTTCCAGGCAAGACCGACAGCGTTGAGAATATCGCTATCAGCTGGCGAGAAAATCACACTTCAAGGCGACTGGTCGGATCGCCGCATATGGCAAGCTCGCCGGGAAGAGAACCCCAACCGCCCCATCTCCCGGCGAGCCTACTACCTGATTTGATACGCAATCAGGACCGGGATTAGCCGGCAAGCTGTCAGGTGCAAGACAGATGCCAGGTTTGTTTCCCGAAATGAGACACCGGCCGAGGTAAGAACTAGGTATATGCACCTTCCCCGGCCCAGCCAAAAACCATTGGCCGTAGTTCTTCAAGGGCGGCTTGCAGCATTTCGGGAGACGCGTGGCGTTCCTCTCTGGCACCCCATTGTGTAGCGCTTTTAGGATCCAGCACCGACGCCACAATGGTTACGTTGCCGTTGACGTCAGGCAAATTGAGCCACAACTGAGCACGACGATTGCCATTCTTGTCGTAAACCCAGATAGAACGGACATCGTCGTCGCGATATTTAGTGGCGACCCGTATTCCGTGCCGATTTGCCCACGACATCAGAAACGGATCAATGATGTCGTATGCACTGAATTCAGACGTCATTTTGTATCCTCTAAATCTCGAACTCGCCCTGCCCTTCGTCCATGGCGCTGACGGTCTCGGCGGCGAGCGCGCGGGTGATCGGCGTCTTGCGCTCGAGCGCGGTGCGGTCGAGCCGTTCGACCACGCGCATGGCAGTGGCCAGCGAGCGCTCGATGCGGCGCACCAGATATTGCACGACATGCGGCTCGACCTCGACCTGGCGGTCGGCGAACAGCTTTGTGATGACGCCGGCCAGCAGAAGATCGTCGGGTTCGTGGATCTCGACGGTCGCCGCCGCCTTCAGCCGCGACGCCAGGTCGGGCAGCCTGACGCCCCAGGCGGACGGGAAGCGCCGCGCCGTCAACAGCAAGCTCGAGCCGGCGCCGCGCACCGCGTTGATCAGGTGGAAGAGGCCGTGCTCATCGATCGGTTCGGCATCGATATCGTCGATCAGGGCCGGATGCGGGCCGAGGTTTTCGATGCAGTCGCCGATGCGGCCGGCCTCCACTTTCACGGCGTCGGCGCGGGTCCGCCAAATCGAGGCCAGATGGGTTTTCCCCGAGCCGGCCGGCCCGGCCAGCACAACGACCGGCGACGGCCAGTCCGGCCAGCGGTCGACAAGCGCCGCCGCCTGGCTGTTGGTGCTGGAGACGACGAGCTCGTCGCGCGAATAGCCGGTGCCGTGGCCTAGATCGAGCGGCAATTGACGCGGCGGATCGATCTTGTCCGGCATCTGGCTCAACCGCGCGCGCCCCCGCGGCGCCGCACCTGCAGCGGCGGCACCGGCTCGTCGGCATGGCCCTTGTAGAGCGGCGATTCCAGATAGCGGGCGATGGCGAAACGCACCAGAACGGCAACGGCGGCGGAAGCCGGCACGGCAATCAGCAGGCCGACGAAGCCGAACAGCGCGCCGAAGGCAAACAGCGCAAACATCAGCCATACCGGATGCAGGCCAACGCTTTTGCCGACCAGCCTGGGCTGCAGGATGTTGCCCTCGATGAACTGGCCGACGAAGAACACACCGGCCACCGCCGCGATCATGGTCCAGTCTGGCCAGAACTGGACGAAGGCGACGCCGACGGCCAGCACCAGGCCGGTCAGCGAGCCGACATAGGGGATGAAGGAGATCAGCCCGGCGAACAGACCGATGAGGATGCCGAAATTCAGGCCCGTCAGTGTCAGGCCGGTGGCATACATGGCGCCGAGCACCAGGCACAGCGTGCCCTGGCCGCGCACGAAGCCGGCGGTCGCCGTGTTGATGTCCCTGGCGATCGTCCTGACGGTCTTGACGTAATCGCGCGGCACCCAGCTGTCGACGATTGCCACCATGCGGTCCCAGTCGAGCAGCATGTAGAAGGCGACGACCGGCGTTACCACGAACAGGCTGACCACCGAGACCAGCGCCACGCCGGAGCTCCAGATCGAGGTGAAGACGGTGGTCAGGAGGCCGAAGCCGGAGGTCAGCAGCGAGTTCAGGCCTTCGCGCAGGCCGTTGGCGTCGACGCCGAATTTCTCTTCCAGCCATTTCGGGTCGAAGCTGGTGATCAGGCCCTGCAGCCGGGTCAGATAGTCCGGCAGCTTGCTGGCGAAATCAGCCATCTGCGAGGCGAGCACCGGAACCAGGATGACGACGGCCAGCACCAGGACGACGATGAAGGCGATGAGGATGACCACCGTTGCCATCAGCCTGGACAGGCCGAGCCGCTCCAGCCGGTCGGCCACAGGATCGAGGAAATAGGCGAGCACCATGCCGGCGACGAACGGCAGAAGGATGCCGCTGAAGACATAGAGGAAGACGGCGAGGATGATGGCGCTGACCAGCCAGAAGCGGATCTGCCGGCGAAACGACGCCGATGCCGCAGCCTCCGCTGCCGCGGCTTCGGCCTCGGCGTCGATGGACCGTTCGTCAGGTGCCCGGTGGTCAGGTGCCCCGCGTTCAGGTGCCGGGTGTGGAGCCTTCGCCATAGCCGCTCATATGCCTCAGCCAAGCCACGAGATAGGCCGCGGCCGAAGCCACGGTCAAGACCCCGGACAGCAATATGAGGGCCGGTCTCAGCGGATCGAGACGGATGTCGAAGGCGAGTTCGCCCAACACCACTGCCGCCAGCACGATCTGGATCGCGGTGTTGGCCTTCGACACCAGAAGCGGCTTCATCTCGACCGGATGTGCCATGACGGTGGATAAAAGCACGGCGCAGACGATCAGTGCGTCGCGCGACACCATGGTAACGACCAGCCACAGCGGCAGTTCGCCGCTGAAGCCCAGGACCACGAAAACCGAGACCAGCAGCAGCTTGTCGGCCATCGGATCAAGATAGGCGCCGAGCCTGGAAAACTGGTTGAAATGGCGGGCGATGAAGCCGTCGACCCCGTCGGAAATGCCGGCAATGAGGAAGCCGGCAAACGCCCAGTCCCAGCGTTCCTGCAGCATGGCCAGCACCACGGCCGGCACCAGCACGAAGCGCATGATCGTGATCATGTTGGGGATGGTCAAACGCATATCCCGTCGCTCTTGTTTGTCGATACATGATGGAGATGGAGGGTTACGGCAAGTGAGAAGCGACACAGAAGCTGCCAATCTCCCCACGAGGGCGCCAGCAATGAAATAGGTCAAGACCGATGTCGATTTCGGGGAGGCTCATTCGTCTCACGATAGGAAGCCGAGGAAATTTGCCCAGCAAGGAAACGGACGCGATGACAATCACTATCACAGCATTTGAACGATCGCCCGATGGCGGCAAGGGACTGGCGCGTGATACGCGCGTTCGCTGGGCGCTCGAAGAAGTGGGGCAGCCGTATGAGGTTCGTCTTGTTTCCTTCGCAGAGATGAAGGCGCCTGAACATCTGGCCATCCATCCCTTCGGCCAGATCCCCACCTATGAGGAAGGTTCTCTCTCGCTGTTCGAGACCGGCTCGATCGTCTTTCATCTTGCTGAGCAGCATGCGGGATTGCTGCCGAAGGATCGCAATGCCCGCGCGCGTGCGATCACGTGGATGTTTGCCGCACTTAACACCGTCGAGCCGCCGATCCTCGAATTAACGACGGCAAGAATATTCGAACGTGACAAGCCTTGGAGCGAGGAGCGCTTGCCGTTGGTAAAGGACCGTGTTCGCGCTCGGCTGGACAAACTCTCGGCCCACTTGGGCGTCGCCGACTGGCTCGATGATACGTTCAGCGCAGGCGATTTATTGATGGTATCGGTGCTGCTGCGACTAAGAATGTCAGGCATTTTGGACGAATATCAAAACTTGGCTGCCTATGTAGCGCGCGGGGAAGCTCGGCCGGCTTATATCCGGGCTTTCGCCGCGCAATTTGCAATCAACGCAGAGGGGCGTGAAGAATAGCCAGCGTTGAACTAACCAAATGGAAGCGAGCCCGAAGCGCGCTTTCCTTTGGCCGTTAGGAAACAAGGCGCGCTGTGGATGGACTAATAGGCCGCTAGCAAGGCACGATGCGCAACAGAGAGGGAGTGGAACCTTGTCTTTGGCCGTTGGCGAAGCGCGTAAGTATCTCGATACGTTCATGACGGGACATGGCTTTCGCCGCATCCGGAAAGGCGTCTTCGAAGTCGACCGGAGCGACGATATCAGCCTGATTCTCGAAGAGGCCTTTACTGCAAGCCATGGCGATGTTCATTTGAACATGCTCGTTTACCTGGACTTTCTTACCGTCAGGCCGTTGCTTGAAAGGCTGTACGGCAAAAAATGGATCTGGCCCGGACTGTCGCAGTTTCATCCTGAAACGATATTTAACAATGAGCTGAAAGCTTATGCTCGTTACTTCGAGCACCTTGACCAGACGAGCATAGATAGGTTGCTGGGGAAATATGTCGAGCTGGCGCGAAGGATCAGGGCTCAGAACCCGGACCTCGCCAGTTACGTCGCCGGACATAGCGAGTTGCTCGACAAACCTTACGAATTCACACAGCCCTTCGCAGTTCGAATCCTCGCGCTGATTGCCTGCGAAATCGAACTTGGGCACTACGAGCGGGTTAAGCAGGCTGTGCACTGGATTCGAACGAACAATGGCGGAATAGCGCTGAGCGGCTACGCCAAGGCACAACTCGACCGCGTCGACATGGTTCTGGCGGAACGAGAGGGGCGTCCATAAGGGGGGCAGCTTGGGCGACTGTCCACTCCTTTGTCGAGCCAAGACCGTCTGATCCCGCCGTCATCCTTGCGAGGTGCGGCCGTTCATGCGAAGAGCCCGTGAAGCGACAGCCTATTTCCCCACTGCTGAATGACGATGGCGCAGAGAATCACAATCGCTTGGCGAGTAACGCTTTGTTATCTGGCCGGACTGACGGAAAGTCTTTTGGTCTTCGCATTTTTCGGAGCCTCGCACCGCAACGTGGCAGCGCAGGATCTTCTTTCGACCTTCGCTCTTTATCTGGCCGTAGGCGTGGTCGTCTCTTGGCCCCTCTGGCTGACCGCCGCTGTCGTCGCGTTCGTTTTCTCAAGGTCAGTCGCTGCAAAGCCAGGTCTGTGGACTGCCGCGGCGGCTTTGATCGCCGCCGGCTTCTCGTATGGGACCCTGCCCTTCGACGGTGAGATCAGGTCTCTTGCCACCGTCGGAGGCCTCGCCGCAATTCTGGCAGGGATTTCTTTTTACTGTTGGAGTGTATCACGCCCGGTTCCGCCGTTATCCAACTGAAACACCATCATCACGCGCTTGCCTTGCGGGGCAAAACCGTTCATGCGAAGAGCCCGCAAGCGAATGAAACCAGCGACAGGCAAGCGCAACAGATGAGCAGGCGCCGGAAATGAGCAAGCGCAAGAACGGGCTCACCTATGCCGAAGCGGGCGTCGACATCGATGCCGGCAACCTCATGGTCGAGAAGATCAAGCCGCTGGTGCGCGCCACCCGCCGGCCGGGCGCCGATGGCGAGATCGGCGGCTTCGGCGGCCTGTTCGACCTCAAGGCCGCCGGCTTCACCGATCCGGTGCTGGTGGCCGCCAATGACGGCGTCGGCACCAAGCTGAAGATCGCCATCGATGCCGGCAAGCACGATACGATCGGCATCGACCTCGTCGCCATGTGCGTCAACGACATCGTCGTGCAAGGCGCCGAGCCGCTGTTCTTCCTCGACTATTTCGCCACCGGCAAGCTCGATCCCGACCAGGGTGCTTCGATCGTCGGCGGTATCGCTGCCGGCTGCCGGCAGGCCGGCTGCGCGCTGATCGGCGGCGAGACGGCGGAAATGCCCGGCATGTATCACGACAAGGATTACGACCTTGCCGGCTTTGCCGTCGGTGCCGCCGAACGCGGCCAGCTGCTGCCGACCGACGACATCGTCGAAGGCGACGTGCTGCTCGGCCTCGCCTCGTCGGGCCTGCATTCGAACGGCTTTTCGCTGGTCCGCCGCATCGTCGCCGTAAGCGGCCTTGGCTGGGGCGATCCGGCGCCGTTCAATGACGAGGCGACGCTGGCCGAGGCGCTGCTCGAGCCGACGCGCATCTACGTCAAGTCGATCCTCAAGGCGATCCGCAACACGCATGGCATCAAGGCGCTAGCCCATATCACCGGCGGCGGCTTTCCCGAAAATATCCCGCGCGTTCTGCCCAAGGATTTTTCGGCCGAGCTCGATCTCGGCGCCATCGAGGTGCCGCCGGTGTTTTCGTGGCTGGCCAAGACCGGCGGCGTCGCGCCGGAAGAGATGATGCGGACCTTCAATTGCGGCATCGGCATGATCCTGGTCGTCGCCTCCGGCCAGGCGGCGCAGGTCGCTGCCGTTCTGCAGGAGGCCGGCGAGACGGTGACGCCGATCGGCCAGATCGTGCCGCGCCGCGATGCCGGCGTCATCTATCGGGGCTCGATTGGCCTATGACCAGGAAACGGACGGTCGTACTGATCTCGGGGCGCGGCTCCAACATGACGGCGCTGGTTGCGGCGGCGAGCAACCCGGCCTATCCGGCCGAGATCGTCGGCGTCATCTCCGACCGCGCCAATGCCGCCGGCCTTGGCATCGCCGCGGCGCGCGGCATCGCCACCAGAGTGATTTCGCGCTCCGACTATGCCAGCAAGCAAGCGCATGACGAGGCGATCGATGCGGCCCTCTTGTCGTTCGGCGCCGAGATCGTCGCGCTGGCCGGCTATATGCGCATCCTCGGCGCGCGCTTCGTAGAGAAGTGGCAGGGCCGCATGATCAATATCCACCCTGCCCTGCTGCCTGCCTTCAAGGGGCTGGATACGCATGCGCGGGCGCTGCGCGCAGGCATGCGCATCCATGGCTGCACGGTGCATTTCGTCACGCTCGACATGGATGACGGGCCGATCATCGCCCAGGCCGCCGTGCCGGTGATGGTCGGCGACAATGAGGATACGCTGGCCGCGCGCGTGCTCAAGGCCGAGCACCAGCTCTATCCGCTGGCGCTGGGCCTAGTCGCCGAAGGCAAGGCGCGGATGGAAGGCGGCCGCACGGTGTTTTCGCGCTTCGCCGACGATGCCGACAACGCCACGTCGGTGGTGATCGCGCCCGACCCGCTGCGCGAAGAGACCGATCTCGAGCACCTGGCGCGGATCACGCCGTGAGGGTCCGCAGAAACGGCCAATAAATCGCCGGGGAATGACAGAATAGATCAATGGACGTTTTCGACAGCGCGATCCGGACAAAGCGTGATCTCGCCGGCGTCTTCGAGTACGACGAGGCGGACGATCCGAAAAGTGCCACGGCATATTTTTATCTCTGTCGGATCGAGGACGGACGAGTAGGTCCCGTCGTCGGTGCAATTCACCTTCGATCGGGCGATTGGGCCATCACTGAAGCAGACATTTTGGTCAGATGGGATAAAGATGAACGGCATGTAGGCCTGTTCATCTTTGGTGCGCTTTGGGCGAGTTTTGATACCGCCATGGGCACAAAACATGGCGGCGGCTATGGGAAAGACTTTCAGCCGGACATCTCTTGGACTTGAATTGAATCCATGAAGCAACTGCTGCTCCTGCGTCACGCCAAGTCGAGTTGGGACGATCCCGACCTCATCGACTTCGACCGGCCGCTGTCCGCGCGCGGGCTGAAGGCAGCACCACTGGTCGGGCGCGAACTGGCCCGGCGCGGCTGGCTGCCGGAGTTGGCGCTGGTGTCGCCGGCACTGCGCACCCGCGACACATGGCGGCTGGTCTCGGCGGAATTGCCGGCGAAGGTGCAGGCCAAATCTGCCCAGGCGCTTTACGAGGCAGCAGCGGCGGACATCCTCGCCAAGGTGCGGCAAGTGAAGGCGGGGACCGGAACGCTGCTGGTGCTTGGCCACAATCCCGGGTTGGAGGAGTTCGCGCGCGGTCTTGCCGGGGCTGGATCTGATGAAGCGGCGCTGAAAAAACTGGCGGAAAAATTCCCGACCGCGGCCCTGGCTCGGTTCGACGTCGATGGCGATTGGGCCGGTCTCACCTTCGGCAGCGCCCGGCTGACGCACTGCATTTGGCCGAAGGATCTTCGCTAGGGACTGCCTGACAGGCCGGGGGATCGCCGACCTTTCGGCCAAACCCGGCTTCGCACAAACAAAAGCGGCGGGCCAAGCCCGCCGCTCTTCGTGCTCCGGGGTTTGAGGAACTATCGGCCCCAGTTGCCCCGGCCAGATTGGGGCACTACGGGTTGATCAGTGCCGAACCGGGTCGTCGCCTCGGTGTCGACGGCGTTGTGCTCGGCCGTCAGCGGCTTGCGGATGGAACCGGTAAACCCGCTGTCGATGGTGCCGACAGGCGCGTTGCCAACAGGCGCGGCCGGCTGGTTGACGCCGTCCGAACCATAGTGATCACTGCCTGCAAAGGCGCTGCCCGTGGCGACGAGGACGATGGTGGCGACGGTAAGAGCAATCTTGGTCATTTCAGGTACTCCAGTGTACTGGTCATTCGTGAGTTGTCGTTGCTTTCGACGCATTCGAGATGAGAGCGCTGTCCGCGCCGACGAATACGCACCCGGCTTTTTCCGATGTGCACGTTGCTGGACGATTTCAGCAACCGAGATTGTGGCTACAGATGAAACCTGCAGATCAACGTATTCGATTGGCGCAGGATGCTATTCGGCGCACACGCCCGTTGATACGCGAAAGCAAGAGTAGCGGGCCAAGCCCGCCGCTCTTTGTGTTGCGGGCCGTGATAATCAGCGGCCCCAGATGCCTTGGCCGGATTCAGGCGCCACCGACTCGGAGGTTATCTTGGCACCGGTACGCTCGGAAGTAACTGGCTTGCGGATCGAACCGGTGAAGGTGTTGTCGACGTTGGCAGCAGCAGCAGCGGCCGGCTGGTTGACGTTGTCCGAGCCATAATGGTCGCTGCCGGCAAAAGCAGTGCCGGTGGCAACGAGGATGGCGGCGGCGGTAAGAGCGAGCTTGGTCATTTCGGGTACTCCGGTAGTTCTTTAGTCTGTCCGTCAAGTGGCGTGCCTCGGGAGGAATTCGCGTCGCTCGGACCACCCCGAGATGGGTCGGCAAGCCTGTCGTTTCCAATCACGAAAATTTTGTACGGGTGCGCCAAATTGGCCGCTTGAAATTCGACATGCAGCTCCTTGCGCCACAATGTTCTTATTTCTTTTCAACTAGTTATGGGTCAGTGGTGATTTGCCGCGCGAACATTCTTTGAGCCGGCGTTCACCCTTTCCTGTACTCTCTGTCAACAGAACCAAACCGTTCGTTTCGAGTTCTTTTACGTTTGGCTGATCAGCGCTTTCAGAGGCTCGATCGACATTCCTGCCGACGGATCAATGCGCCGTGAAATTCACGCTGCCAGCTCAGCGCCAGCGGCGTCGTGCTTGGGCCGCGCGCTGGCCAGAAGCACGACGGGGCAGTTGCAGGCGGCTAAAACAGCGCCGGCGGTTTCACCGAAGAACAGGTCCTCACCCGGACGTTGGGTGACGCCCATTACAACGATCGCCGCGCCTTTGGCCGCCTCCCGGGTGATCGCCTTGTCGGGTGTGACGCGGGTATGGAACGCTGTGTCGATATGCAGGCCGTAGCGGCCCGCCAGGTCGGCGATGTCTTTCAGGACGGCCTCTTCGCGGCTATGCGACACCGATGTCGACCTGCGGCCCTTGGCTGCCTTTTGCGAGACGTAAAGTATCTTGACCCGCGCCCGGTTTGGACGGGCCAGCGCCAGCGCCAAGTCGGCGGCGCGACGCGCCACCTGGGTACCGTTGACGGGGACGAGAATGCTGGTGCCGGCCCTCAGCGTCGGCATCTTTTCGCCAGCATTGCCGCCGTTCAGGACCAGGCAAAGCGGGCCGTCAAATCCTGCGGCAATGTCGTTGAGGGCCGGCGCGAAGGCGCCATCGGCGGTCAGCACATTGTCCAGGCCGACCAGCAACAGGCCGTATCCCTTGCGGGCCTCTTCGGCGATCGTCTCACCCGTGGCCTCCAATTCGGTGCGGGCCGTCAGGTGGACTTTGTCGACAAGCGTATCTTCGATCCGTTTCACCGCCCGGGCGCTCTTTTTTGCACCCTTCTTGATTTCCTGCAGGGCGCGCTCCTGTCCCTTGCTGTCGGTCGGCCTGTCAACTCGGCCGTCTTTCGGCTGAAGCAAGGTGGTGGGCAGGCGAAGCAAGGTGGTGGGCATGCCGCTGCCTCCGCCGACCAGTCCGGCGAGATATGCAGTGAACTTGCCGATCCTGCTGTCGTCGACCAGCACCAGCAGCCGCTCCAGCCTGGAAATGAAGCCGTATTCGTCCAACGCCTCGCGCTCGACACGCTGCTGCTCGTCGTGCCCAACCGGCAGCCGGCCGAGCGCCCAGCGCAGCATCGGCGGCATGGCCAAGGTGGTGATCACGGCCATGGTGACGATCATGGTGAAGAGATTGTGCGACAGGATGTTCATCGACAGGCCGATGCTGGCGACGATCACCTCGGTCGAGCCGCGCGCGTTCATGGCACTGCCGACGGCGATTGCTTCCTTGAACGACATGGCGGCGAGCTTGGCGCCGATGAAGGCGCCGCCAAACTTGCCGATGCTGGCGATGACCACGAGAGCGCCCGTCAGCATGGCAAGCGTCGGATCGGCAAGAACTGTGAGATCGGCGGAAAGCCCCGCCATGCCGAAGAAGATCGGCATGAACAGCGCGGTGATGACGCCGCGAAGCTGGCCTTCGATATGGCTGGAGAGGATGGGCGATTCCCCGACCAGGATGCCGGCGACGAACGCCCCCAGCACGGTATGGACGCCTATCAAATTGGTGATCAGCGCCATCGCTCCCATGATGATGAGGATCATGGTGATCACCGCAAACTCGCTGCGGAATTGATCGTTGGTCCAGCGGATCAAGGTGAAGACAAGACGGCGGCCAATGGTGAAGGAGAACACCATGAACAGTGCCACCGCGGCGATGGTGGTCACCAGCGGCGCGAACTGTAGCTTGCCATTGGTGGCGATGCCGAAGGTTACGGCGATGACCAGCCAGCCGATCGTGTCCTCGATGATTGCCGAGGAAATAATCACCTGTCCGAGGTTGCGGCGCATGAAGTTCATCTCGCGCACCACCATGGCGACGACCTTGACCGACGAGATCGACAGCGCGGTGCCCAGGAACAGCCCGGCGACGGTGCGCTGCGTCGGGTCAGCCAGCAATGCGTCCGGCAGGAATTGCGCCAGCGCGAAACCGAAGATGAAGGGCACCACGACGCCGGTCGCCGAAATGGAAAAACAGGCCGCGCCAACCCGGCGCACCAGCCGCAGGTCGGTCTCCATGCCGGTCAGCAAAAGCAGCATCAGGATGCCGAGCTGCGAGACGGCGTCGATCATGCCCTTTTGCGCAGGATCACTGGGAAAGATCAGGTGCTGGGCCGACGGCCACAGCCAGCCGAACAGCGAAGGACCGAGCAGGATGCCGCCGATCAGTTGGCCCATGATTGCCGGCTGGCCATAACGCTGCAGCACTTCGCCCAGGCCGCGCCCAACAAGCAGCAGAAGCACGATCTCGGCGACGAAAGCGCCTTCGCCCGAACCACCCATGCCGGAGGCCCGGGTACCGGCAACGAGCGTCTCCGCTGCCCAGGCCGCGCCCGCGGGGACGAAAGCGCAAACCAGCAGTGTCAGGCTGGAACGTGTCGGAGCCTGCCAAGCCATGAAACCCCCATCGCCCAATGCACGTGTCCAACAACGCGCGACAGGGCGTTGCGTTGCTAGACGTGGACGTCACCGAAGGAGAGTTCGCCGTCGTCGCTCTCTGTCAGAAAGGCTGTCACCAGCAGGCCTGCATAGAGGACGGCGACCAGCACGACGATGGCGCCACCAGGAACGGGACCCAGGGCAGCACTGGTGACGGCCTCACGCATCGACCCGACGAAGCCGATGCGGACGCCTTCGGCCAGAAGACTGGGGGTCGACAGTTTGAGGATCCAGGCCAGCAGCAGAATCAGCAGCATGTAAATGTAATTGCGACGCAGGCGGCGCGCCAAAGCCACGCGTTGCGAAATCAGGAATTTCGGCGCGCGCAGGCTCTCGCCGACGATCAACAGCCAATCGGACGCGAAGTCCGGCTGCGGCGAGAATATCTGCGCGAAATAGTGCCGTTCGAACTGGCGCACGCGAGCCCGATAGAAGTCGAAGAAGCGATATCGGCGGGCCTCTATCCACAGCAGCAGCAGAACAAGCAGCATGGCAAACAGCAGCACGCCATGGTGAGCGCTGGCTGTCGAAAGCGAAACGGACAGCATGGCTGCGACAACGGTTAACGCCCAGTTGCTCGTCCGGTCCAGGCGGTCGCGCCACCCAGCCATGCGCGCAATCTCGGCGCGATGAAAGTGGGACATCGTGGTTACGAGTTCGCCGGACGACAGTGTCCTTCCGATGGGATCCGGCGCCGGCAACACTTCTGCCATGACAATGCCTCCACCCGCCACGCGAAAACGGCCGGATGGAGATATCGTTCCGACGCTCAATCCGCCGGGCGCAGCCAGACCTTGTTGTCGTGGAAGGCGGCGCCGCCATAGGGCGCCGGCGCATCGGCGCCGGTCAGCACGTTGATGCCCTCGCCGCGCTCATGGGCGCTGTTCGGCCAGATGCCTTCGGCGACGACCACGCCGCGCTTGATGCCGTCGAACAGTTTTGCGTGCAGCACCACTTCGCCACGCTGGTTGCCGACTTCGACACGGCCGCCGTCGGCGACGCCGAGTGCCGCCGCATCATCGGGATGCAAGAGCAGCTCCGGCCGGCGCTCTTTTGCCTGCGATACCGGCGTTTCGGCAAAGGTCGAATTGAGGAAATTGCGCGCCGGCGAGGTGGTCAGCCGGAACGGGTGCGCCGCGTCCGCCACCTCGATCAGGTCGACGTGATCGGGAAATTCCGGCAGCCGCTGCACAGGCCCGAAGAGGCCCATGCTTTTCGGCGGCCGGTTGGGCGCTGCCTGCCCGGTCCAGTTGGCGCGGAAATGGAACTTCTTGTCGGCATGGCCGAAGCCAGTGATGAAATGCGCGGCCTCGAAATCCGGCTGCAGGTCGACCCATTTGTCTTCCTTCAGACTGTCGAAACTGCCCAGCCCGCGCTTGCCCAGGATGATGTCGATGTGCTGCTGTTCTGTCAGGCCGAAGCCCGGCATGTTGGCAACGCCGAGGCGCTTGCCCAACTCCTCGACAACGAAATGGTTGGTGCGCGGGCCTTCCGGCGGCTCGATCAGCTTCGGCCCCAGCGTGATGTGCTGGTTGCCGCCACCCTTGTAGACGTCGTCATGCTCGAGAAACATCGTCGCCGGCAGCACCACATCGGCGAGCTTGGCGGTGTCGGTCATGAACTGCTCGTGCACGCAGGAAAACAGATCGTCGCGCAGAAAACCTTGCTTCACCAGCCGCTGCTCCGGCGCGACATTCACCGGATTGGTGTTCTGGATCAGCAGCGCCGTCACCGGCGGGCCGCCATAGAGCGCATCCTCAGCCCCGGTCAGCACCGGGCCGATGCGCGAATGATCGAGATGACGGATCGAGGGATCGCGCATCCGTGTGCCTTCGAGCAGTTCCTGGTTGAGCTTGAAGATGCCCGAATTGGAATGGAAGGCGCCGCCGCCCTCATATTGCCAGCAGCCGGTAACCGCAGCGATCGAGGCCGCGGCATGCATGTTGACCGAACCGTTGCGCTGCCGCGAAAAGCCGTAGCCGAGGCGGAAGTAAGTCTTCTTCGTCGTGCCGACGAGCCGGGCGAAGGTCTCGATTTCGTCGACGGAAAGCCCGGTGATGTCTGCCGCCCATTGCGGCGTCCGCGTCTTGAGATGCGCTTCCAGACCGTGCGGATCGTCGGTGTATTGTTCCAGATAGGCGCGGTCGGCCATGTCGTCACGGAACAGCACGTGCATCACCGCGCAGGCCAGCGCGCCGTCGGTGCCGGGCTTCAGCACCAGGCCGAGATCGGCCTGCTTCATCGTTGCATTTTCGTAGACGTCGATGACGACGATCTTGGCGCCGCGTTCCTTGCGCGCCTTGATGGCGTGGGTCATGACGTTGACCTGCGTGACCACGGCGTTGGTGCCCCAGATCACCACGCAGTCGGACTTCGCCATTTCGCGCGGGTCGGGGCCGCGCAGCGCGCCGGCGCCCATCATCCAGCCGGTCCAGGCCAGATTGGTGCAGATCGAACCGAAGAAGCCGGAATATTTTTTGGCGTGCCTGAGCCGCTCGATGCCGTCGCGCTGCACCAGACCCATCGTGCCGGCATAGTAATAGGGCCAGACCGTCTCCGAGCCATATTTTGCCTCCGCCGCGATGAATTTTTCAGCGACCAGATCGAGCGCCGCCTCCCAGCTGGATTCCTTCCAGGCGCCGTCGCCCTTGGCGCCGGCCCGGACCAGCGGCTTCAGCAGGCGGTCGGGATGATGGACGCGGTCGGCATAGCGGGCGACCTTGGCGCAGATGACGCCGGCCGTGTAGCTGTTGGATTTGGCGCCATGGACACGGCCGATGCGCTTTTCGTCGAGCAGTTCGACCTCGAGCGCGCAGGTCGAAGGGCAATCATGCGGACAGGCCGAATGGCCGATTTTGAGCTTGGCGTGCTGATTCATGGGAGCAAACTAGCCGGTTGTGATAGCGGCGTGTAGGGCCAGATGGGCGGGCCTACATCCCCCTCTGGGCTATTCGTCGGAAAGGCCGATCAAGTCCAAGAATGCATCAAAGTCCGGCGCAATGGGCCAAACGCTTTCGACAAGATCGATATTTGTCATGTCAAACGCAACGAGCGGATAAAGCCCCACTGTGCGTAGATCGAACGCAATCGCCTCGCCGCCCCCGTTGCTGCCGATAACGAAAAAACCCGGAAAGAACTCCTTGAATGTCCCCTGTTGCTCTATTTCGATCACCTCTTCCGCAGCGTGCAAGGCAAGCCATAGCGGCTGGACTGGCAGGGGGCCCTCACCACCGTTGCTGAAAGAGAGAAGGGCAACATAGCTTTCAGGCAGGACCAAAGGCCCCACGTCCCTGAGTTTCTCGATCGCTTCGTCTGACGCTCCATCTTTTTTGCGCCACTCCCGACCTTCAAGCATCTCATTCACCTCCTACCGCGAACCATTTGGGTATCCGGGAACGTACCCGGCCACATGACCGCGACACGCTTGAGCAACGCGTCGTAGGCGCGGCATTTCGGGCATCTCCCCCGCGAGGGGGGAGATTGCGCTCTTCCTACTCCGCCGTGCCTTCCTCGTACTCCGCCGACATGGACAGCCATTTTTCCTCATGGCCGGCCAGCTGTTGCGCAAGTTGTGAGCGCTCCTTGGCCAGCCTTGTCGCGGTCGAGGGGTCCTTCTCGTAGACGGCCGGGTTGGCGAGTTCGTCCTCGATCAGGTCGATGCGCTTGCGGAGGCGGTCCATCAGCGCTTCGGTGGCGCGGATTTCCTTGGCCAGCGGCTCGAAGGCGGCGCGGCGCGCGGCCGCATCGCGGCGGCGGTCGGCCTTCGACGCTTTGTCCGCCTCGCGCTTGCCGCGGCGGTCGCCGGAGACGCCGGTAACCAGCGTCTTGTAATCCTCGAGATCGCCGTCATACGGATTAACCGCGCTGTCCTTGACCAGCCACAACCGGTCGGCGGTCGCTTCGAGCAGATGGCGGTCGTGCGAGATCAGGATGACCGCGCCGGGAAAATCGTTCAGCGCATGGATCAGCGATTCACGGCTGTCGATATCAAGATGGTTGGTCGGCTCGTCGAGGATGAACAGGTTCGGCCCCTCGAAGGCCGACAGTCCCATCAGCAGCCGCGCCTTCTCGCCGCCGGACAGGTCCTTGGCTGCGGTGTTCATCTTTTCGGTGGTCAGGCCGAACTGGGCGACGCGACCGCGCACCTTCGATTCCGGCGCTTCCGGCATCAGCCGGCGGACATGCTCATAGGCGTTTTCGTCCGGCCTGAGGTCGTCGAGCTGGTGCTGGGCGAAGATTGCTACCTTGAGCCCGGGCGCCACCGTCATGCTGCCGGTCTCCGGCTTCAGCCGGCTGGCCAAAAGCTTGGCGAAAGTCGACTTGCCGTTGCCGTTGGCGCCGAGCAGCGCGATGCGGTCGTCGGCATCGATGCGCAGCGTCATCTTCTTCAGGATCGGCTCGCCCTCGGTGTAGCCGACGTTGACGTTGTTCAGCGCAATGATCGGCGAGGCCACCGACTTCACCGACTCCGGAAAGGAGAACGGCCGCACCGTGTCGTTCACGATCGCGGCGATCGGCTTCATCTTCTCCAGCGCCTTGATGCGCGACTGCGCCTGCCTCGCCTTCGACGCCTTGGCGCGGAAGCGCTCGACGAAGGATTCCATGTGCTTGCGCGCTGCTTCCTGCTTGACGCGGCCCTTCTCCTGCAATTCGCGCTGCTCGGTGTATTGGCGCTCGAACTGGTCGTAGCCGCCGCGCCAGAAGGTCAGCTTCTTCTGGTCGAGATGGACGATCGAGTTGACGGCGCGGTTGAGCAGGTCGCGATCGTGCGAAATCAGCAGCACGGTGTGCGGGTATTTCGACACGTAGTTTTCCAGCCACAGCGTGCCTTCGAGATCGAGATAATTGGTCGGCTCGTCGAGCAGCAGCAGATCGGGCTCGGCAAACAACACGGCGGCCAGCGCGACGCGCATGCGCCAGCCACCGGAGAAGGACGAGGCCGGGCGCCGCTGCGCGGCATCGTCGAAGCCGAGGCCGGCGAGAATGGTGGCCGCGCGTGACTCGGCCGAGTGCGCATCGATATCGGCCAGCCGCATGTGGATGTCGGCGATGCGGTGCGGATCGGTCGCCGTCTTTTCCTCTTCGAGCAGCGCACTCCGTTCAAGATCGGCCTTGAGCACGATCTCGATCAGCGGCTCCTCGGTGCCCGGCGCTTCCTGCGCCACCTGACCGATGCGCGTGTTCTTGGGCAGGCTGATCGAGCCGGTTTCGGAGGCGAGATCGCCGGTGATCGCCTTGAACAAGGTCGTCTTGCCGGTGCCGTTGCGGCCGACAAGGCCAGCCTTGCTGCCGGCCGGCAAGGTCAGTGAGGCATGGTCGAGAAGCAGGCGTCCGGCCATGCGGAGCGAAAGGTCGTTGATGATCAGCATGGCCGGGCTTTTGCACGGGACAACCATGCTTCGCAAGGGCTTGAGCCCCGGTTCGCCGCATAAGGCGCGAAAACCGGCAAGCAAGTCAGCCCGCCGCGCCGCGACTTCCCGCAAAACGCAAAAAGAACCCGCTATCCTGAGGGGGGACAAGGAGAGCGGGCTCTTTCGTGAACGGCGGCCTTGGGAGCGTCCGATCGACATCCAAACACGCAGGAGCCCGGTTTGTTCCTTGGGAAGAACGAACTATGTGATGAACAAATGCTGCTGTGGCCGGCAGGTTTGTCCACAGGGGCGTGCCGTCTGTACGCTATCGACCATGACGCTGCGGAAAGACTCGGCTATCCTTGGATGTGCGGCGGGCCTGATCTCCGCCTGGCCGGCGCCATCAGCTTCCTCCCAAGCGGCGCCGGCCACCTTCCTTGACCGGCGCCGACGCCATTTGAGGCGGTCATTGTTTCGGCGGCGTGCCGGGCTGATCGCCGCCGGTCGTCGACTTCGGCACCGGATTCTTGTCGACCTGCGGGTTCTGATCGACCGTGTCGCCAGGGGCCTTGGTCGGCTGGATATTGTTGTCGCAACCCGCAACAGTCAGAGCTGCCATAAGCAGCAGGATTGAGCGCTTTTTCATCGCAGTCTCCTCTCGCCCGACAACGAGGCGTCGGCGATTTGGTTGCGCGGCCGGTGTCGTTCCTGCATTCGCCAAGGGGCCTGGGAACAAAATGCCGCGTCTCCGGTTGCTCCACAATCAATGGAGGAAGGCATGATCCGTCTGCTCATCGCCGGGGCAATCGTCTATGTTGCCTATCGCGTCGCCAAGAAAGTGATCGACGAGGTGCCCGACGATTTTGATCCGCTGCTGTTGCCACCGCCGCAGGACGATCGCGAGGCGCTGCGGCGGCAATCGGCAAGGATGGGCGTCGAGCCCGAGCGTTAGTCGACAGGCCTGCCCGCAAGGCTTCTTCGCTCACGGGCCCTATTCCGGCTCCGCAAACCGTTGCGAACAAAGCAGAAACGATGCTTGATGGGCGATGAACCTCGCCGCCCGTGATTCGTCCTTCCAGCCGGCCTATCTGGCGAAGCTCAACGCCGAGCAGCGGCTTGCCGTCGAACATGGCGACGGCAAGATCGCCGGACCGTTGCTGGTCATTGCCGGCGCCGGCTCCGGCAAGACCAACACGCTGGCGCACCGGGTCGCGCATCTGATCGTCAGGGGTGCCGACCCGCGCCGCATCCTTTTGATGACATTTTCGCGCCGTGCCGCAGCGGAAATGGCCAAGCGGGTCGAGCGCATCGCCGGCGAGGTGCTGGGGCGCGATGCCTCAGTGATCACCGATGCGCTGAGCTGGGCCGGCACGTTCCACGGCATCGGCGCCAGGCTGCTGCGCGATTATGCGCTGGAGATCGGTCTCGATCCGGCCTTCACCATCCACGATCGCGAGGATTCCGCCGACCTGATGAACCTCGCCCGCCACGAGCTTGGGTTTTCGAAGACCGAAGCCCGCTTCCCGACCAAGGGCACCTGCCTTGCGATCTATTCGCGCGCCGTCAACGCACAGGCGCCGCTCGGCGAGGTGCTGGGTTCGGTGTTCCCGTGGTGCGCCGGCTGGGCCGAACAGCTGAAGCAATTGTTCGCCCGATATGTCGAGGCCAAGCAGGGGCAGAACGTGCTCGATTACGACGACCTGCTGCTCTACTGGGCGCAGATGGCCGGCGAGCCGGAAATCGCCGCGCATCTGGGTGCACGTTTCGACCATGTGCTGGTCGACGAGTACCAGGACACCAACCGGCTGCAGGCATCGATCCTGACGGCGCTCAAGCCCGACGGATCGGGGCTGACGGTGGTCGGCGACGACGCGCAGTCGATCTATTCGTTCCGCGCCGCGGAAGTGCGCAATATCCTGGATTTTCCCAAGCAGTTCGCGCAGCCGGCGGAGGTCGTCATGCTGGAGCGCAACTACCGCTCGACCGAGACCATCCTGGCGGCCGCCAATGCGGTGATCGGCGAAGCTTCGGAACGTTTCACCAAAAATCTCTGGACCGAGCGCAAATCAGCGGAAAAGCCGAAGCTGGTGAGCGTGCGCGACGAGACCGAGCAGGCGAGCTATGTCTGCCAGGCGATACTCACCGAACGCGAGGCCGGCACCGTTCTCAAAGCGCAGGCCGTGCTGTTTCGCGCTTCGCACCATAGCGGCCCGCTGGAGATCGAACTGACACGCCGCAACATCCCCTTCGTCAAGTTCGGCGGGCTGAAATTCCTCGATGCCGCCCACGTCAAGGACGTACTGGCCGTGCTGCGCTTTGCCGAAAACCCGCGCGACCGCGTCGCCGGATTTCGCGTGCTGCAACTTCTGCCCGGCATCGGCCCCTCGGCCGCCAATGCGATCGTCGAGACCATGGCGACGTCGCTCGACGAGACGATGGGGCTTGCCCGCTACCGGCCGCCGCAGCGGGCCGCCGACGACTGGCCGGGCTTTGTCGCGCTCTATTGCGGCCTGCGCGCCGGCGCAAAAAAATGGCCGGCCGACATCGAGCAGGTCAGGCTCTGGTACGAGCCGCATCTGGAACGCATCCACGAGGATGCGACGACGCGCCGGGCCGACCTCCTGCAGCTCGAGCAGATCGCTTCCGGCTATGGCTCGCGCGAGCGCTTCCTCACCGAGCTGACGCTCGATCCGCCGGACGCGACCAGCGACGAAGCCGGCCCGCCGCACCGCGACGAGGATTATCTGATCCTGTCGACGATCCATTCGGCCAAGGGCCAGGAGTGGAAGAACGTCTTCGTGCTCAACACCGTCGACGGCTGCATCCCGATCGATCTCGGCGTCGGCAGCAAGGAGGACGTCGACGAGGAGCGGCGGCTGCTCTACGTGGCGATGACGCGGGCCAAGGACAGCCTGCACCTGGTCATGCCGCATCGCTTTTTCGTCCACGGCCAGGCGGCGCGCGGCGACCGCCATGTCTATGCCTCGCGCACGCGCTTCATCCCGCGCTCTATCCTCGGCGCCTTCGAGCAGGTGGCATGGGCCAGCGTCCAGGCCAGAGACGATCCGCGCCGCCAGCCGCAGGTGCGTGTCGACCTCGGCGCCCGCATGCGCGGCATGTGGAAATAGGCACCCGCCTCGACGTCGGCGCTGCTCGCCCGGCGACCGCTCCCGGAGCCGGCGAAAAAACAATCCCGGCAACATGGAACCTCGCGCCGTGATCCGCGTTTCTGCCCGACCCCCAGACCGGAGAACGGCGTCCGCCGTGACCTCCGCCCATTCGAGAGGCCAGAATGCACGACAGGACGTTTTCCACCCCGGTCGCCCTAACTGTTGGCGCCGGCTACAAGCGTACGATCGCTTCGTTCTCCGAGATGCACGAATTCCTGACCGAGTTCCCGCCTTCGCGCCGCCGGCTGAGCTATGGCGCCGCGGTAAAGGCCTGCGAGGCGGCACGTGCCGGCGATATCTCGGCCGAAGCGGCACGCGACGCCCTGATCACCTTCGCCGTGACGGCAGGTATCCTCTGGCCGGCCGCCCAGCCGGCAGTCTCGGTCAAGCCGGTCGCCCGGGGCCCCGGCGGCTACGCCGCCTGACAAGACTCTTCGTCATCATGGCCGGCCGGATTCCGGTCACCAGTGCTGGCCCGGCGGATCCTAAATCAGCTGCCTTCTGATACTCATCCGGGTCACCGCAGTCACAAGAATGGCGCCGATCATGAAATAGATGGTCGCGACGATGTCGCCCTGGTGGAAATAATAACCGGAGTTGAGAAGCGCCAGGACCACGGCGAAGAACGCCACGAGGCGCAAGGGTTCATTGGGCATGCGTGCCAATTCTCGCTGTTGCTGCTGAATGCTGCTGAAGCGGCCGCCCTCACGACCGTGCGCTCCATAAAATGTTTTGGCGCGTTTTGCAATCTCGGCAGATCGTCCTCTATCCACCGTCCGCTTCACCAGCCGCCCCAGGTTCAGGCGAAAGCCCTGCCCTCCTCGCTGCGCTGGAACATCGTCAGGTCCAGTCCGAGGCTTGGCTTGCCCAGAATGGTCAGGATCGCATGCGCCTGGCCGCGGTGGTGGGTCTGGTGGTTGAAGAAGTGGTCGAGCGCCGGCGCCAGCCGCTGCGAGACGGTGCGCATATCCGAGACGGTCATGTAGGAGAAGCGGCCCGACAGCGCCTTGTCGCTCAGGCCGTCGACCCAGTCGATGATCCGTTTGTCCTCGGCCTCGCGCGCCAGCCGCAAGCCTGACAAGGCGCGGTGCAGGATCGTGTCGAGCCTTGCCGGCGCGTCGCCCTCGCCGGTGAAGCGTTTCATCCAGATACGGTCGGCTGCCAGGAGGTGGTTGAGCGTTCCCATCATCGAACCGAAGAAGACGCCGATATTGCGGTCGAACTCTTCCTCATCGAGATCGGCGGCGGCATCGTAGATGCGGCCGTTAGCCCATTGATTGTAGGCCGCAAACATCCTGAAATGCTGTTTCATTCTTCTCTCGACCTGCGAGACCCTGTTTCGCGCGGGTCTGTTTCGGCCATAGTTAGACTGCAAGGACGCTGCCGCCAATGACCATTCTGCTCTATGACCTTGTCGGACGCGACGCCGCCCGCCCATTCAGCCCACATTGCTGGAAGGCGGCGATGGCGCTGGCCCACAAAGGGCTCGACATCGCCAGCGAGCCGACCCGTTTCCTCGAAGTGCCGAAGGTGGAAGGCGGCGTCTCGAAGCTCGTTCCGGTGATCCGCGACGGCGAGACGGTGGTCGCCGATTCCTTCGCTATCGCGCTCTATCTCGAGGAGGCCTATCCTGAGCGCCCGACATTGTTTTCCGGCGACGGCGGCAAGGCGACGGCGCGCTTCATCGAACGCTGGTCGCAGCTGACCATCCATCCCTACGTCACCACCGCTGCGATACTGGACCTGCACGCCATGCAGGACGAGGCGAACGCCGCCTATTTCCGGCAGAACCGCGAGCAGCGCTTCGGCAAGCCCCTGGAGGCGGTTTACGCCACCCGCGACGCCGGGCTCGCCGGCTTCCGCGCCTCGCTGGAGCCGCTCCGCTCGATGCTTGGCTATCAGCCCTTCATCGGCGGCCCGTCGCCGCTGTTTGCCGACTACATCGTTTTCGGCGCGCTGCAATGGGCGCGCATCGCCACGCCCTACCGGCTGCTCGACGACGGCGATGTCGTGGCGCAATGGTTCGAACGATGCCTCGATCTGCATGGCGGCCTCGGCCGCACGGTTGCGGCCGCAGCGATCTCCCGCCTTGAGAGTTGAAATCGGCAGTTTTCATCGGCGGCGGCACATTTTGTTCTTGCTTTGTGCCGGCAGCTATGCTACTAATCTCGATATGGTGATGATTCGCACCGACGCCCGCCCGGCCTGCCGAGGCGGGTTTTGTTTTGCCGATCGAGGTCCAACGGCGTTACCGGCAGGGACGTCGTCCGGCCTTAGCTGCAAGTTGCCAGCCGGCGAAATGCGACAATGCGGGTAGACGAAGTGTCGCTTGAAGCGCCTCATCAGCGCCTGGATCGAAGCAAACAAGACGAACATCCGGCGAACCGGGCAATCACAACAAAGGCAGCGCGCCATGATCGCAAACCCAGATTTCCCGGCCGATTTTCGCGCTGCGCTCGCCAACCTCTTCCTGTGGCGGCGCGACGTCAGGCGATTCAAGCCGACGCCGCTCCCCGATGGAGCGCTGGAGCGGCTGCTCGAGCTTGCCAGCGCCGCACCGTCCGTCGGGCTGAGCCAGCCCTGGCGCTTCGTCGTCGCCGAGAGCGAAGCATGCCGCGCCGCCGTCAGGGCCTGCTTCGAGCGCTGCAACGCGGAGGCACTCCAAAGCTTTTGCGGTGAACGCGCCGCCCTGTATTCGCGCCTGAAGCTTGCCGGCCTGAATGAGGCGCCCTGCCAGCTTGCGGTTTTCGCCGACCGCGCAACCGAGCAAGGGCATGGGCTCGGCCGCCTGACCATGCCAGCCACCATAGACTATTCCGCTGTCATGGCGGTCCACACGATGTGGCTGGCGGCGCGCGCCGAAGGAATAGGCATGGGCTGGGTCTCGATCCTCGATCCGGCCGAGGTGGCGACGATCATGGACGTGCCGGCGGAGTGGACGCTGATCGGCTATTTCTGCGTCGGCTATCCCTCGGAGGAACACAGCGTGCCGGAACTGGAACGGGAAGGCTGGGAGGTCCGGCGCGCTTCGATCGTGATAAGGCGGTAGTGCAACGGCGGCGCTGCCATCCTCTTTGCGGGGAAGAATGACTCCTCCCTGCAGGGCTGTGGACGTCAGGGATGGTTTCGCCGATCGTCATCATTGCCAGCAAGACACCATGGCAATGCCAGTCGTGACGGCCTTGATCTGAGGAAGGGCATTGAATGTTTCGCTGCGACGTGCAGGCCGAGATCTGGGTCTATCCGGGCAAGGGCGGCTGGCATTTCGTGACGCTGCCGCCGGAGCCTGGAGCATGGATCAAGACGGCGATGACGGGGCTGGCACGGCCCTGGGGCTCGCTCGGCGTGGAAGCCGTCATCGGCCAGACCAGATGGCGGACATCGCTGTTTCCCGACAAGAAATCCGGCAGCCTGCTCTTGCCGATCAAGACCGCGGTGCGGGTCCGCGAAGGCCTCGGGGCTGGCGACACGGCCAACCTGACGATCGAGATGCAGTTATGACGACGTTGGGTCAGGCTGACGACGACGCGCTATAGGGCGGCCAGTCGGTCGGATCCAAAGTGAGTACCGGTTTTTGGAAAATCCGATGCTCAACAAAAAGATGAGCGGCGGCATGGCCCGATGACGCTGCGGCTGTGGCTAGAAGCGATCGGCCTGGCACTTATCGTTGTGCGCATCGATGACGGCCGCAAGCCTCGGCCACGATGACCGGCAACTGTCGCTGGATCTCGTCGGCGGTCGAGTGAACAACGTTCTCATCAGCAAGGACTTCAAGCGCTATCGCTCTCCCTCATTGGCCGATGTCGTTGCCTGATTTGTACGTTTCTCAACTAGAGTACTACACGAAACACGAGTTTCGACATCGATGATGTCAAGGTGCTATACGTAGTAGGAGGCGGGGCAAGGGCCAGCAAAGAGCTGACCGTGGTGGGGCTAAATGGAAGTGGTTGACCGCGATGAGGGTAAAGCTTTCAGCTGGGTTCGGATCGGGTTTTTCTTCACGGCCATCTATTTCGGGGCTGTAGGGTGGGTGATCCTCAGATCAGGTCCAGAAAGCCTCGTTCAAATCAAATCCGGCTTGCAGCTGAATGAATTCGCGAACGCGATGGCCGGGATGTTCGCGCCTCTCGCATTCCTTTGGCTATTTATTGCCACCATGGTCCAATCCCAAGAGTTGGCCCTTCAGCGAAGGGAACTGAAGCTAACGAGGCGGGAGTTTGAGCTAAACCGTGACGTCGCTAAGGGCCAGGCTGAGGAGGCGCAGAAAACGGCCAAGTTCATCGGCGAGCAGACCAAGATCATGGCCACAGGCGAATACGACAAACTTATTGACGCTCAGATCGAGGGCTTTGAGCGAATGTATCCAGCGGTCGGATCGCGTGCTCTGATATTTCGTGGCAAAGAAGCCGATTCAAGCATGTTCATAAAGCTCTCAACGAATTCATACACTTTTCCGGCTATCAGTGAGAGGGTATGGTCGGCCTCGAATGAATACAGGACAGCTAAGCAGAAGTTCCCTGATCGAAAACTGTACTGTCAGACACCGGATGGCTTCAAAGTACTGAAACAGATGTTGGACCGGATGAGTGAGGCTAGAGAGGGAGCTTCCCCGCGGCATCTAGAGATCCTTAGGCTTGCAGCATTTGACGTTTTGGTACATTCGCTCGACTTCATTATGAGCGAATGTGAGAGAGGTGAATAGTCGGACATTTGGTTTTCTGAATCGGTCAAGAATGCTCGTCATGCCGTCGTTCTATGCCAGACACGGGCGACGTCAAACGATCCCTTGAATATCTTCCGCACTTCGAGTTGACTGATGGAGTTCGCTGGCGAACTCAGTATTTTGGGGGGATTAATGCAAATCATCCAACATACAACCTTAGCTCTACTACTGGGGTCGCTTGTCTTATTTGCGTCGCCGTCTAATGCAGCAGACTGCCCTACAGGCGAAACCCGACAAGAGCACCATGTCGGCAACTTCAATTTTGTCACCAACTCGTGGGTCGAGGAAAGCGGCAAGCTGCGCCGATACGTGTCCTGTGTTGGGAATTTTGATCGCGATTCCGACCTACTTGTCACTTGGCATGTCGCCGGCCCAACGGGCACATATGTACCCTCAGATGATGTGGCAACCGAACGGCGGATGAGCAACGATCTCAATCCTAGGCCGGTCAACGGCTGCATCAAATATGGCAATCTCGGTGACTACGCGGGGGCCCAGTTCATAGGCTCGGCCGCTGACGAAGACGAAAACGCCAAAGACAACCCGTGTACTGTAGCAAACACCTTGGGCGGTCCTGAGTTGGCCAAGCCCGGCATACCGGAGGACGGCTACAGTGACCAGGTGCGGGTGTTTTTTCCAAGCAATCCGGACAAGCCCCGCGAGACTATGCTTGAAATCAATGGGGTGATCGGAATCTCCCCGATCGATGGTGCGTTCGAAAGTTTCTTCACGTACAGCGCGCAAAAATACAAAGACAGACCCGACGGAAACCCTGACGCTATCCGAGTGCGGCCAATATTTGTGACAGCACCAGAATCGTATTATAAAGCTTTTTTCGACTATAATAAGGAAATTACACCGCTCGGATCTAAAGGCAATATTGTATTTACGGTTTTCAATTCTAATACGAATTTGGTTCCTGCTACAGCTTTCTATGAGTTTATCTCCTCTGATAACCGCGTTGTTGGTTCCATTCCTATGCCGATGTTCGGGCCTGAGCAGTGAAAAAGGCTTTTGAATTCATATTCAGTATAACGCCCAGCATCGCGCTGACGTTTGCAGAACCATGGGTTAACCTATTCAAAGGCACCGCTATCCTGCGCCCGGACGTACCGCACGCGCTCGTCAATACGGCACTCGCTCTCTCCGTGTTCCTTTCGATTGTGGTCGTTCTTATCGGAAAATCGTGGGATGGCTCCTACAAGCTGCGGACAACTAAAAACCTGCTGGTGATGACACTCGTGCTCGCCCTCGTTTGCTACGGATCGCGCTTGTTCCTTTCCTGGCCGCGCAGCAGGGTCGTTCAGAGCATGATTACCTCAATGTGGGACCTTTGCGGCTGGGTCTTCGTTGTGGTGGCTATAATGACAGTCACCTTCGCTGCCTTGTACGCGTTTTCCATCCCTGCGGAATCACGTTCTGTTCGCTCTGGCTAACATAAGCCGGCCTGAGCGTGACTGCCGCACAGGCCATACGGTAGCGCCGCATGGTCGCCTCGGCGATCGGCGTCTTCGTCGTCCGATTCTCGCCGGTTTCGAAATCGGCAATGCGGGGAACTGACACGCCGGTCAGCTCGGGTACCTCCGACCGGCCCATATGCGCCACGTTCTCGCGCCACCAGCGTGCACGAACGTGTTCGGGGCTATCGGGGGAGGAGGAACCATCGCGCCGGCCTCCCCTTGGCAAGGCGGCGGGCGGCTTGTATAGAGCCCGCCACCCTCATTTCCACTCTCCATCACAAGGACGATCTCATGGCGCTCGAACGCACCTTTTCCATGATCAAGCCGGACGCGACCCGTCGCAATCTCACCGGCGCTATCACCAAGATACTGGAAGATGCCGGCCTGCGCGTCGTCGCTTCGCGCCGGGTGTGGATGAGCCGCCGCGAGGCGGAAGGTTTCTATGCCGTCCACAAGGAGCGTCCGTTCTTCGGCGAGCTGGTCGAGTCCATGTCGTCGGGCCCGACAGTCGTGCAGGTGCTGGAAGGCGAGAACGCCATTGCCAAGAACCGCGAAGTGATGGGCGCCACCAATCCGGCAAGCGCAGCCGAAGGCACCATCCGCAAGCTGCACGCGCTGTCGATCGGCGAGAATTCCGTGCATGGTTCCGATGCGCCGGAAACCGCCGCGCAGGAGATCAAATACTGGTTCTCGGACACCGAGATCGTCGGCTGAGCCGGCATCCCGAACCCCATAAAAGAGGCCGGCGCAACGCCGGCCTTTTTTGCTAAAGCGCGTCGCGTTCGACCGGCCTCCTGCGACGCGCTTTAGGTTTCTTGTCTTGATGCATGTCGTTATCGCATCGTTATCGCAAAACCGCTGCACACTTTTGCGCGACATGCAGTGGCGGACATTTTCAGCTTCAGGCTCCTCGACGGGTTACGGGTGCGTTAAGCTCGGAGGGGCGGATCAAACGCGGTCCCGACAATGGAGCCGACCAGGCCATGACCAGCACCATTCCCGGTTTCTTCCAAGGCACCGAAATGCCGACCGGCGGCTGGTGGGAAGCGTTGTGGCCCGACCCTGCCGGGGTGTTGACGGCGGTGGGAATGAAGCCCGGCATGGACGTGGTCGATCTCTGCTGCGGCGACGGCTGGTTCACGTTGCCAATCGCCAGGGTCGCCCGTCATGTGATCGCCATCGACATTGATGCCGATCTGCTCGAAGTCGCCAGGCGGCGGCTGGCCGAAGGAGGCGCGGGCAATTGCGAGTTTTTGGCGGGCGACGCCTATGAACTTGCCAGGCTGGTGCCTCAAGCCGTCGACTTCGTCTTTATCGCCAACGCTTTCCACGGCGTTCCGGATCGGCCGCGGCTTGCCCGCGCCGTGCGTGCGACGCTTGGCCCTGCCGGTCGTTTTGCCATCGTCAACTGGCACCAGTATCCGCGCGAGCAGACCACGGTCCTGGGCGAGCCGCGCGGGCCAAAGACCGAGCTGAGGCTGTCACCCGAACAGACCACCGCGTCGGTGGAAGCGAGCGGGTTCAAGCTCGCCGAGCTGGTTGATGTGCCGCCCTATCACTATGGCGCGGTATTCAAACTCGCGACGAATTGACGAAATATCGCATGAGATGCGGCGTCGTCGCCCGATACATGTCGCCCGCCGCCCCCTAGCGGCGGGTTCTGCCAGTCTATTTCGCCTGGCGTTCCTTCACGTTCGCATGTTCGTTCGCCGCTTCCGTGTCGGTGGACGGGGTCTTGGTCTCTTCACCTGAAAACGGGCTGCCCTGCCCCGGTGCGAGATCGCCGCTATGGCCGGCCTTGTTGGTCTGGAACGGTTGGCTGTCCGCTTTGAGACCGTGGTCAAGAGCATTGACGAGATGGTCGTCCGCCTTGGCAAGGCCGGTAAAGGCAAGGAGCGATGCACCGGTGGCGGCAAGGATAAGCGTGTGCGTTTTCATGTCTGGACTCCTTTGAGTTAAGGCCAGAACGAGCCGCAGCCATTCTGGCGGCTTCAACGAAGGGACAACGTCCCTTTTGCCTTACCCGCCATCTTATGTGGAACTAACGCGCCCTCTGCCCGGCCTATTCCCGCTGAAACACAACGTGATCGGCATGCAGCCGATCAGGCGACCGAATAGCCGCCGTCGGCGAGCAGGCCGTTGCCGGAGACGAACGAGGCGTCATCGGACGCAAGGAAGGCCACGACCGTCGCTATCTCTTCCGGCGAGCCAGCCCGGCCGGCAACGGTCGATGCCGCGAAGGCGTGCTTTGCCTCGGTGCTCGGCCAGATGCGGTCCTGGAACGGGGTGTCTATGATGCCGGGGCAGATCGAGTTGACGCGCACCCCCTGCTTGAACAGTTCGATCGATGCGGTCTTGGTGAGGCCGAGCACCGCGTGCTTGCTCGCGACATAGAGCCCGGCATTGCCGAAGCCGATGACGCCGCCCATCGAAGCATTGTTGATGATCGTGCCGCCGCCCTGAGCCAACATCGCCTTGGCCTCGTGCTTCATCGACCAGAAGACGCCGCGGACATTGGCATTGAAGATCGTGTCGTAGACCTCGTTCGACTGGTCGACGAAAGGGGTGAACCCGCCTTCGGTACCGGCATTGTTGAAGGCGATGTCGATCCGCCCGTAGGCCGAGATCGTTTTTGCCACGAGGTCGATCACGCTCTGCTCGACATTGACGTCGGCGACGACGGCTGTTGCCTCCAAGCCTGCTTCCCTGATTTCGGCGACCAGCGTGTCGATCTCGGAACGGCGGCGAGCACTGGCGATGACCTTGGCGCCGCGACGCGCGAGTTCAAATGCGGTTGCACGGCCGATACCCGAACTGGCGCCGGTCACCAGAGCGACCTTGCCGTCGAGCGTCTTCAGGATCTTTGTCATGAGGTTCTCCATCGGTTGAAATCTGCCCGGGCAGAGCGCCATTCGATGGAGCTGTTGTTCCGGTGGCGCTGTATCTAGATGCCTCGGAAAGATATGATTAGACGCATAATTCTTCTCATTGTAGTGAATAAAACATATGAATTGATCCAGTATGCCAAATGCACGGAACCGAACTCGCCGAATTGTCGACCTTCCTCGCGGTCGCGCGTCACAGGAGCTTCAAGCAGGCCGCCGTCCAGCGCAGCGTCGCTACCTCGGCAATCAGCCACACGATCCGCAGCCTGGAGGCGCGTGTCGGCGTGCGGCTGTTCCATCGCACGACCCGCAGCGTGTCGCTGACGGAGGCGGGCGAGCGGTTCCTGACGGAACTGCACCCTGCGTTCGATCAAATCGAAAAGGCGCTGGAGAGCCTCAACGCCTTCCGCGGCACGCCGTTCGGAACGGTGCGCATCAATGTTCCCAGTTCCATCGCACCTTTTCTGCTGCACGACGTGATGGGACCATTGCTGAAACGGAATCCAGGACTTCGCCTCGATATCGTTGCCACCGACAGGCTGGTCGATATCGTCGAGGAAGGCTTCGATGCCGGCGTCCGCTTTGGCGAACGCCTCACACAAGACATGATCGCGGTTCGCATCAAGCCACGGTTGCGTTTCGCAGTCGTCGGCTCACCCGAATATTTCACGGGACGCAGAACGCCGCTGGTGCCGGGCGACCTGCGGGAGCACCTGTGCGTCCGCTATCGCTATCCGAGCGGCGCGATCTACAACTGGCAGTTCGAGCGCGGCGGTGAGGCGGTCGATGTCGAGGTCGATGGTCCGATTTCGCTCGACAATCAGGAACTCATGGTCGAAGCGGCGCTGCAAGGATGCGGCCTTGCCTACGTCTGGGACAGTCGCGTTACGGCGCATCTCGCCAGCGGCGCACTTGTCCGTTGCCTGGACGACTGGTGCGCCGTCGATGACGGTCTGTTCCTCTATTATGCAAGCCGACGGTACCTCTCGGCCGGGCTTCGGGCGGTGATCGACATGCTCAAAGCTGAGAGCTAGCTCGCGGCGTTGAAGCGCAGGATGACGCGGTCGTCCTTGTCGGCGATAACAAGTTTGCCGGCATCGATATGGTACGACGCTGCCTTGGCCAGTGCCTCGAACAGCGCCTTTTCCTCGGCCATGGTCTCGGACGCGCAGGCCTTGAAGGTCGAGCCGATGTCGCTGATGGCGATCGTCGAGCCGTCTACCTTGGCAGTGGCGAAATAGACGTTGCAAGGGCCGCTGCCGCCGGCCTTGCCGGCTTCGCTGATCCGGAATGTCGCCCGCGGCTCGGCAATCACGCCGATGCCGTCGATATATTCGACCAGCCAGCTTTGGCCGAACACCGAGGCTGCCGCCGGCTCGTCGCCTGGCGCCGCCATTTTCAGCATGATGGTCTGTGGCGCGTCGCTGAGCGGGTCGACCTGGTGGCGCGCATCTGTGACGAACAGCAGCCGGTCGTCGACAGTGATGCGCGCCTGCAGCGCGTAGGTCATATCAGGCCGGATCACCCGCGGATCGAAGCTGATCTCGAACTTGATCGGCACCTGGCCGGCCGGCACCACCTTGCGCTCACCGATGATTGCGGCCGGCGCGTCGGCCAGCGACACGTCGGCAAGCTGCACGGAAAGCACGGCATTGGGCGGCAGCGCGATGCGCTCGCGATACATCACCTCGCCCTTGAGGGTCTTTTCGGCAGCCGCGGAATGATCCGGGACGGCCAGGATGCCGACGGCCAGCGGCACCAGTCCGAAGATGAAGAACTCGGCGATCCTGTCCAGCATGATCCTGCTCCCCTTCCGGCGAAGGGTCTCGCAGGATTGCGGTCAATGAATGGCTGGCCGGGTATGGGATGGCTGTCGCAGGGATTTATTTCGACGGCGGCTGCCTCCAACGCCCCGCCGCCTTGTCGTCGGCTTCCTTGGCCGCTCCGCAAACTCTGTTCAGGCCACCCTCGGCCAAGCCTCAGCCGATCACGAATTCGTGTTCCAAACAGACGTAACACGGCGGGCGTCCGGACCGAACTGACCAATGCGCGCTGAGGAGAGTGCGCCTGAAACCCAACCGGAGGTGAAATCATGTCAACGAGATCAACCGTGAGCGCGGCCTTACTGGCCAGCGCCGTTGCCACGGCTCTTGCTTCTTTTGCGACGGCCGCGCCGCTGACCGAGGCACAGGTCAAGGCAGCGATGGATGCCGGCAAGGAGAAGTGCTTTGGCGTAGCCTTGAAGGGACAGAATGACTGCAAGGCAGGCCCGGGAACCACCTGCCAAGGCACCTCGACCGTCGACTACCAAGGCAACGCCTGGAAGTTCGTCGACGGCGGCACCTGCACGACGATGGACCTACCCGGCGGCCGCAAGGGCTCACCCACCGAGCTGACCCGCGACGTCCCATCGTAAGCGATGCACCCTGCCCGGAAAGCGGCGATGACGATGAACGGACCGACTCGTCCAGCACCCCGCATGTCCAAGACGCGCTTTCCGGCGCACCCGGTCGCCGGCTTTGCCGGCACCAGTTTCAAGCATGAGCATCTATCCGCAATCCTCGGCGACGGCCCCCAAAGCGGCTTCTTCGAGGTTCATGCGGAAAACTACATGGGCGCCGGCGGCCCGCCGCACGACGCGCTCGCTCGCATCCGCCGCAATTATCCCGTCTCGCTGCATGGCGTCTGCATGTCGATCGGCGGCCCGCATCCGCTCGACAAGGCGCATCTCGGTCGTTTCAAGGCGCTGGTCGATCGCTACGAGCCGGCGCTCGTTTCAGAGCATCTCGCCTGGTCGACCCACGACACCACCTATTACAACGACCTGCTTCCCCTGCCCTACACGCCGGCAACGGTTTCGCGCGTGGCTGATCACATCGACGAGGTGCAGGAGACGATCGGCCGCCCGATCCTGCTCGAGAATCCTTCGACCTATGTGCTTTTTCCGGAATCGACGATGAGCGAGACGGATTTCATCCGCGAGCTGGTTCGGCGTAGCGGCTGCGGCCTGCTGCTCGACGTCAACAACGTCTTCGTCTCGGCCACCAATCACGGCTATTCGGCACGTTCTTATCTCGCGGACTTTCCGCTCGAACATGTCGGCGAAATCCATCTGGCCGGGCACGCCAGGCAGGAGGACGACGAGGGCGACCTGCTGCTCATCGACAGCCATGACGGCCCGGTTGCCGACGCGGTCTGGAAGCTCTTCGATACTGTCATCGGCCGATGCGGGCCACTGCCGACGCTGATCGAATGGGACAGCGACATTCCCGAGTGGCAGGTGCTCAAGGCGGAAGCCGCCGCCGCCCAGGCCATCCTCGACCGTCATGCCGACGGCTATTTCGGAAAAGCCCATGCCGCAGGATGAGCTCCAGTCGGGCGATCTCAGCCGCCGGTTTGACTATGCCGCGGCATTCACCGCCGGTTTGCTCGATCCTGACCGTGCCCCGCCTGACTCTGTCTCGGGGCCGAACGGGAAGGCTGCGGTCAAGCGATATGCCGTCTACCGCAACAACGTCACGGTCAGCCTGATCGATGCGCTGGCCGCCAGCTTTCCAGCGACGCTGCGCATCACCGGTCCGGATTTCTTTCGCGCGATAGCGCGATTTCACATCCGCGAAACGCCACCCACCTCGCCGCTTCTATTCGAATATGGCCGCGACTTTCCC
Source organism: Mesorhizobium sp. M0590 (assembly GCF_040320905.1). Taxonomy (NCBI): domain Bacteria; kingdom Pseudomonadati; phylum Pseudomonadota; class Alphaproteobacteria; order Hyphomicrobiales; family Phyllobacteriaceae; genus Mesorhizobium; species Mesorhizobium sp. M0590. Next base: position 200,351 of record NZ_JAMYQN010000011.1, read on the forward strand.
GATTTCATCGAGCGCTACGAATACGCGCAGTCGATGCCGTGGCTGGCCGATGTGGCGCGCATCGAGCGGGCCTGGCTCGACGCCTATCATGCCGCCGACGCGGAGGCGCTGTCGGCTGAGGCACTGGCGTCGATCCCTCGCGAGAGGCTTGCCGACACCGTGCTGCGGCCGCATCCGGCGACGCGGGTCGCGCGCTCCCGGTTCCCGGCTGTCACGGTCTTCGCGGCAAACCGGAACGACGCTCCTGTTGGGCCAATCCGGGCAACGGGCGCTGAAGATGCGCTGGTCACGCGGCCCGGCCTCGAGGTCTTCGTCCGCCACCTGCCACCCGGCGGCGCAGTGTTTATCTCGCATCTGGTCGCGGGCGAGGCGCTCGGCGCAGCGGCCGCGGCGGCGTTTGCGGAGAGTGCCGAATTCGAGCTTTCCGCCAACATTGCCGGCGTGCTGGAAGCGGGAGCCTTCACGACGGCACATCAGGAAAGGTGAGCACGATGAGCGATGGGCAGAACGCGAGCACCGAACCGCGAGGGGTCGCCGCTCTCGTCGAAAGGCTGAATACCGCCCTGCGCACGATCGCGACGCCATCGCTGACGCAGCTTGTCCTGCGCTGCGCCCTCGCCGTCCCGTTCTGGCGGTCCGGCGTCAACAAATGGGACGGTTTTCTACAGTTGAACGACGTCGCCGTGCTGCTTTTCAGCTCGGAACTCAAATTGCATCTGCCGGGCGGCCCTTACGATTTTCCGGCACCTGGGCTGGTGGCGTTCGCCTCAGGATCAGCGGAGATCGTGTTGCCAGTTCTCCTTGTTTTCGGCCTGGCGACGCGACTGGCGGCATTCGGGCTGCTGCTGATGACGCTGATCATCGAGCTCACCGTGCCGGACGGCTGGCCGCTGCACATTACCTGGGCGGCGATGGCGCTTGGCATTATGGCCTGGGGACCCGGCCGGATTTCGCTCGATCATCTGATCGGCACCGACAAAGGCTGAGGTCTCGCGGAAAGCCTGGTCAGTCTCGCTTCCAGCGGCTCGCCGCCTTGTCGTCGGCCTCCTTGGCGTCGACCCAGCCGCCTTCGGAACCGTCGCTATGGTGTTCCTTTTTCCAGAACGGCGCCCGTGATTTCAAATAGTCCATCAGGAAATTCGCGGCCTCGAACGCCGCCTGCCGGTGGGCGGAAGCGGCCACCACCAGCACGATGTTTTCGCCGGGCGCGATCTTGCCGTGGCGATGGATGACGGTGAGCCCCTGCAGCGGCCAGCGCTCGATTGCCTCGCCGGCGATGCGGGATATCTCGGCTTCCGCCATGCCGGGATAATGTTCGAGCTCGAGCGCGGAGAGCCTGCCTTGCTCGTCGCGGCAAAGGCCGGAGAAGGTCACAACAGCGCCGATATCGTTGCGATCCCTGGTCAGCCTGGCGATCTCGGCGGCGACGTCGAAATCCTCCGCCTGGATGCGCACGACCGGCACCACCGCGGACATGGTTCAGCCACCGGTCATCGGCGGGAACAGCGCGATCTCGCGCGCGCCGGCAATCTTCTCGCGGTGCTCGACATGTTCCTGGTTGATGGCGACGCGGATCACGTCAGGATATTGCAGCGCGTTCTCGTACTCCTCGCCGCGCGATTTCAGCCAGCGCAACAGGTCGGCGACCGTTTCGATGCCGGCCGGCAGTTCGACCTCTTCCTCCGGTCTGCCGATCCGCTCGCGCACCCAGGCGAAATAGATGAGCTTCGTCGACATTTTATTCATCCATGATGTGCTTGAGGCCGGCGCGGAAATAGTCGTAGCCGGTGTAGAGCGTCACCAGCGCCGCGATCCACAGCAGCACCAGCCCGGTCTGGGTGGTCAGTGGAAAGATCTTGTCGCCGGCCGGGCCTGCAAGCAGGAAGGCGATGGCGATCATCTGGATGGTGGTCTTCCATTTGGCGAGCTGCGTCACCGGCACAGAGACCTTCAAGGCCGCCAGATATTCGCGCAGGCCCGAGACCAGGATCTCGCGGCACAGGATGATGATCGCCGCCCATAGCGACCAGCCGGCGATGCCGGCATGGCGGTCGGTGTCGGCGGCAAGCAGCAGCAGGCAAGTGGCGACCAGCAGCTTGTCGGCGATCGGGTCGAGCATCTTGCCGATGTTGGAGGTCTGCTGCCAGGCGCGCGCCAGATAGCCGTCGAAGTAATCGGTGATCGAGGCGAGCAGGAAAATGATGAGCGCCGACCAGCGCGCGAAGTCGCTCGATTTCAGATGCCCTTCCAGGAAGAAGCACAGCACCACCAGCGGCACCGCCAGGATGCGGGCATAAGTGAGCATGTTGGGCAGGTTGAATGCGCGCTGAGCCATGTTTTGGGAACTCTTTCTGCCTGCTTAGTCAAATCAGAAGCGAATGTGGGGGGTCAACAGGCCAGAATCGATTAGCCAGCCGAAATGTCGGCAATACGTCTTAGCTCTCGTGAAAATGATTGTAGACCAATTTCGCCACCTGCTCGGAAATGCCGTCGACCTTGACCAGGTCCTCGACGGCGGCACGGCTGACGGCCTTGGCCGTGCCGAAATGCATCAGCAGCGCGCGCTTGCGGCCGGGTCCGACGCCGCTGATCTCGTCGAGCGGGCTCTTGACCATCTCCTTCTTGCGGCGGGCGCGGTGCGAACCGATGGCGAAGCGATGGACCTCGTCGCGCAGCCGCTGGACGAAATAGAGCACCGGATCGCGAACGGGCAGCGAGAATGGGGCCCTGCCCTTGACGAAGAAGCGTTCGCGGCCGGCATCGCGGTCCTGACCCTTGGCGATGCCGATGGCCACCACCCGGTCCTCGATGCCGAGGTCGGCCAGGATCTTGCGCACCGCCGTCATCTGGCCCTGGCCGCCGTCGATGAGGATGACGTCGGGCCAGGCGGGGAAGCCGCCCGCGTCCTCGATATCGTCGCCCGGTTCGGTAGGGCTCGCCTCGCCCGCGCTCTCGGTTTGCGGGGCGTCGCCATGTTCCTTCAACAGCCGCGAAAAGCGCCGCTGCATCACCTCGCGCATCATGCCGAAATCGTCGCCCGGCGTGATCTCGGTCGAGCGGATGTTGAACTTTCGATACTGGTTCTTCACAAAACCTTCCGGCCCGGCGACGACCATGGCGCCGACGGCGTTGGTGCCCATGATGTGCGAGTTGTCATAGACCTCGATGCGCACCGGCGGTTTTTCCAGGCCGAAGGTCTCGACAAAGCCAGTGAGCAGCCGCGCCTGGGTCGAGGTTTCGGCGAGCCGCCGGCCGAGTGCCTCGCGCGCGTTCTGCAGCGCGTTGTCGGTCAGGTCCTTCTTCTCGCCGCGCTGCGGCACGGAGATCGACACCTTGCGGCCGGCGCGGGTGGAGAGGGCCTCCGCCAGCAATTCCTGGTCCTCGACGCCATGCGACAACAGGATGGTGCGCGGCGTCGGCTTGTCGTCGTAGAACTGCGCCAGGAACGATCCCAGCACCTCGCCGGCTTCGAGCGCCGGATCGGCCTTGGGAAAATAGGCGCGGTTGCCCCAGTTCTGGCCGGTGCGGAAGAAGAACACCTGGATGCAGACCTGGCCGCCCTCCTGATGGATGGCGAAGACATCGGCCTCGTCGACGGTCTGCGGATTGATGCCTTGATGGCTCTGCACATGCGACAGCGCCGCCAGCCGATCGCGATAGATGGCGGCGCGTTCGAAATCGAGGTTCTCCGAAGCCTGCTGCATGGCGGCGGAGATCTCCGTCTTCACCTTCTGGCTGCGGCCGGAGAGAAAATCCTTCGCCTCGGCGACAAGCCTTGCATAGTCGCCGTGCGAGATTTCGCCGGTGCACGGGCCGGCGCAGCGCTTGATCTGGAACAAAAGGCAAGGCCGGGTGCGGTTCTCGTAGAAGGAGTCGGTGCAGCTCCTGAGCAGGAAGGCGCGCTGCAGCGAGTTGATGGTACGGCCAACTGCGCCGGCCGAGGCGAAGGGGCCGAAATAGTCGCCCTTGCGCGAGCGCGCGCCGCGGTGCTTGTAAATACCGGGCGAGACATGGTCGCCGGTCAACAGGATATAGGGGAATGACTTGTCGTCGCGCATCAGCACGTTGAAGCGTGGCCGCAAGCGCTTGATGAGGTTGGCTTCAAGCAGCAGCGCTTCGATCTCGGTGCGGGTGACGACGAACTCCATGGTCGATGTCTCTCGCACCATGCGGCCGATACGGCTGGTGTGGAACCGGCCTTGCGCGTAGCTGGTGACCCGCTTCTTCAGGCTGCGTGCCTTGCCGACATAGAGCACGTCGCCGGCGGCATTCATCATGCGGTAGACGCCGGGCGCATTGGGCAGCCGCTTTACCAGCGTCTGGATCACCTCGGCGCCGACCATGCCGTCGGCGTCGCCGGCATGCGGGGTCCAGTCGATGGCGGTGAAAGTAACGTCCGGACCGCTGGCTGCAGGCTCGACGACCTCCTCGGCCGCCTCGTCCTCGAGGTCGATTTCGGGCGGCAGGTCGTCGGCGCCACCGCGCGTTTTTTGTTTCTGGTCCATGGGGCTCATTCCGTCATGCCTGTCACATCGGGCGTCTGCCATGCAAGATGCTGGCCGCCGTCAAGCGCGATCATCTGGCCGGTGACCGAGCGTGCCGCCCAGAGATAACGGATAGTGGCACCGAATTCCGGCAATTCCGGGCCGCGTTTCAGGATCAGCCCGGCAATCTGGGCATCGAAATCGCTGTCGTGCTGGCGCGTGTTCTTCAAGGTCGGGCCAGGACCAATGGCGTTGACACGGATGCGGGGACCCAGCGCCTGCGCCATCATCTCGGTCGCCGCCCACAAGGTCGACTTCGACAGCGCATAGGAGAAATAACGCGGCGTCGGTCGCCAGACGCGCTGATCGATCATGTTGACGATCAGCCCCTCACTGTTCTGCGGCAAGGCCCGGGCGAAAGTCTGTGCCAACAGCGCCGGCGCCTTGACATGCATGGCGAAATGGCGATCCCAGGCCGGCCAGTCGAAATCCTCAACGCTGTCGTGCTCGAACAGCGAGGCGTTGTTGACCAGCAGCGACACCGGCCCGAGTGCCGCCGCAGCGCGGCCGACAAGGTTGCTGACCGCGCCCATGTCGGTCAGGTCGGCAGCAACCACTGCGGCCCGGCCATGTCGACCAAAATGACCACTGGTGATCTGGGCCGCCAGTTCCTCCGCCTCGGCCAGCGAGCGATTGCAATGAATGGCTACGGCAAAACCATGCGCGGCAAGATCTTCGACGATCGCCCTGCCGATCCGCTTCGCCCCGCCCGTCACCAGTGCCGTCGCGGCGACCTTGCTCATCTGTCAATCCTTAATCCGATGCCGATTCCGACCTGCCGGGATCGCGCCGGCAAATTATGGCCCGCCAAGCGTTAAATCCCATTTCCACCTGGGGCAGGATTGTGGCAAAGTGGCCGGTGGGCGTTTTGGCTCGACCGGAATTCGGGCCAGCCCGCCCGCAATATAGGGCGCTGGAGCCCTTACACCAAGCCGTGTGCAGTGCAGCACGGCGAACCTGCTGACATTCGCTGTTGCGAAGATGCAACGTCAAGGTTCTGCCTCATTCGTGCCAGGTAATGACCCAAGTTCAGGTTCGCTTCAGCCGCATTTCGACACGACATTTGGAACCGTTGAACGCCGGATCCGTTTCACCCCCCGGACGGGTTGAGGGCGCTCATGAAAAACAAGCCTGTGTCCTGTGGCTTAAGGAGTAAAGAACAATGCAAGCCAATCTTAAATTTGCGCGACCGCTCGCGGTGGCGTTTGGGCTGTTCGCCCTCGGCGGAACCGCCTATGCCGCGGACGTGGTTCAGGAAGAGCCGCCGGCACCTGCCCCGATCGCAGAACTTCCGGTCGCATCCTGGGCCGGTCCCTATGCCGGTGTGAGCGTCGGCTACGGCTTCGCTGGCCATGCCAAAGCCAAAGACATTGGCGTCGACGTCGACACCAAGGGTTTTGTCGGCGGCGTCTTCGGCGGCTATAACTGGCAGCAGGAGAACTTCGTCTACGGTGCCGAAGCCGATATCGGCTACAACGGCGTCAAGGGCGACGATGCCGGCATCGAGGCCAAGGGTGGCTTCGAAGGCTCGCTGCGTGCCCGCCTCGGCTACGCCGTCACCCCGGATATCCTGCTCTACGGCACCGCCGGTGGCGCGCTGAAGAACCAGAAGATTGAAGCTGCCGGCGTAAGCGACACCAACACGCAGTTTGGCTGGACAGCCGGCGTGGGTACCGACATCAAGATCACCGACAATGTGTTCGGCCGTGTCGAGTATCGTTACACGGACTTCGGCAGGAAGGACTTCGACGGTATCGGCAAGGTCAAGTCGACCGACAATCGCGTCACCTTCGGCGTCGGTATGAAGTTCTAAGTCGTCCAAGCCACGACACGAAAAAGCCGGGCCTCGCGCCCGGCTTTTTTTGTTGGCATCGGTTGAGACCGCTTGTCCTCAAGCCGGGATGGCGGGCTTCAGCTCCGGGAATTTCTCGTCGAAGCGTGCCGCCCAGCGCGTCAGCCGGCCGCGGCCCTTTTCCCATTTTCCAGCGAAGCGCAGCGAGAGATAGCCGAGGCAGGCGCGCAGTGCGATCTGGCCGAGGGTGATTTTCTTCGGCAGCTTCGGCGGGTTCGCGTTGAGCAGATCGAGCGCGGCCGAAATCTTCGTCCACTGGCGCTCGAGCCAAGGCTGGTAGACCATCTCTTCCGGCCGTGTGCGCCGCTCATAGACCATCGACAGCGCGCAGTCGCAGATGCCGTCGGCCAATGCCTCCAGCACCTCCGCCTCAAGGCGCTTGTCGGGATTGCGCGGAAACAATGCGTTCTTCGACATCCGGTTGAGATGCTGGGTGATGGCGCGGCTGTCGTGGACCGAGCGGCCGTCATCGAGCACCAGCACCGGGATCTTGCCGAGCGGATTGGCGCCGATCAGTTCGGCCGGCCTTTCCTCGGTCTTTATCGGCACGAGATCGACCGCAATGCGGGCATGAAGTGCTGCCATGCGCACCTTGGAACTATAGGGAGAAGTAGACGCGTAGAGCAGTCTGGGCATTGTCGATTCCTGTTTGTCGGCTACAGCTCCATACGTCCTGTTGGACGCGCAAAAGGACGCGGTAGCATTGTGACTTCGCGCATGACCCTTACCGAAAATCGATTCCGACAGGGGCTCGTGCGTGGCACTGTTGACCGATCATGCAGGGTTCATCAACGGCCAGAGGCGGAAAACCGCGCCGCCAGCGTGCAGCCATAGTCTCGCGTTCGGATGCGATGAGCCGGAGGTGCGGCGGCAGACGCGAGCAGGTCGGACAATCCAGATCCGAGCAACTACCAACTCGGCCTTGCACCGAAGGTTGGTTTTGGCAGCCACGAATATCCCACCGGACTTCGCCGCATGGCGAAGTCCTGGGAGCTGCGAAAAGACGTCTTCCTCCCGCCTCTTTCTGGTCCTGCCCGACTGTCAACCAAGAAGCGAGGCGCCTGTCCGGCATCCCGCCCTGGCTGTCTTGAGTACTGTCCCCTGCGACAGCAGGACCGCGACTACTTCTTGGCCTTCGCCTTTGCGGGCGCTGCCTTCGGCTTGGCCGCGGGCGCTGCTTTCTTCACTGCTGCAGAAGATTTCGCAGCGGCGGCCTTTGCCGGTGCTGCCTTCTTCGCAGCGGGCTTCGCCGCGGCCTTTGCAGCCGGCTTCTTGGCCGGTGCCGCCTTCTTTGCCGGTGCAGCCTTGGCCTTGGCCGGTGCTGCTTTTGCCTTGGCCGGTGCTGCTTTCTTCACGGCTGGTTTTGCCGCGGCCTTGGCGGCCGGCTTTTTGGCCGGCGCTGCTTTTGCCTTAGGCGCAGCGGCCTTCGCTTTGGCCGCGGGTGCTGCTTTCTTCACAGCAGTTGCGGCCTTTGCCGCGGCTGCTTTTGCCGGTGCTTTCTTTGCCGGTGACTTTGCCGGTGCCTTGGATGCCGGCGCTTTGGATGACTGCTTAGCCATATCATGCCCCTTCCGTTGTGCCGACGGCCGTTATTGACCCGGCGCGCATTGCATATCTGACTCGCGGCTTGCTAGCCAGCGAAGCATTAGAATGATTTTTGTAGCTTAAGTTTCGGTTACGGCGAGCGCGCGACCATTTTACCCGCGCAAAAATCGGCTGCGAATCTTTGTGTCCCGCAGCGAAGTTCTGCGACAGAAATTCTGGTCGCTCTATCTCGACCGGTCTTCTCGTCAAGCTCATGACCTGTTCGACCAGCTTTGCGCTTCAACGTCCGACGCTCGGCGCGAACATTGTCAAGAGCGAAGGCGGTCGCCCGCCTCGTCTTGTCCGAAACGATAAACTACAGGTAAGTAGGAAGCAACGCGACGAGCACGCCGCTGCACTATCTTGCACGACGCGATGAAAGTAAGCAGACAGCTCGCATTTCTGAAGGACAGGATATCCGTCGATAGATCCGGTCGAGCCGACCGTGATCGAAAGCGCTTGGCCGTTCAGGCGCCGAGCGGCTCACGGCCTATCTGCAGCCGGCGCGAAGGCTCGGCCCTGTGGAGATGGACGGCGAAGGTATCCCATGGCGGCATGACCGAAATCTGCGCCAGGATGCGCCCCGCTTCACCGCGATGATAGCCGCCGTGCAGTACGACGTGGGTCAGCATTTCCTGTCGCGACATCAATGCCTTATCCCCGTCGGTGAACACGAATGCGACGGGCTCGGACAGCTGCCGCGACGAAACGGTTTCGAGATAATCGAGATACCAGCGATCGGTCGCTGCGACCGCGGCGCGAAGTTCGTCGAACGCCGGCGTGTCCTCGGTGGTGTCGGCGGAGTAGCCATGGCTTGCGTCAACCAGGTGCGCCGAGAATATCCGCGACACCACATGGCTGTGATCGACGAGCCGTATCACGGCCTGCCGTTCCTTGCCGTGAACATGCGGGTCGAGACTCGCGAGCTTTTCCAGCAGTTCGTCATTGGCCCAGGCCTGATAGGCAAACAGGCTGCGAAGCAGAGCGAGCGCATTCATGGTCGGTGTCCTTTTCCGGAAATGCGAGTATGTTGTTTATATTTTCAGGAGAATGGGCGAACGTGTCTACTCGCATTGCAAAACCGCATCCGCGCATGCGCAAACAGCCGCGCCAGGCGCGTTCCAGAGCAACCGTCGAGGCGATCATCGAGGCGGCGGCTCATGTTCTGAGCGGGCTGGGGTGGGCCGGCTTCACCACCAACAAGGTTGCCGAGACAGCAGGTGTAAGCATCGGCACGCTCTACCAGTATTTTCCCGACAAGCTTTCCCTGCTCGCTGCCGTCCGGCGCCGTCACTTCGATCATGTGCTGTCGGTCATTCGCGATTCGGCGGAAGACCAAAAGCCGCTCAGGAAATTCGCGCAGGAGCTGGTGCGCGGCATGATCGCGGCGCACAGCATTCACCCGACACTACACCAGGTGCTGCTCGACGAGACGCCGGGCGATCGCGGCTCCAGGGCCGCCCATGCTTCGTTCCAGGCGCAATACCTCAATCACTATGCGACTGCTGTCGCCACTTATCGCAAGCCAAGGAAAGGCGCCGACATGCAGACCGTGGCGCGCGTGCTGTCGTCAGCGATCGAAGGTGTGATCCACAATGCGGCACGCCGGAACATGCTCGCCGCGCCGGAGCTGCAAAAGCAACTCGTCGACCTGATCTGCGCCTACCTATCGGGAGCAGGCCGCATCGGTCGATAGCGCATGGCACGGCGGAAGTCGGGATTTCTGTGTGTCGTTCAAACCCGGCTTATGAGGTGCGGCAAGGACGATGCCAACAATGCCGCACCTGATGCGGCCAAGAGTGTGAGGACGATCTTTCGAAAAGTCGCCTCGCTAACGCCGATGTAGAGTCTCGCGCCAAGGAGTGTCGGTATCAACATCGCCGGCGCGACGACGGCAAACATCGGCAGCATTTCGAGCTTGATCTTTCCGGCCGCAAGATAGGCGGCCATCGTCATGGAGAGGGTCACAAGGTTGAAATTCTGGATGACAATACGCTGCCTGTCCTTTTCCCATTGGCGCAGCACGCACCACAGCGTTGGAACCGGGCCGGTGAAGCCGCCAAGTCCACCCATGATGCCGCCGACCAGACCTATTGCACCGTCTGCAACAGGACCCCCGACCGTGATGGGAGGGAGGCGACGCGCAAAGAGCATCAAGGGACACCAAACGACCAGCAGCGCGCCGAAGACCAGCTTGAACAACTGCACATCCAGCAAGGGCAGGATGGCGACACCGACCGGAATCCCTATGGTCCCGCCGATCAGGAAGGGCAGCAGAAGCCTGAGATCGAAACCCCGGCGGACGGTGACGGCAGCGATGATCTGACCGGTGAGCGCCCCAAAGACCGCCATGGCAGCAGCAAGCTGGGGCTCCACGGTCCAAACCCAAATCGACATGGCAACCAGGCTGAAAGCGAACCCGGAAAGCCCCTGGACGAAGCCTGCAACGACCGCGCCGAGAGCAACAGTATAAACAAGCGAATCCATGTGGTGCTGTTTCCCCGCAAACTCGTGACAGCAGATCGCGCTTCCCGCGAATGCTGCGCCGCATGGAAACGGTGACGGTCGATCAGGTGGCCGGTGCTAAAAAGTCGGAATCAGCGAGTGCGATCAGCGCAGGACGCGGCAGCGGCCGTTGTAGACCATCCAGCGGTCGAAGCCCGAGACGCAGAATTCGACATTGTCGCCGATCGAGGCAAAACCCTGGCCTTCCTCGATCAGGTACCAGATGGTGCGGGCGCCGCCGTCGGAGAGGCTGACGGTGGCGCCGCAATAACGGCGGCCGATCGGCCAGGTGTCGTCGGCCGGCAGATAGCGATGCTGGTGGATGCGCTGGAAGTCGACGATCTGCACATCGGGCAGATGCGGCACGTGATGCACCTGATAGGAGAAGCGGTCGGTGATCTTGTTCAGCACCCAGGCCTCGCCGCAGACGCCGCTATCCTCGTCGGTATAGATTGCAAGGTCGGCCGCCTGGACTGCCTGGGTGACGCCAAGAGGCGCGGCCAGCGGCGTGCAAAAGGCGAGCAGTGCGGCAAGGGCGGATTGGGCGAAGCGAGTCATGGCAGCCTCTCAAGGTCGACTGCGTGCACTGTGCGGATTCGCTGACGCGCGGTCAAGCGGTTGTAGCGACCGTGGTTGTGGTGACGATGGTTGCGCTGACGGAACGGCAGGGCCGCGCCTCAAACTACTCTCCCGCCAGCCAGTCCAGCGTCCAATGCGACGGCTGCTCAAGTGCAAGCAGCCGGTGCAGCGCCGGCAGCAGCGTCCGTAACTCGCCTTCCAGCGTGAAGGGCGGATTGACCACCACCATGCCGCAGCCGTCGAGGCTCGGCTCGACGGCGTCCGGCCTGATCTCAAAACCGATGTCGAGCAGCTTCGAAATGCCCGTCTGCTTCAGCGCCTTGCGGAAGGCGGCGACCGCCCTGCGGTCCTTGAGCGGATACCACAGCGCGTAAATCCCTCCTGGCCAGCGCCGATGGGCTCTTTGCAGCCCGTCGACCAAGCGACCGAACTCGCCCTCTTCCTCGAAAGGCGGATCGATGAGCACGAGGCCGCGCTTTTCCATTGGCGGCAGATGCGCGCCGAGCGCCAGCCAGCCGTCGAGCTCGATCACCCGGGTCTGGAAGTCACCGTCGAACAGCGCCTTCAGCCTGACGACATCCTTAGGGTGCAGTTCGACTGCCGACAGCCGGTCCTGCTTGCGCATCAGGTGCCGGGCGATCAGCGGCGAACCCGGGTATTTTTTCACGCCGCCATCCGGATTGAGCGAATTTACGGCTTCAAGATACGGTGACAGCAGTGCCGCCGCCGGCGCATCGAGGGCCGCATCGACGAGCCGGCCGATGCCGCCTTGCCATTCGCCGGTCTTTTGCGCTTCGGTCGAGGACAGATCGTAGCGGCCGATCCCGGCATGGGTGTCGATGACCCGAAACGCCTTGTCCTTCTGCTTCAGATATTCGATCAGCCGACTGAGCACGACATGCTTGACGACATCGGCGAAGTTCCCGGCATGGTAGGCGTGGCGATAGTTCAATTGGAGCCCCTGCCCCAGCGCGGCGGTGGCGGCTGCGAGTTTGGATTTTCCGGCCGGCGGCCGCCGAAACGGAATGCCAGCACCAGCCCGACCAGGCCGGCCGCCATCAGGGAAAAACCGACCGGGCGCGCCCGGCGGTCGACCTCGCCGGCACCCGAGCGCAGGACGAGATCGACGGCCCGCATCGGAATGCCTTCGGCGTCGCCCGGACCGACGGTGAAGATGTAGGAACCAGGGGTAACGGTCGGGATCAGGCCGGCCTCGTCGCGAAAGATCCTGTCCGGCAGTTGCGGGCTGACCTGGCGCGGATTGTCGGAGTGATTGAACTGCAGCGTCGAGGCGAGCACCGTCCTGCCGCCGGTGGCGGCAGTGAGGGTCAACACAGTGCGCTGCTGCGAGACGATGCGCTCGGCTCTCGCCGTAAGGTCGACCAGCACGCGTAGCGGCCCGTCGCGTGCGCTCAGGGGCACGGTCACCGGCTTGAACCGGCCCTGGTCGTAAACCCGCCAGGTGCCGATCTCACGGCCGGAGAAATTGGTCATCGCCCAGGGATAGACGACGCCGATGCCGGTACCGATGAGCAGTATCAGGGCGAACAGGGAGCACATAACGTCAAGACCCGGTGTTCGGCGCGCTGGCGCAGTCGCGGGCGTTCTCCATTTCGTCCAGGAGCATGTCAAGGCCGAGATCAAACGTCCGGTCGAATTCGGCGGTGCCGAAATAACGCCCGGCCGCAGCTATTTTTGGAAAATCCTGCGCCAGTTGCTCGTCGCTGACGATGGTCGCGGCCGAAGGCCCCTTTGCATAGCCGGCAGTCTCGTCGAGGATGGCACCCATCAGATAATAGCCGGTGGTGCGGAACAGCCGCGCGCCCAGTTCCGGTCCGAAGCCGCCGGCCTCGAACACGCCAAGGATGCCGTTCAGCCAAGTGAGACAGGTCGGCGAATTCATCCGGTAGGTTACAAGGAACGTGGCAAAGGCCGGGTGCTCACGCGCGACGCGGCGGAAATCCTGCACGGCAATGCGTAACCTTTGTCGCCAAGGGAGGTCCGCGTCGGGCATTTCGAGGGAGCCGATCAGCCGATCCACCAAGGCTTCGAAGAGATGCGCCACCGAAGGAAAGTGGTGATAGATGCTCATCGCCTCGCAGCCGAGTTCTGCCGCCAGCTTGCGCATCGAAAACCCGGCGAGGCCCTCGCTCTCGATAACCTTCAAAGCCGCATCCTCGATCATCTCGCAAGACAGCCGGCCGCGCAGTCGCTTTTTTTTGATCGATGTGTCCATGGTGCCGCTTGACAACTTACGCTGTAAGGTTCATTTTGACATTACCTTACACCGTAAGGCAAACAAACGCCAGAGGAGAATGTCATGTCTGCCTATCGTACTCTTTCATCAACGCATTCTTCCATCCGCCGCGCCTGCCTGCTCGCCGCCACCTGTGTGCTGACCCTGGCTGCAGCTCCTTCTTATGCCGATGAGTATGACGCGACCGTCAAGGACATCCAGTCGACCATGGGCGGGGTGCCCGGTTTCGTAAAGCAGTTCCCGAAAGCCGGTCTGCCCGGTGCATGGGCCGAGGTCAAGGCCATCCAGCTCAGCGACAAGACGGCGCTGCCGCCGAAGGTCAAGTCGCTGATCTCGCTGGCGGTGGCGGCGCAAATCCCGTGCAACTACTGTATCTGGTCGGACACGCAGGACGCCAAGCGCGCCGGCGCCACCGACGAGGAGATCCAGGAGGCGGTCGCCGTTTCAGCGCTGACCCGCCATTGGAGCACCATCTTCAACGGCATGCAGGTCGATTTCGATACGTTCAGGAAGGAGATGGGCGGGCAGTAATGCTTTCGTTATTAGAGCGGGACGCGTTCAGACTGAATTAGCCTTCCCGCTCCGACTGTTTGTGTGATCCGCCAGCACCTCATTGATGACCCGCCACGATTTTTCCGCCTCGCGCTGGTTGCCGTCATGTCCCGAAGCGACGATCAGCGCCTTCCACAACGCCCAGCCCCGTGCGCGCGCCCAGCTGTGCTCGTCAAGGGCAATGGCGTCGCGGAACGCCTGACGGCTCTCGCCGTAAAATTCCGTCCACGCGATCACCAGATCACAGGCAGGATCGCCGATAGCCGAACTACCGAAATCGACGACCGCGTAGAGCTTGCCATCTTCGACGAGCAGATTGCCCGAGGCGACGTCGCCATGGACCCAGACCGGCGGCCCGATCCAAAGACGCGCACAGCCCCCGGCCCCCAACGCCCCCGCCGGGCGCGTGGAGGCTACGGCGCACCCCCCCCCAAGCGCGGCCGCGGGGACGG
>NZ_JAMYQN010000012.1:0-205284 GCF_040320905.1 Mesorhizobium sp. M0590
CCCCTCGGCTCCCCGGGGGCGCCCCGGCCCCCGCCCGGGGGGGGGGTGGGGGCGCCGCCCGCCCCCCGGAGAGGGGCCTTCGTAGAGCGCGGTTCCCCCTCTCCGTCTCGGCTTCGCCGAGCCACCTCTCCCCCACTTTCGTGGGGGCGAGGAACCCAAGCTGGAATGAAGCCGCGATGCCAACCTGAAGCGATTTCCCTAAAACACAGCAAGTTTGTTCTTGCTTTGTGCCGGCAGCTATGCTACTAATTTCGGTATGGTGCCAATTGGCTCCAACGACCCGCCCACCGAGGCGGGTTTTTTATTTCAAGCTTTGAAGGTTCCGGTGTTGCCGACCTGATGTTGGCGGGACAGCGCCCTGGACAGCACCCCCCTCTGGCCTGCCGGCCATCTCCTCAAGGGGGAGATTGGGTATCTTGTCTGCTTCCGCCAATCACCAACGTTGCAGGATTGGCGGCTAGGGCGAAGCTGCTGATCTCCCCCTGGAGGGGGAGATGGCCGGCAGGCCAGAGGGGGGCGCCGTAGAACTCGACGCGTGTGCCTGCCATTCTCTACGCCTCATCCTCATCGTCGAGCAGCCGGGTGGCGCGCCAGCGGGTCAGCACGATGTTGGTCTGTTCGATGACGAAGAAGCGCGCGGAATCGCGGTCATAGCCTTCGGCCAGCAGCTTTTCGTAGTCGGTGTGGGCGTGGCGAATATGCGCAATCGTCGCCAGCCATACGGCAATGCTCGGCGGCAAGCTCTTCATGTGCACGGCGCCGGCATCGGCACGGATATTTTCCATGTCGGCATAGGGCGCCAGCGGCAGGAGCGCTGTCAGCGCCTTGGCGATAGCGCGGCGGCGGCCGGTCGGCGCGCTCACTGCTCATCCCATCTGGGGGGCTCGCCCGATCTGGACGACTCGTCCCGCCCGGACATGGTCGCCTCGGCGAAGGCATCGGTCGAGGCGAAATAAGGCTTGATGTCGATGACCGGCGTGCCGTCGAGCACGTCGATGGCATCGAGATCGACGCGGCCGGTGTCGATGTCGACGCCAACCAGCCTGGCGACATGCAGCCCAATTGGGTTCGGCCGGGCAGGGGAGCGCAGCGAAAAGACGCCTTTCGGCTCCGTGGCATGGCGGGGTTTCTGGACAATCAGTTGCCGCGGCGCATGGTGCAGCCAGGACAGGATGATCACGTGGCTGGCGCGTTCCAGCCCAAGCAGGCCGTCCCGATAGAGCGGATCGATCGTGAGAACCGCCGGCTGTCCCGTCTCCCGCGCTGCCTTCATGTTCTTGGGGCAGGTCTCCCGCGTGACCCAAGGCGAAGCGATGCGGCCGATGAAGACGACATTGCCATCCGGCGGCATCGTTGCCGGGTCGGTTTCCAGAAGCTTTTCGCCGCTGCGCGTTTCGAACATGGTTCTCGCCCCGATCATGCGTCCGTTTTTGCGCGATCCGCCACGCATGCGTCATTTTCTTGTCCGGAAGCGACATAGCGCTTGCAAGCCTATCCAAACCGACATAAACATATGTTTATATCTTTTCAAAGAGAATGCTCGCATGCATGTCGCTCTCGACACGATGGTAGATACATTGAAGGCGGCGGCGGAATCCAGCCGGCTGCGCATATTGGCGCTGCTGTCGCGCGGCGATCTGACCGTTTCAGATCTCACCGAAATCCTTGGCCAGTCGCAGCCGCGCGTCTCGCGCCATTTGAAATTGCTGCTGGAGGCCGGGCTGATCGGCCGCTACCAGGAGGGCTCGTGGGCGTTCTTCCGGCTATCGGATTCCGACGCGTCGCGCGATTTCGTGCTCAGGCTGGTCTCCGGCATCCGCGGCGCCGATCCGCAGGTCGAGCGTGATCTCGAACGGCTGGCCGCGGTCAAGCGCAAGCGGCAGGACCGGGCTGCCGAATATTTCTCGGTAAACGCCGCAAGCTGGGACCATATCCGCTCGCTGCATGTGCCGGATCGCGCGGTCGAAGCAGCTCTCATCAAGCTCGTCGGCAAGCGGCCGTTCCAGTCGATGCTCGATCTCGGCACCGGCACCGGACGGCTGCTCGAGATCTTTTCGCCGCTCTATCGGCGCGGTGTCGGCATCGACATGTCGCGCGAGATGCTGACGGTGGCGCGCGCCAATCTCGACAAGGCCGGCGTTTCGAATGCGCAAGTGCGCCAGGGTGACATTTTTGCGCCACCGGTCGAACGCGACGCCTTTGATCTCGTTACCATCCATCAGGTGCTGCATTATCTCGACGATCCCGCCCGCGCCATCCGCGAGGCGGCGCGTCTGTTGCGCCCGGCCGGCCGGCTGGTGATCGTCGATTTCGCGCCGCACGCGCTGGAGTTCTTGCGCGAGGAGCACGCGCATATGCGTCTCGGCTTTTCCGACCGGCAGATTGGCGACTGGTTTACCGAGGCCGGCCTCGACCTTGAGGACAGCCAGGAATTCGAGCCGCGCGGCGGCAACGAGGCCAAGCTCACCGTCAAACTCTGGCTCGGCCGCGATCGGCGCATGCTGATTGCCGAGCCTTCCAACGACAGACAACCGGCCAATGCGTATCCGATAGGGGAAACCGCCTGATGAACCAGTTCCGCTTCTCCCGCCGCCCCGACATCGGCGACAAGGTCAGGGTTTCGTTCGAGTTCTTTCCGCCGAAAAACGATGAGATGGAAGCAAGGCTGTGGGACACGGTCACCCGGCTTGAGCCGCTCAAGCCGAAATTCGTCTCGGTCACCTATGGCGCCGGTGGTTCGACCCGCGAGCGGACGGCCCGCACCGTCAAGCGCATCCTCAATGAAACGACGCTGACGCCGGCAGCGCACATGACTTGCGTCGATGCGGCGCGTCACGAGGTCGATGCGGTGATCCGGGAGTTCGCCGATATGGGCGTCAAGCGTTTCGTCGCTCTGCGCGGCGATCCGGCCGAGGGCGTCGGCGCGGCCTACCGGCCGCATCCGGAAGGCTATGCCAATGGCGCCGAACTGGTTGATGCGCTGAAGGGCGCCGGCGATTTCGACATATCGGTCTCGGCCTATCCGGAAAAGCATCCGGAAAGCCCGGATTTCGCCACCGACTTCGACATGCTGAAGCGCAAGGCCGACAACGGCGCGACGCGGGCGATCACCCAGTTCTTCTTCGACAACGATCTCTATGAGCGCTATGTCGAGCGGGCACGGCGGGCCGGCATCTACATACCGATCGTGCCGGGCATATTGCCGGTGCACAATTTCACCCAGGTCGCCAACTTCTCGGCGCGGTGCGGCGCCTTGGTGCCGGCATGGCTGGCCGAGCGTTTCGATGGGCTGCAGAACGATCCGCAAACGCATGCGCTGGTGGCATCTGCCGTGGCGGCCGAGCAGGTGCTGGACCTTGTCGAGCGCGGCGTCGGCGATTTCCACTTCTACACGATGAACCGGGCCGATCTGGTCTTTGCCATTTGCCACATGATCGGCATCAGGTCGCACGAAGTCGAGGCGGCGGGATCAGCCGCGGCGTAAGGCGGCAGGCACTTTTTGAACTGTCAAAGATCGGGGGAATGCAAAAGGGCCGGGCAAAATGCCCGGCCTTTTCAATGGTTTGGAATATTCTGTGCTGGTCTTCCCCCGCTCAGCGGCCTTATGGAAGGACGCCCATAATGAGGGCGCCGATGAATGCAAACGCAGCACAAATCATCAATGCGTTGATCGGCCTCGTCAGTCCCATGTCATAGCCTCCTCTTAAAGAGCTATGGCGAGAGTCTAGGGTCATTTGTGCCACAGGCAAGCAGAAACTTTGCTGCAATGCGACGAGATTGTGGAATTTGCGACCTGCCGTTTGCCGTTAGGCATTGAAACTCTTTGTCAAAAGCCGGCCCGGGACCTGTGAATAATTTGTGGCAAAGCCGGGGCAGCAACGAGAATGGCAGCGCTACCGCGGCGGAAATCGGAATCGATTTTCGGACCGACTGAAGATTCGACGCATCCTTTGCGCATCCAACCGGATGCTGCACGCTATACGCACGCTATACGAATGCGGTGGGCAATCGGCAGCGTTGTGAGATAGCCAGGACTTGAATTTTCTGCCAATTGGCAGTATATTGACTGCCAAGTGATGGAGGTCGGAATGAGTGTCGCTTATGCGGTTCGCGATCCTGCAAATCAGGCTTTGCCGGCAAATCTGGCGGATGCCTCGGCACGGGCGCGGCTCACGCCAGCGGCTGTTGCCGGCATCGTCAGGCTCGCAGACATCTGGCATCTGACCAGCGCCGAGATCTGTACCTTGATCGGCGACGTGTCGGAGAGAACCTGGTTCCGCATGAAGAAAGGCGAGTGGGAGGGCGTTCTCTCCCAGGATTCGCTGACACGCATCAGCGCCCTGATCGGCATCTTCAAGGGACTGCGGCTTCTGTTCTCCGAAGCGCTTGCCGATGAATGGGTGCGGTTGCCGAACAAAGGGCCGCTTTATGGTGGCCGGCGCCCCCTGGACGTAATGATCGAGGGCGGCATTCCGAAGCTGCTGCAGGTTCGCCAACATATCGACGCTTTGCGCGGTGGACTTTGAATGCCGATCCCGCCGCGCGCTGACATTTCCCAGCGCGACCCGATCCGGCTCATTTCGACAGGCAGGCTCAAGGAACCGGTCCTGATGCCGTTGGCCAGGAATCATGGAGATTTGGAGGACCTTGCGGAACTCGAAGGGGCCACCAGCGGCCGTCTTCAGGCGCAGCAAGGGGGATTGCCCGACCTCGATCCGCGCGAACTGGTTTTCGGGAGACCGGGCTACACCTTCATCAATGCGGCGTTCGCTTACACCCGTCCGGGCGGCAATCGTTTCAACGATGATGCCAGGGGCGTCTGGTATTGTGGGTTCGATGCCGAAACCGCGCTCGGCGAGGTCTCGTTTCATCTGACGCGCGAGCTTGCCGCGATCGAACGGTTCGAAAACGTCACCGACTACGCGGAGCTCGTTGCCGACTTCATAGGCTCGTTTCACGATCTGCGCGGTGCTGAGTTCAGCAAGGACCCGGTGCTCGATCCGGATACTGTATTAGCCTATCCTGCCGGTCAGGCGCTGGCGAAGCAACTCCGCAAGCAAGACGCCGCGAGCGGCTTTGTCTATCCTTCCGTGAGACATGTCGGCGGGACCTGCCTTGCCGCCTTCCTTCCCGATCTCGTTCAGAATCTCCGGCAAGGCGGTATCTGGCGTCTGGAATGGCAGGGTTCATCTGTTCCCGCGATCACGCCCATATAGTGCACGATCGGGAGCGACAACTTCGCTGCGCCATCTCTAACGCCGCCAGAACAGTCGACCGTCGATGGTGACGAGGCCGAGGGCGATCAGCGCCATGCCGCCGAATTCGAACAGTTCGAGCCGCTCGCCCAGGAACAGGAAGCCGAGCAGGATGGCACTGGCCGGCACGATGAGCGTGACCAGCGAGGCGTTGGTGGCGCCGGCCGAGGCGACGAGATTGAAATAGAGGATGTAGGCGAAGGCCGTCGACAGCAGAGCCAGTGCCAGCACCGCCGCCCAGACCGGCGGTGAAGCCGAAAACAGATTGGCGGCATCATAGGTGAACAGAACGACCGGAACCATGATAACGGTCGAGCAGGTCAATTGTCCGGTGGCAATGACCGGCGACGGCACACCCCTGAAGCGGCGGGCAATCATCAGTGCAACCGCATAGGATAGCGACGCTCCGATGAGCGCGAATTTCGCCCAGACCGGACCGCCGAGCCCGGCGACGAGGCCGGGGCCGATCATCACCGCCGTTCCCGCGATACCGAGGGCGATGCCGGCAAGCTTGTTCCACGACAGCTTTTCGTCGCTGGTCAGGGCGTTGGCGAGGATCAGCGTCCAGAACGGCGTCGTCGAATTGAGCACCGAGGCGACACCGGCGCCGAGCTCGGTCTGGCCGGCAAAGATCAGCGAGAAAGGGATGACATTGTTGGCGAGCGCCAGCAGGAAGAACAGGCCGGCATGCGGCAAGGCGAGGCGAAACGACGGGCCACGGACCGCAAGATAGAGCTGCAACGCGATCGCAGCTATGGTGACGCGGAACAGCACCAGCACCAGCGGCGGAAGTTCCGCTACCGCAATACGGGCAAAGAAGAACGAGCCGCCCCAGATCGCGCCGAGCAGCAGAAGCTGCGCCCAGTCCTTGAGCACCATCGGCCCGCGCATTGTGGTGGTGGCAGCTATCGCCATTGGTCGTCCTCCCAGACGAGATGCCTTGCTCTCTTCAGGCATCTGTTCACGCTCCACCCGGTCCGGCGGCAAGGGCCACCCGAAACCTGAGCGATGGCCTAGCTCGCTCATAACCGGCGTACAGAACGGCGTAGCGCCGCGAAGCTAGGGCGGCGAGACATAGAATTGTTTTCATTAGCCGCTAGCTTGGATTAATTGTGCGCAGCCTCAGTCAAGGGATTCGTCCATGCAGCGATTCGAAAATGCCCGCGAGGCAGCGCTGGCGCTTCGCCCGGACGATCCGATCTATTGCTTCCGCCCGCAGGTGCTGAAGGCGGACGCCAAACAGTTCATGGGCATGTTTCCCGGCAAGACTGCCTATGCGGTCAAGACCAATGGCGAGCGGATCGTGCTCAACGCCCTGGTCGAGGCCGGCGTCAGTGCCTTCGATGTGGCCTCGCCCGGCGAATTCGCTGCCGTGCGCGCCGTCTCGCCCGACGCCGAGATGCTCTACATGCACCCCGTGAAGGCGCAGTCGGACATCAGGCTGGCGCTGGAAAAATACGCCGTCCGCGTCATTTCGCTCGACCATGAGGACGAGATCACCAAGCTGACCAGGGTGGTGCGGGCGCTCGACATCGATCCGGGCGCGATTACCGTGTTCGTGCGCATCCAGACGAAAGGCTCGGCAGCTTACGAACTGTCGAAGAAGTTCGGCGCCGGACCGGCCAATGCGGTCGAACTGGCCGAACGGCTGAACCGGACGGGCTACAAGGTCGGGCTGTGCTTTCACGTCGGCAGCCAGATCGAGGATCCCGACACCTACGAGCGGGCGCTGGCCTCCGCCGACTGGGTGCGCAACCGCGTCGGCTTCGACATTGCCGGGCTCGATGTCGGCGGCGGCTTTCCGGCCGAATACGGTCATGATCCGAACAGCCGCAAGCCGGAAATGCCGTCGCTCGGCCAGATCATGTCGCGGTTGTCGGGCGACCTCCAGGAGTACCAGTTCGACCAGATGCCGCTGGTGGCCGAGCCGGGCCGGGTGATCGTGGCGCGCTGCCTGTCGCTGATCGTGCGCGTGCTGCTGCGCAAGGGCAAAAGGCTCTACATCAATGACGGCATCTGGGCGTCGCTGTCGGATTCATGGACCGGCAAGATCACGTTGCCGGCGCGCTTCATCCCCGATCCGGCGATCCGCTCGCGCAATGGCGAGGACAAGACCATCGTGCCGTTCAAGGTCTGTGGCGCGACTTGCGATTCCGTCGATATATTGTCGCGGCCGTTCTGGCTGCCCGAAACCGTCGATACCGGTGACTGGATCGAGATCGGCCATATCGGCGCCTATTCGCTGTCGCTCCGAACACGGTTCAACGGCTTCTATCCCGACACTTTCGTCGAGGTGGCGACGCCATTCGACGAAGGCGATGCGCCGCAGGGGTTTGCCAGCCTGGAGACGATGGCGGATTAGTTAATGGTGGAATAGTGAATAGTGAATAGTGAATAGAAGTAGTTATTGCTTCCGTCCCGCTCCCGTGAATCGTCACCATTCACCATTCACCATTCACCATTCACCATTCACCATTCAGTCAGGCCACGCCGCCGCCGGCCTGGATATTCTCGCCGGTAAGCCAGCGAGCCTCGTCCGAGGCCAGGAAAACCGCGACATCGGCGACGTCGCGCGGCGCTCCGATCCGGCAGAAGGGCGACATGCCGGCGGCCACGGCGCGGTCCCGTTCGGGAAGCAGGTCGGTGTCGGTGAAGCCTGGTGAAAGCGCATTCACGGTAACGGAGCGCGGGCCGAGTTCGCGCGCGAGGACGCGGACGAACTGTTCGACGGCTCCCTTGCTGCCGAGATAGAGCGCCGTGTGCGTGAAGAACATCCTGGTTCCACCGGTGGAAACGGCAATGATGCGGCCACCGTTGCGAACGCGGCGCGCCGCCTCCTGAAACGTGAAGAAGGTGCCCTTGGCATTGGTGCCGAACACATGATCGAAGTCCGCTTCGGTAGCCTCGACGAGCGGTTTTATGACGGCGACGCCGACATTGGCGACGACGACGTCAATCGGCCCCATCTGCCTCTCGGTTTCGTCGAACAGCTTGCGAATGTCGGGGATGCTGGAGACGTCCGCCTGGATGGCGATCGCTTTTCCGCCAATCCCTTCAATGGCGGCAACCACTTCCCTGGCTGCTTTCTCGTTGCCCACATAGTTGACGACCACGGCAGCACCCTTGGCCGCGAGCCCCTCGGCGATGGCGCGCCCGATGCCACGCGAGCTGCCGGTCACAAGTGCGGTTTTGCCTTCGAGTGGACGATGCATGGCTGTTCCTTCCGTCTGATTACGGCCGCCTCGATCGAGCGGCGTTCCAGGGAAAGCTATGGGCATGCTATTGCTCAGAGAATAGCCTATTATCTTACTGACTTGTTAAGCCTGGGGTACATAATGCGCGGAACCGAGTTTTCCGAACTCACGGCATTTGCAGCAATCATCGAAGAGGGCAGCTTCGTCCGCGCCGCGGCCAAACTCAGGATTTCGCCTCCAGCACTCAGCCAGACGATACGTGGGCTGGAAGAGCGTCTCGGTGTCCGCCTGCTCAACCGCACCACGCGCAGCATGTCGCCGACGGCTGAGGGCGAGAAGCTGTTTGCCCGCATCGCACCGGCGTTCAGCGAACTGGAAGGGGCCGTCGCCGACGCGCATGCATCACGCGGCCGGCCGGCAGGCTCGCTGCGCATCAATGTTCCGCGCATTGCCGCCACGCGTTTCATCGCGCCGATCCTCGGCGATTTCCGCCGCGCCTATCCCGATATCGCCCTCACAATCATTGTCGACGACATGCTCACCGACATCGTCGAGGGCCGCTTCGATGCCGGAATCAGATTGGGTGAGCGGCTGCACAAGGACATGGTGGCGGTGAAACTCAGCGAGGAACTCGAGATGGCCGCAGTGGCGGCGCCGAGCTATCTGGCGCATCGCCCGATACCCCGTCGCCCCGCGGACCTGCATCATCACCAATGCATCAATTTCCAATGGCCGAGCGGCGGCAATCTCTACCGCTGGGAGTTCGCCCGAGGCCAGCGTGCCTTGGAAGTGGCCGTCAGCGGCGGCCTGACGGTCAACGATACGGAACTGATGATCGGGGCGGTTCTGGATGGGGTCGGCGTGGCGTACATGCTGGAATACCAGGTCCGGCCGTGGATCGAAGCGGGAAAGCTAATCCGTTTTCTCGAAGCCTGGTCGCCGAGATTTCCGGGTTTTTATCTATATCACGCGAGTTCCCGCCAATTTCCGGCGCCGTTGCGAGCGTTCATCGATTTCCTGCTTGCCAGGCGGTGATGTGAATAGTGAATAGTGAATAGTGGTAGCTCTGGTGCTCAATGCGGCTCCTGTTCTATTCTTTTCACCATTCACCATTCACCATTCACCACCTTCACAGCCTGTCCAGCAGCTCCGGAGTCGGCCAGCCGTCGACCGGCAGGCCCAGACGCATCTGCTCCTTGCGGATGGCTTCGCGGGTGTTGGTGCCCAGGATGCCGTCGACGGTGCCGACGTCATAGCCTTTCGCTTCGAGCTTGGTCTGCAGCGCCTTCATCTGGTCGCCGTCGAGGCCGGGTTCGGGGTTGCGCGGATCGAATCGCGGCGCGCCCCCCAGTCGGGCGGCAAGATTTGCCGCGGTCAGGGCATAGGTGAAGGACTGGTTCCACTCGAGATAGACGTCGAAATTGTCGTAGGTCAGGAAGGCTGGCCCCTTGCGACCCATGGGCAGCGCCAGGCCGGCCTTCAGGCCGTTGTCGAGAAGCGGCGTACCGTCGGGCCTGGTAACGCCCCACTGGCTCCATTGCGTCAACGGCAGCTTGTTGGTGCGTCCCGTCTGCTCCCACGGCAAATCGTCAGGCACACGGACTTCCTCGATCCAGGGCTGGTCGCGCTTCCAGCCGCGCGACTGGATCTTGCTGGCCGTGCTCATGATCACGTCCGGCGCGCTGCCGCGCAGGTCGACCAAGCCATCGCCGTCGCCGTCGACGCCGTGGCCGAGATAGTCGGAAGGCAACATCTGCGTCTGGCCGATCTCGCCGGCCCAGGCACCGGTCACGTCGGCCGGCACCACGCCGCGATCGATCAACATCAGCAGCGGCACGATCTGCGGCCGGAACAACTGCGGACGGCGGCAGTCATGCGAGAGGCTCACCAGCGCGTTCAGCGTATGAAAATCGCCCTGCACGGCGCCAAAATCGGTCTCCAGGGCCCAGAAGGCGGCGATGACCGGCGCCTGCACGCCGTATTCGCGATCGGCGCGGACAAAGACCTCGGCATATTTTTGCAGATTGGCCGCACCTTGCTTCAGCCGATGGGACGAGATCATGCGGTTCGAGAATTCGATGAAGGTCTGGGTGAAGACGCCCTGGGCGCGGTCGCGTGCCAACGCCTTCTCATCGAGGGTGGCGTTTTCCAGCGCATCAAGGCCGGCAGCGCCGACGCCGGCCGCCCTGGCCTCCGCCGCCACGCCGTGCTTCCATGACTCGAAATCCCCGCCGCATTGCTGTGCCGCGGCCGGCACGGCGGTCAGGAGCAGCGCCGCGATAATTCCAAAGCGCGATCGCATCGCCATCCTTCCGAGAAGATTACCAGCGGTTGCGGGCATTCGTCATTGGCTGTGTCGAAAAGCAGGCGGCAGGCCTGGTGTCAACGGGTGTTCTGCCGCAACCACTTCTTCCAGGCGGCTTCGGAGCCGTTGAAGACGTTGATGTCGGCGTTTCCGGCCATGCCCGGCACGACACCCGTTCCGGTATACTGCCAGAAGGTGAAGGGATGGCTGCCGTATTTCTGGCGCGGGTGCCCGGCGACGGAGCGCAGCCAGTAGGGGTAGCCGCGGAAACCCGATAAACCATTATCTTCGAAGAAGTCGACCGACGTGTAGATGATCGGCTTCTTGCCGTAGTGTTTTTCGACGATTTCGAGGAATGTGCTCATCTCGCTGCGTACCGTGGCGGGATCTGGCCGCAGCTTGCAGGTCGGCGATTTCGGGTTCCATTCCATGTCGAGAACCGGCGGCATCGCCGAACCGTCTCTGGGCACGTTCTGGATGAACCAGCGCGCCTGGGTAGCGGCCGGCGTGCAAAAGTAGAAGAAATGATAGGCGGCACGGGGGACGCCCGAGGCCTTGGTGCGGCTCCAATGCTCGTTGAAAGCTTCATCGAAACGGTCTCCGCCTTCGGTTGCCTTGATAAAGGCGAAGGAGATGCCGCTGGCCCTGGCCGCCGGCCAGTCGATCGAGGTCTGGTATTTGGAGACGTCGGTGCCGTGGACGGCGTAGCTCCACGGTGCGCCGCTATCCCATTCATGCGGGTCGGAATCGGCAAAACGCGGCGCGCGTACCGCAACCATCGAGGCGCTGGACGACGACAGCGATGGCGTCAGATCCTCGACTGTCGAGCAGGCACCAAGCAGCGTCAGCGTGATGAGAACCGCGAAACGGCGCATCGCTACTTCCCGAGCCGGTTTCAGCCGGCCGCTGATGGGTCTTTCCGCGGGTGCCCCTCGACCAGGCGCAGCGTGTCTGAAACCGACTTACGCGACGCGCCTGGATCTTCGTTTCATGCATTCCCAAACCGTTACGCAGTTTGGGACGCATGCATTCAAGCCCCGCCGGACGGTCACCCTACAGGATCGCCCGGTCTGTCCTAAGCGCGTCGCTTCGACGCGCTTAGCTCTTTTGTCTATGCATGTCGTTGTCCCAAAACCGCTGCGCACTTCTGGGCGACATTCACCTGTGATCGCCGATCATGGTTGATATTCGGTTGACGGCGCTCGACAAGAGCCGCGATTTTGCCGAAACAATGGCGGCAAATCGATGACATAGATCGAGCGCGCCCGGGGGAACTCAAATGCAGATCCTTTTGAAGTTCGTCAAATGGCTGCTCGGCTTGGCTGTGCTGGCCGCCGCGGTACTCGCCGGCTGGCTGTATTTTGCGCCGCCGGAACTGATCCGCGTCGGTTCCGGCTATGCGGCTAAGATCGTCTGTTCGAACGTCTTCATCGCCGGGCGAGACGCCGACGATGTGCTTGCCGTCGATGTGCAGGCGCCGGGTCACCCGCTGCTGAAGCTGATGAGAGTGTCGGTCGACAAGGAGAAGGGAACGGTTTCGGCCGGCCTGTTCGGTGTGCTCGGCAAAAGTGTCGCGGTTGCGCGCGACGGGCTCGGCTGCGCCTCGGTTCCCGACGGCGATATTGCCGCCGCCAAGGCTGTCGCCGGAGCTGCACCGACGCCGGCGCCGCTGCCCGATCTGATCTGGCCGGAGGGCGACAAGGCCGATGCCTCGCAGGATCCCGAGGTCGCGAAAGTCCTCGACGATCCAGCAATGACCGGCGCCGGCATGCGGGCCGTCGTGGTGGTCAAGAACGGCCGCATCGTCGCTGAGCGTTATGGCGACGGCTTTTCCGAAAAGACGCCGCTATTGGGCTGGTCAATGACCAAGACCGTAAATGCGGCGATCGTCGGCACGCTGGTGAAGGAGGGCAAGCTGGCGATGACCAACCAGGGTCTGTTCGGTCCCTGGAAGGGAGATGGTCGCGCCGTGATCAGCCTCGCCGACATGATGGCGATGTCGAGCGGGCTGGAATTCAACGAGGATTATGGCGACGTCGCCGACGTAACGCGCATGCTCTATCTCGAACCGGACATGGCGGGCTTTGCCGGATCCAAGCCGCTGACCGGCGAGATCGGCAAGGTGTTTTCCTATTCGAGCGGCACGGCGGTGATGCTGTCCAGGCTGTGGCAGGACGCAATCGGCGACAAGGACAAGGCACTGGCGTGGCCGAGGACCGCGCTGTTCGATCCGCTCGGCATGCAGAGCGCTGTGCTTGAGGCCGACGAGCACGGCACCTTCGTCGGCTCGTCCTATCTCTATGCCACGGCATGCGACTGGGCGCGCTTCGGCCAGTTCCTGCTGCAGGGCGGCGTCTGGAACGGCCAGGAGATCCTGCCCGCCGGCTTCGTCGACTGGATGCGGGAACCGGCAACTGCCTCGAAAGTCTACGGCAAGGGGCAATTATGGATAGAAGGACCGGGCGACGAAGAAAACCCCGGCGCCGGCACTGCCGCCGGCCTGCCCAAGGACACCTATTGGATGGAGGGGCATGATGGGCAAACGGTTGCCATCATCCCCTCGGAGCAGCTGGTTGTGGTGCGGCTCGGGCTGACGCCGGCCAGGCTCGGCTATCGGCCGCAGGCGATGGTGGCGGCGCTGATCAAGGCGCTGCACTGAGGAATGCGGCGGTCGCAGTCTTGTCTATGCGGCTGTCGCCAAAGGTTTGGCGCGATCAACACGCGCCCGCTCGTCGGGTGAGTTCATAACCGTCCAAAGATCATTACGGCGCTGGACGTTCAACCAGAAATCCGGGCTGTTGCCAAACACCCGCGCCAGAATGAGCGCGGTAGCCGCCGTCACGTTGCGGCGGCCGTTGCACAATTCGTTCACATGCTTGCGCTGGACGCTCATAGCTTCGGCCAAAGCCGCCTGTGTCAGGCCGAGTGGTTGCATGAATTCTTCCGTAAGAATTTCGCCAACCGTTGCTGGCTTGCGTGCGGTCATCAACATGTCTCACCTCACTTATATATAACTGTGGTCGTCGAGATAGATGTCCGACGCCTCGCCCCGGCCCCCGTCCCAGCGGAAGACCAGCCGCCATTGTTTGTTGACACGGATCGAATGGAAGCCTTCGAGATTGCCGCGCAACTTCTCGAAATGGTTGCTGGGCGGCACACGCAAATCCTGATCGATCGCCGCGTCGTCAATCATCTGGAGCTTGCGGAACAAGCGGCTTTCGAGATCGGACGGAATATTGCGGGAGTGGGTGTCGTCCACGAAGAAAGCCCGCAGCCATCCATCTCTAAAGCCGATGATCATCCCATGCTTCCGGCGAGGAGATAATGTACCACTCCTTGGGTCATATGGCAATGTGTGATTTAGCCAATTAACTGATTTCAGCCACGGCCCTCATTTAGGATTGGAGCCCCAAAACCTTCCACGGCAAAATTGATATTAGATGGCGATCTTGCTCACGGCGAGCCAGCTGTAGCCGCGATAAAGTGTTTTGAATCGAACGCTTGCGCCAACTCTTGCAGATTCCGAATCCAGAATCGCGCGCAACGATTGACGCGGCTCGACGTGGAATTTTTTCAGCCAGCCGCGCAACAGCTTGCGGAACCAGCTGGGCAAGGCTTCCTGCTGGCCAAAATCGACGACATGCAGCGAGCCACCCGGTGACAGAGCAGCAAGAGCCGCGGATACCGTCTTTTCCCAGCCGGGGATCATCGACAGCGAATATGAGACAAAGACGCGGTCGAAACTTTCGACGCCGAACAGCGCTTTCGCGTCGAAATTCGTGGCATCGCCGCGCGCCAGCGTGACGCGGCCGGAGAGGCCTTCGCGCGCGAGGGCGGCAGTGGCCGTCTCCAGCATCTCGGCCGAAATATCGAGGCCGAAGAAGCGCGCGCCGGGATAGCGGCGGGCGGCGAGGATGATGTTGCGGCCGGTGCCGCAGCCGAGCTCGAGCACGGTGCCGCCGGCCGGCACATCCAGTCCGGCGATAAGCCGGTCGCGGCCCAGCAAATAATATTTGCGGGTCAGGTCGTAGATATGACGCTGCCAGCGGTAGACGCCGTCCATCAGTTCGGCATGGCTGGCCGGCAAGTCGGTCGTGCTCATGCGGACCGCTTCACATAGAGATGGAAGCCGCCATAGATGGCCGAGCGGTCGCGCGCCGAAAACTCGCGCGAGGCGTCGTTCTCGTAGCGCCACTGATCGAGCAGCGAATTCGAGACGCGGCCGGGCAGCAGGCTGGGTTCCGCTGCGGTGCGGAAGATGACGCGGGCGCCGGTGGAGGCGGTTCGGGTGATCTCGGCCCACAACTCGTTGAGCTGGTCGTCGGTCATCCAGTCCTGTGCATCGAGCAGCACGAAGCGATCCACCGAGCCGGCATCCTTGCGGGCAAGGAACTCGATCAGATTGGCGTGGTGGATGGCAACGCGATCGACATTGTTGCGGATCGTCTTGTAGTTGCGCTTTTCGAGATAGGCGGGCAGGGCGGCCTCGCCCGGATCAGGGTAGCGGCGGGCGAAAGCCTGCCAGGCGAAATAATTGGTCTTCAGCGGAAAATCGCAGGCGAGCTTTTCCAGTCGTGCCTTCAGCACGCTGGCCATGGTGCCGTCACCCGAGGTGATCAGCGAATCGTACTGGGCCGGCGGAATGCCGAGGCCGAACAGCGAAGCCTTTCGCGATGTCGCCCATTTCAGCAGCGGTTTTTCGAAGACCGGCGCCAGCTCTTCGTCGAAGAAGCGGCGCTGATCGGCGATGCTCTTGGCGTCCATGATGCCGGCCGGGTCGACGCCGAAGAATTTTGCGGTGCGGTGGCCCATGGCGATGAACAAGCCGAGCAGCCCGGTCTGGTAGAAATTGCGGTCGAAGACAGCGATGCGGCGACGGCCGCGCCAGTTGCGGCGCTCCCAATAGTGGCGGCTGACCGGGTCGAGATGCGGTGCGATGAAGCGGTCGTAGGCCTGTGAATTGTGCCCGGTCCCAGCCGCGCCGAAGAAACGGAACAGGTCGCCTTGCGACGGCAGGTGACGG
Source organism: Mesorhizobium sp. M0590 (assembly GCF_040320905.1). Lineage (NCBI taxonomy): Bacteria > Pseudomonadati > Pseudomonadota > Alphaproteobacteria > Hyphomicrobiales > Phyllobacteriaceae > Mesorhizobium > Mesorhizobium sp. M0590. The sequence goes on from NZ_JAMYQN010000012.1 coordinate 15,778, forward strand.
ACGGCTTCGAGCTTCATGCGGTTCAGCGCGATATGGGCAGCGTTGAGGTCGACGGCATCGATCCTTTCCGGCGAGCGGGTGAGATAGGCAAGGATGTTACAGCCGCCGGAGGCAATGGTGACGATGCGGTGGCCCGTCCCGAGCTGCATCGCGTCCATGTCGATTTCGGGGTCTTCCCAGATCTGCGGATAGACGAGGCCGGAGAACAGGAAGGCGAACAGGCGCTCGGAGATGCCGGCTTTCGACAGCGGGCGGTTCTGGTAGACGGCCTTGCCGACTTCCTTGCCGCGGCGAAAAACCAGGTCCCCAGAAATGTCCGTCATGGCAAGGCGATTCCCCGTTTGCTTTGCCGCAAGCGGGTAGCGCAGGGTGATGACAGGCCAGTGACAGCCTGTTGACGCGAGTTCAGGCCTTGCCAAATCCACCTGGGGTCGGCGTCGTCACGATGACCGCCTCGCCAGTGTCGAGGATGGTCTGATCGCAGGCTTTCAGCGTCTCGATCGCGCCGGTCTTGCGGCGGACCTTGGTCGAACCGGCCTCGCCATCGCCGCCTCGGTCCAGTCCCCGCGGCGGGCGGTTGCGATGCGAGGACAGGATCGCGCATTCCATTTTTTCGAGGAAGCGGATGGTGCGCCTGGTGCCGTCGCCGGCATTCCATTTGCCTTCGCCGCCGGAGCCTTCGCGGATATGAAAATCCTCGAGCAATACCGGGAAACGCAGTTCCAGCACTTCCGGATCGGTCAGGCGCGAATTGGTCATATGGGTGTGGACGCCGGAGGTCCCGGCAAAACCGCGGCCGTCGTTCATCCGGCCGGCCGGCGAGCCCGAGCAGATCGTCTCGTAATACTGGTACTGCTTGTTGCCGAAGGTGAGATTGTTCATCGTGCCTTGCGCATTGGCCATCGCGCCCATGGCGCCGAACAGCGCGTTGGTGACGTGCTGCGAGGTCTCGACGTTACCGGCGACGACTGCCGCGGGATAGGCGGGCTTCAGCATCGAGCCGTCGGGAATGACGATGTTGATCGGCCGCAGACATCCGGCATTCATCGGGATGTTGTCTTCGACCATGACGCGGAAGGCATAAAGCACAGCGGCTCGGGCGACTGGCTCTGGCGCATTGAAATTGTTCTTCATCACCGGCGACGTTCCGGTGAAGTCGACGGTCGCTTCGCGCTTCCGCCGGTCGACCGATATCTTCACCTTGATCATTTGGCCGGTGTCGGTCGGATATTCGTATTCGGAACTGTCGGGCAGCCGCTCCAGAACGCGGCGCACGCTTTCGGCGGCATTGTCCTGGACATGGCCCATATAGGCTTCGACCACATCGAGGCCGAAATGCGCGACCATCTTGCGCAGCTCGGCGACGCCCTTTTCGTTCGCGGCGATCTGCGCCTTGAGGTCGGAGATGTTCTGGTGCGGATTGCGCGCCGGGTAGGGGTGGTTGGTGAGTAGCGTCTCCAGGTCCTTCTCGCGGAACCGGCCGCGATCGACGATGCGGAAATTATCGAACAGCACGCCTTCCTCGTCGACGGTTGTGGCAAGCGGCGTCATCGAGCCGGGCGCGGTGCCGCCGATGTCGGCATGATGGCCACGCGAGGCGACGTAGAAGAGGATCTCCTCCCCCCTCGAGGGGGAGGTGGCGGCGAAGCCGCCGGAGGGGGTCGTTGCGGCAGTGCTCGACGCACTTGTGGTGCCTTCTGCGAGGACCCCACCCGGCCGCTTCGCGGCCACCCTCCCCTCAAGGGGGAGGGAAAACACCGGTGTCACCACTGTGATATCAGGCAGATGGGTGCCGCCATTGTAAGGTGCGTTCAGCGCAAACACGTCGCCGGGGTGAATGTCGCCGGAATTGAGCCGGATGATGGTCTCCACCGAGCGATCCATGGAACCGAGATGCACCGGCATATGCGGTGCATTGGCGACCAGCGCGCCATTCCGGTCGAAGACGGCGCAGGAGAAATCGAGCCGCTCCTTGATGTTGACGGAATAGGCAGTGTTTTGCAGCGTTACGCCCATCTGTTCGGCGATCGACATGAACAGGTTGTTGAAGACCTCCAGCATCACCGGATCGGCTTCGGTGCCGAGTGCGGCCTGTCGGCGCTTCTTCTCGACGCGCCGCATCAATACGTGGTCCTTGGCGGTGATCTCGGCCTGCCAGCCCGGCTCGACGATAATGGTCTGGTTCGGCTCGATGATCAAAGCGGGGCCGGCGATCTGGCAACCGGGGTCGAGATCAGGGATGCCGTTGTCATACTCACGGAAATAAACCCCAGCGGTGCGCCATTGACCTTCAGAGTAGAGGCGCACCCGTTTCTGCGCTGGTCTGGAGTGGCGAACGCCAGGAAGGCTTTGTTCCTCGCGGCCGGTGCCGCCGGTATCGGTACCCTCGACGCCGACCGATTCGACGATCATCGGCTTGTCGTCGTAGACGAAACCGAACTGCGCCTTGTGCGCCAGTTCGAAGTCCGCCTTGGCCTGCGCAATCGAGCCGTGCCCGAAGTTCACAGGCAGCGCGGTATCGGTGCCGTCGTAGCGGATCTGCAGCACCGGTCTCGAGGCGACCGCGTCTTCGCTGATGCCTTGCGCGGCGAGTTCGTCGATGACGGCTTTGCGCAGCGTTGCGATGAGTTCATCGATCGCTGGCCCGGAATTGTCCGCCAGCGGCTTCAGCAGCGCCTGCTGGCGTGACGCAAATACAGAGGATAGGCCGATGCCGTATGCCGAGAGCAGGCCTGAGAAGGGATGGATCAGCACCGCCTCCATGCCGAGCGCATCGGCGACCAGGCAAGCGTGCTGGCCGCCGGCGCCGCCGAAGCAGTTCAGGAGGTATTCGGTGACATCGTAGCCGCGCTGCACCGAAATCTTCTTGATGGCGTTGGCCATGTTTTCGACGGCGATGGTGATGAACCCTTCGGCGACGGTTTCCGGCGAGCGGCCGTCGCCGATCTCGGCGGCAAGTGCGGTGAATTTTTCGCGAACCGTCTGGACGTCGAGCGGTTCGTCCTGGCCCGGTCCAAAAATAGCCGGGAAGAACTCGGGCTGCAGCTTGCCCAGCATGACATTGGCGTCAGTGACGGCCAACGGGCCGCCGCGCCTATAGGCGGCCGGGCCGGGATTGGCGCCGGCCGAATCCGGCCCGGCGCGAAAGCGGCCGGCCTCGTAATGGAGGATCGAGCCGCCGCCTGCAGCAACGGTGTGGATGCGCATCATCGGCGCGCGGATGCGCACGCCGGCGACCTCGGTGTCGAAGGCGCGCTCGTAGTCACCATCGTAATGGGCGACATCGGTGGAGGTGCCGCCCATGTCGAAGCCTATGACTTTGCCGAAACCGGCGAGTTTTGCCGTCTCGACCATGCCGACGACACCGCCGGCCGGGCCGGACAACAGCGCATCCTTGCCCTGGAACATGTCGGCGGCGGTGAGGCCGCCCGACGACATCATGAACATGAGGCGAGGGCTTTCCCTCCCCCTTGAGGGGAGGGTGGCGGCGAAGCCGCCGGGTGGGGTCGGCTCGACTGGGTTCGACACTCTGGCGGTGCCTTCTGAGATGACCCCCTCTGGCTGCTGCGCAGCCATCTCCCCCACAAGGGGGGAGATTGGCGCGGCACCCAGTTCCGCCGCAACCCTTTGCACATACCTAGCCAGGATCGGCGACAGATAGGCGTCGACCACCGTGGTGTCGCCGCGGCCGACCAGCTTGATCAGAGGCGAGACCTCGTGACTGACCGAGACCTGCGAGAATCCGAGCTTTCGACAGACTTTGGCGACCGCCTTTTCGTGCTCGGGATGTTTCCAGGCATGCATGAAGACGATCGCGACCGCATCGATGCCGTCCGCCTTGGCTTGCTCAACAGCCGGGCGTACCGAAGCAATGTCGAGCAGGCGCTCGACACTGCCGTCGGCGCGAATCCTTTCGTCGATCTCGACGACACGCTCATAGAGCTGTTCGGGAAGGATGATCTGCTTGGCAAAGATATCGGGCCTGGCCTGATAGGCAATCCTCAGCGCATCGCGGAAGCCTTTGGTGATGAGCAGCAGCACACGGTCGCCCTTGCGCTCGAGAAGGGCATTGGTGGCAACCGTGGTGCCCATCTTGACATCGCCGATCAGAGCGGAGGGGATTGGAGCGCCGGGTTGGACGCCGAGCAAATCGCGAATGCCCTGGATGGCAGCGTCGGCATAGGCTTCGGGATTTTCCGAAAGGAGTTTCCTTGGATGCAGCCCGCCTTGCGGGTCACGGCCGATGACATCGGTGAAGGTGCCGCCACGGTCGATCCAGAAATCCCATTTTGCAGTCACTGCGGCGGCTCCCGGGATTTTTCCCTGTTCGATCTGTTAGCTCGCGAGGCCCTGACCGGCAATCGTCAAATGATTGGAATATGTTACAGGCAGAAATGCAACGTTACGAAACTCATGCGCAGCTTACGCATTGTGTCCTCGACCGCCGCCGGTAACGGAGGCGTGATTAGAGGAGAGATATCATGAAGAAACTCATTCTTGCGTCGGTGTCGGCGCTTGCGTTGCTTGGCCTTGCCGCCTGCAGCAACAGCGGCACCGACAACACCACGACGCAGAGCACCAACCCGCCGGCATCCGACCAGACGATGAAGCCGGCTGCTCCTGACGCCAACAAGCCTGCCGAGCCGGCTCCGGCTCCGGCGCCTGCGCCGGCTGCTCCGGCTCAGTAGTCAATGTGGCAACCAAGGAAAGGCTGGCCTCACAGGCCGGCCTTTCTGCTGCTTACGATAGCAGCGCCTGGCGGCCGAGTGCGACGACGTGAGCGCTGGCGCCAGCCGCCTCAGGCATTGCGCCAAATCGATTGGGCCAGCCCCTGCGGCACTGTCTTGGCTTGATAGCGATGGGTGGTTGGCCCTATGAAGCCCCCATGTCGATTTGGGACCGCCTTGGCGACTTCGTCACACGCGTTTCATCTTCAGCGTCGTCAGGCGTCGCCGAAGTGGTCGAGGCCGTGCGCACGGTTTTCTCCGGCGATGCCGATCTGCGCCGGCGCGTCGCCTTCTCGGTGGCGATGATCGCCCTGTCGGCCAAGATGGCCAAGGCAGACGGCATCGTCACGCAAGACGAGGTGCGCGCCTTCCAGGAAATATTCGAGGTGCCGAAGGAACAGAGGCGCAATGTGGCGCGGCTCTACGATTTGGCCAAACGCGACATTGCCGGTTTCGAGACCTATGCCGAGCGGATGGCGCAGCTTTGCGGTTCGGGCCATTCGAACTGCCTGATGCTCGAGGACATACTCGACGGGCTGTTCCACATCGCCAAGGCCGACGGGCTGGTGCATGAGCGCGAGGGCCAATTCCTGCATCGCATCGCCGAGATATTCCGCATCAATGAGGCGCATTACCAGAGCATCCTGGCCCGGCATGTCGATCTGGGTGCCGCCGATCCCTATATTGTGCTCGGCATCGAGCGTGGGAAGCCGTTCGAGGAGGTCCGCAGGCGTTACCGCAAGCTGGTCTCCGACAATCATCCGGACCGGCTGATCGCACGCGGCCTGCCGCAGGAATTCATCAAGATCGCGACGACCAGGCTGGCGGCGATCAACGCGGCCTATGAAATGATCGAGCGAGGCCTGCGGCACGCATGAGCGGCTTTCCGCCCGATGAGCCGAGCGCCGAGGTCAGGGTATCGCCGAATTTCGGACCACGGCGCGGGACGCTCGGACCCGATATGATCGTGCTGCACTACACCGGCATGGCTACCGGCGCCGGTGCCGAGGCATGGTTGTGCGATCCGGCAAGCGAGGTCTCGTCGCACTACCTGGTCCATGAGGACGGCCGCTTTGTTCAGATGGTAAGGGAAAGCGACCGCGCCTGGCATGCCGGTAAGAGCTCGTGGTTCGGACAGAGCGACATCAACTCCTGTTCGATCGGCATCGAGATCGTCAATCCGGGGCATACGCTCGGCTATCGCAACTTTCCAAAACCGCAGATCGACGCGGTGATCGGCCTGTGCGCTGGGATCATCGAGCGCCATTCCATTCCGGCGCAGCGGGTGCTTGCCCATTCCGACGTGGCACCGGGGCGAAAGGTCGATCCAGGCGAGAAATTTCCATGGAAGGCCTTGTTTGCCGCCGGTATCGGCCATGTTGTGCCGGCAGCACCGATCCGGCGCGGCGCCGTGCTGAAGCCAGGCGATACCGGCGCCGAGGTAGAGGCGCTGCAGTCGATGCTGGCGCTCTATGGTTATGGCGTCGAGATCACCGGCACTTTCGACCGGCAGACCGAAATCGTGGTCGAGGCATTTCAGCGGCATTTCCGGCAGCGCCTGGTCGATGGCATGGCTGACGGATCGACGATCCGCACGCTGGAAAGGCTGCTCGCTTCCGTAAGGATAGCCTCTCTCAAATAATCTTTTGCCAGCTTAAAAGTTACAATCTGTTACTCAAAGTGACTTGCGCCGCCTTCTTTGGCGCCAATTCCGTCGTCAAAGGCGATCCGTACAGATTGTCGGACGTCTATCCCCCCAAATGTTCCGATGTTGATTGAGGGTATCTGCGCGAAGTTCTTTGTGCAGATCAAACAGAACAGGATCACATGCAGAAATTGACCGTTTTAACGGCAGCCATTGCTGCCGGCGTAATGACTTTTGCCTTCAGTGCGGCGAACAGCGCACCGCTGAGCCAGCGGGCCGATCAGGGCTTCAGTGCCGCAGCCGGCAAAACCGCCATGCCGAAGGGTGGTGCAAAAGTAGAGAAAACCGCCACCGCAAAAGTGGAAAAAGCGGCCGCGGTAAGGACGAAAAAGCCAGTCTCCGCGAAAAGGCCAACCGCTGCGAGAAAGACAATCGCCAAACAGCATGTGAAGCGTAACCGCAAACGCATCGACCCCATGGCAACGGCGTCAGTCGCTCCGAAGAGCAGGCCAGCGCCTCAGGCGGTGGTTGTCGGCGGCAGCGGACAGTATTCGGCGATCATTGCGCGTTATGCCGCCAGCTATGGCGTCCCGGTGTCGCTCGCCAACGCCGTCATCAAGATCGAAAGCAACTACCAACCGAACCAGGTCGGCAGCGCCGGCGAGATCGGCCTGATGCAGATCAAGCCGGCGACGGCAAGGATGATGGGCTATAGCGGTCCGGTTCAGGGTCTCTACGATCCCGATACCAACATCAAATACGGCATGAAGTACCTTGCCATGGCGCGGGATCTCGGCGGCGGCACGACCTGCGGCACGATCCTGAAATACAATGCCGGCCACGCCGCCACACGGATGAATCCGGTGTCCGCAGCCTATTGCGGCAAGGTCAAGGTCCAGCTGGCAGCACTTGGAGCGCCCGCCTGACAAGCGACAACTTGCTTTTTCGTTTGCGTTTTCGGGCCTGAACCCCTTTATACGCCTTGCCAGCTGGCCGGGCGGCCGCACCCGCGAAGCCGAAAGGCTGCGGGTGAGGAAAGTCCGGGCTCCATGGAGACACGGTGCCGGTTAATGGCCGGCGGGGGCGACCCCAGGGAAAGTGCCACAGAAAGCAAACCGCCACGATCCAATCGTGGCAAGGGTGAAAGGGTGGGGTAAGAGCCCACCGCGCGACTGGCGACAGGAGCGGCACGGTAAACCCCACCGGGAGCAAGACCGAATAGGGGCGGTGCGAGGGGAAACCCTCGAGGGCTGTTTCCGGCTCACCGTCCGGGTAGGTTGCGTGAGGCGCGTGGCAACATGCGCCCAAGATGAATGGCCGCCACGTTCTCGCCCCGTAAGGGGCGAGGGCCATACAGAACCCGGCTTACAGGCCAGCTGGCAGTTTTCCCCGATAAAAGGAAATCTCCTGATATCAGCAGGTTGCGTCTTCGGGCGCAGCCGTTGATTCACTTTCGACCCCTGCAGCCGAGCGCGACAATCCTTGAAATTGGTACGATTTAATCGTACCATTGAGAGATTGATCAGGAGTGCGCCATGGGCCACGTTGACAAACGCAGCATCACGCTGTCGCCGGAACTGGCGGCGGCGGTCGACGACGTGGTCGCCGCCGGCGAATATGCCTCGGCGAGCGAGGTGATCCGCGACGCGCTGCGGCAATGGAAGGACCGGCGCGACCTGCTCGGCTACACGGTCGAGGAATTGCGCAAGCTGGTGCAGGAGGGGATCGACAGCGGTCCGGGGCTGGACGGGCCGCCAATCATGGAACGGCTGCGCGCCAAATATCTGAAAGTGGCCGGAACCAAAGGCCTTGAGGAGTGAAATACCGCCTGCTTCCTCAGGCATTGATCGACCTCGAAGCCATCGGCGACTACATTGCCGAACAGAATCCAAATGCGGCGGTTCGGCTCGTGGATCTCTTGCAAAGGCGGTGGGATTTGCTGACCCTGCACCCCTTCTCAGGTGCGCCGCGCGAAGACATCGCAACCGGAATCCGTCACCTGATCGTCGGCGAATACCTCACCTTGTATCGTGTCCGCGAAGAGGCGATCGAAATCATTCGCGTGCTGCACGGCCGGCGCAAGATTGATGCCGACGATCTGAATTCGTGATTGCCGATTCAGCCACCGATTGCATCTAGCGACGCTTCGATCGCTTGCCAAAGCTCTTCCACCGGCTCGCAGCCGACCGACAGGCGAACGAAGCCGGGCGGAACGGCATCTCCCCTTTTTGATCGCCGTTCGGCCGAGGTGTGTACACCGCCGAACGATGTCGCGGCCTGCATCAAGGCGCAGCTGTTGATGAAATCCTCGGCCTTGTCCTCCGAGGCGAGCACGAAGGAGATGAGAAAGCCGAAGCGCTCCATCTGGGCGCAGGCAAGATTGTGCGATGGATCGCTCTCCAGTCCCGGAAAGCGCAAGCCGCTGATCGCGCGATGGTTTGTCAGCCGTCGCGCTATCATTTCGGCGGAAGCGCACATGCGGTCGAAGCGCACGTCCAGCGTTTCGAGGCCGCGATGCACCAGCCATGCCTCGAACGGCCCGGGGATGGCGCCCGACGTCTCGCGCCAGTCGGTCACCCTCGAGATAATGTCCGCGTCGCGGCTGGCGACATGGCCGAACAGCACATCGGAATGGCCGTTTGGTGCCTTGGTGTCGGCGGCAATGACGATATCTGCGCCGAGATCGAGCGGGCGCTGGCCGAAAGGCGTCATCGTCGTGTTGTCGACCACAAGCACCGCACCCGCTCTATGCACGGCCTCGGCGACGGCTGCGATGTCGCATATGTCCAGTCCTGGGTTGGCGGGCGTTTCGACGAACGCAAGCCGATACCTATCGAAGCCGCCGTCGAGGAAGCTCGACGTCGGCCGGACATCGTAGGCAACGCCGAAGGATTTCAGGAAACGCTCTGCCAGCGCTCTCGTCGTGTGATAGCCGTCGGACGGCAGCAGGATACGGTCGCCGGCTTTGAGCAGGCCGAAAAATACCGCCGAGATGGCAGCCATCCCCGAGGGGAAGGCGACGCATGGGGCGTCTTCCAAATGCGCCAGCATGTGCTCGACCGCATCCCAGGTCGGATTGCTGAAGCGGCCATATTGATCGAAGCCGGTGGCGTCGCCGGGCGCATGAAAGATGGCGGCCATGGTCAGGGGCAAGGGGATCGGGTCGCCCTTGGCCAGCCCGCCGCGGCGCAGATGGGGAAGTGCCGCGGCGCGTGACTTGGCTGTTTCGAACATGATTTCAAACCTCGTTACTGACCGGAAAAGGAGATGCCGAGGCTATGCGCGGCAGCGATCCGCAGCAAGTCGGCTCCGGTTGGGCCACACGGCTCTAAACGCTTCGTTAGGCTTAATAGACGATAAAGACGGGAGTGCCGTCAAAGCTGCTCTCCCCAGTCGTGGCAGGCGCGTTTTGAAGACTGTTCCCGTTGACGCCCATAACACCCCATGATATCCCATTCCGATACTCAAGCCTTCGTTCCGTGTCAGGGTGAAGCGTACGCCAACCGGGCAGCCGCGGCGGCTGCGCGTTTGCCTGCGTTCGCCCGTTATAACGAAGTGGGTTTTGGACGCCGACCGGGCTGGGGCGGCGCGGACAGGAAGATGCAGAGGGGTGCGGCGGCGCAAGCGGCCGTAACGCGTAATGGACCGGTTTCTGTCGAACGCGGTGAACAGGATCGATGCGAAGGGACGGGTGTCCGTGCCTGCGCATTTCCGTGCCGTTGTGCAGAAACGCGGCTATTCGGAACTTTATGCGCTACGCTGCCTGGATCGCCCGGCGATGGATGTCGGTGGGCTCGACCTGCTCGATCGCTACGAGCAGCGTATCGCCCAGGAAGACCCGTTCCTGCAGACGGCGGACGACATGTCGTTCTTCTGCCATGGCGATGGAACGTTTCTGAAGCTCGACCAGGACGGCCGTATCACGATGAGCGATTTCATTCGCGAGCATACCGGCATTTCAGCGGAAGTGGCCTTCGTTGGCCGCGGCAATTTCTTTCAGATCTGGGAGCCGGGACGGCTCAGCGCCTATGGGACGGAAGCACGTGCCCGGCTTTTGCAGCTTCGGCAGGGGACGAAGCCCGGGGAGCGGCTGGAATGATGGCGGGCGACGGCGATGAAGTTCATGCCGCTGGCGGACCAGCCCGTCACATTCCGGTGCTCCTTGCCGAAGTTCTGGAGGCGCTGGCGCCGACAAAAGGCGAGGTGATCGTCGACGGCACGTTCGGTGCCGGCGGCTACACCAAGGCCATTCTGGCAAGCGGAGCCTCGGTCGTCGCCATCGACCGCGATCCGGATGCGATCGCGGCGGGGCGGGCCCTTGAACAGCAGTCCGGCGGCAAGCTCAGGCTTGTCCAGGCACCGTTCTCGACGCTCGACGAGCAGGTTGAAAGTGCCGATGGCGTCGTGCTCGACATCGGCATCTCCTCCATGCAGATCGACCAGCCGGAGCGCGGCTTTTCATTCCGGGCCGATGGACCGCTCGACATGCGCATGGCGCAGGCGGGCCTGAGCGCCGCCGCCGTCGTCAACACCTTCAAGGTGGGCGATCTTGCCCGCATCTTCGGTTTTCTCGGCGAGGAACGCCATGCCGGGCGCATCGCCCGCATGATCGAGAGCCGTCGCGAAAAACGCCCCTTCGAGCGCACGCTCGACCTTGCCGATGCCATCGAGACGCATATCGGTCGCGCGCCGAAAGATAAGATCCATCCGGCCACCCGCGTTTTCCAGGCGCTGCGCATCTTCGTCAATGACGAACTCGGCGAACTGGCCAAGGCACTGTTTGCCGCCGAGCGCGTGCTGAAACCGGGCGGGCGGCTTGCCGTGGTGACCTTCCATTCCCTCGAGGACCGCATCGTCAAGCGCTTCATCGCCGACAGAGCCGATTCAGCGACCGGATCGCGGCACCTGCCCGAGGCGCGGGCGCGCACCGCCACCTTCACCAAGAAGGGCGGCGGCGTGACACCTGGCGATGCCGAGATAACGGCAAATCCGCGGGCGCGCTCGGCAAGGCTGCGCGCTGCGATCCGTACAGAGGCGCCGGCGCGCGCCGGCGATTTTTCGATTTTCGGCCTGCCAAAACTGCCTGGCCCAAAGCTTCCCGGCGCCGATCGACCGGGAGAGAGGTGAGCACGTGTTTCGTACCAGCGACATAGTCCTGATCGCCGTCATGGTTTCTGCGGCTGCCCTGACCTACAAGACCAAGCGCGAGGCCGAGGAGCAACTGGCGGCAGTGCACAAGATCCAGGCGCAGATCCGTTATGAGGAGGACACGATCGACCTGCTCAAGGCGGACTGGAGCCTGCTTACCCAGCCGTCGCGCCTGCAGAAGCTCACCGAAATCTACAAATCGCAACTCGGACTCGAGCCGGTCAATGCGCGGCAGATCGTCGGGCTGGACGATCTGCCGGCGAAACCCGTCAATATCGAGGACCTTTCATCGCAGCGGCTGGGCGGCATGGCCGATATCGGCGGCAAGGATCCCGTGGTGACCGGAGGCATCGTCCAATGATCACCGGATTTCCAATCGCCGCCAGATTTCCAAAGGTTGGCAGGCTGCTGAAGCGCGGTTCGAAGCCCAGCGCGGGCGGATCGATCGTGGTCGAAGGTGCCCGTAAGGCGACCGGTGGCAAGGGCAGGACCCGCATCATCATGACGATGGCGGTGTTCTTCGGCATCTATTCGACCATTGCCGGGCGGCTGGTCTATCTGGGTTTCCAGAATCCCGACCTGTCGGGCGGGCCGCAGAGCCGGGTGACGGCATCGCGACCCGACATCGTCGACCGTAACGGCGAAGTGCTGGCGACCGACATCAAGACCGCGTCGCTGTTTGCCGAACCGCGCCGCATCGTCGATGCAGACGAGGCGATCGAAAAGCTGTCGACGGTGCTTCCCGAGATCGACTACGAGCAGACATATAACAAGCTGAAGAGCGGCGCCGGGTTCGTCTGGCTGCAGCGGCAACTGACGCCGAAGCAGCAGGCCGACATCATGCAACTCGGCATCCCCGGATTCGGCTTTCGCACCGAAAAGCGCCGGTTCTATCCGGCCGGCGAAACCTCGTCCTACATTGTCGGCCTCACCAACATCGACAATCAGGGCATCTCCGGCATGGAGAAATACATCGACGAACAGGGCTTGAGCGACCTTCAGGCGTCGGGTCTGGCGGTGGCCAAGGATTTGAAGCCGGTGCAGCTCTCGATCGACCTGCGCGTCCAGCATATCGTGCGCGACGAGGTCGCCACCGGCATGGAAAAGTACCACGCGATCGCGGCGGGCGCCGTTGTGCTCAACGTCAAGACCGGCGAGGTGCTGGCGATGGCGTCGGTTCCGGATTTCGATCCGAACAACCCCTATAACGCGCAGGACAAGGACAGGCTCAACCGTATGTCGGCCGGCCTCTATGAAATGGGGTCGACCTTCAAGAGCTTCACCACCGCTATGGCGCTCGATTCCGGCAAGATAACGCTGCAAAGCCGTTTCGACGCGTCGCGCCCGATCAGGATCGGCCATCAAACCATCCATGATTTCCATGGCAAGGGCCGGGTACTGTCGGTGCCGGAAGTGTTCATCTACTCCTCCAATATCGGCTCTGCCAAGGAAGCCGAAGCGGTTGGCATCGACGGACACCGCGAATTCCTGCATCGCCTGGGAATCCTCGAGAAGATGCAGACCGAACTGCCGGAAGTCGCTCGGCCGACCGAGCCCAAGGTCTGGAAGCAGGTCAATTCGATCACCATCGCCTTCGGCCACGGTGTGTCGACGACGCCGCTGCAGACAGCGGTCGGCTGCGCCGCGCTGATGAATGGCGGCTATCTGATGGACCCGACCTTCCTGCCGCGCACGCAGGAGCAGGCGATGGCGGTGGCCAAGAAAGTGGTCAGCGACAAGACGGTCGAGGGCATGCGCTATCTCTATGCACTCAATGCCGAAAAGGGATCCGGCCGCAATGCACGGGTGCCAGGATACCGGGTGGGCGGCAAGACGGGAACGGCGGAGAAGGTCGTCAACGGCCGTTACTCGAAGGAAAAGAATTTCAACGCCTTCGTTGCGGCTTTCCCGATGGACGATCCGCAATACATAGTGCTTACGATCGCCGACGAACCGAAGCCGGAAAAGCCCGGCATGGGTGCTACGGCCGCCTCGAACGCGGGCATCATGGCTGCAAACATCATCCGACGTGCGGCTTCCATGCTTGGCGTGAAGCCAGATTTCAGCCATGAAAATGGTGCAACGCTGGTTTCCTATCAGTGATTCTTGGGGCGCGCCGGCAACTGCGCGCTATTTTGTTGCGATGAACGGGGTTCGATGAAGCTGAAAAATCTAGCCGGTATCCTGCCTGTCGAGGGGACAGCTTCCTTCGACATGGAGGTTACAGGGATTTCGTCGGATTCCCGCCAGGTAACACGGGGCGTCGTCTTTTTCGCGCTCACCGGCTCCAAGGCGGATGGCGCAGCCTACGCAGCCGATGCCGCGAGCCGAGGCGCTGCAGCGATCGTGGTCGGCAAGGGCAGTGCCGTCGCCGGGCTGCCAGTCCCGGTTCTTGTCGTAGACGATCCGCGCCTTGCACTGGCGCTGAGTGCTGCCCGTTTTTTCGGCATGCAACCGCAAACCATGGTCGCGGTGACCGGAACCAGCGGCAAGACCTCGGTCGCCGCATTCACCCGGCAGATATGGGAGCAGGCGGGTTTTGCCGCCGCCTCGATCGGCACGACCGGCGTGGTGGCGCCGGGCCGCAACGAATATGGCTCGCTGACCACGCCGGATCCGGTGGCACTGCACAGGCTGCTCAAGGAGCTGGCGGAGGCCGGCGTCACCCACGCCTCGATGGAAGCGTCCAGCCATGGCCTCGACCAGCGCCGGCTCGACGGCGTCAAGCTTGCGGCCGGCGGCTTCACCAATCTCGGCCGCGACCATATGGACTATCATCCGACGGTCGAGGACTATCATCGCGCCAAATTGCGTCTGTTCGACGCGCTGCTGCCGAAGGGCGCGCCGGCGGTCATCTTTGCCGACGACCCGTGGTCGGAGCCGACGATCAAGGCGGCGCGGGCAGGGGGACTGAATGTGCTGACGGTCGGCCGCCACGGCGATTTCCTGCGGCTGAAGCGGGTCGAGCACGAGCGCCACCGCCAGCGCGCCGAGGTCGAAGCGGACGGCGTTCTCCATGAAGTCGACTTGCCGCTGGCCGGCGACTTCCAGATTGCAAATGCGCTGGTGTCGGCCGGCCTCGCCATTTCGACTGGAACATCTGTTGCCAAGGCGTTAATGGCGCTGGAGAAATTGAAGGGCGCGCCGGGACGGCTCGACCTTGTCGGGACGGCCGCCAACGGCGCGCCCGTCTATGTCGACTACGCTCATAAGCCGGATGCGCTGGAAAACGTGCTGGCTTCGGTGCGCCCCTTTACCACCGGCCGCGTCATCGTCGTATTCGGTTGCGGCGGCGACCGCGATCGGGGCAAGCGGCCGATCATGGGCGAGATCGCCACAAGGCTGGCCGACGTCGTCATCGTCACCGACGACAATCCCCGCTCGGAAGTACCCGAGACGATCCGCGCCGCGATCCTGGAGGCCGCACCTGGCGCCATCGAGATCGGCGACCGGCGCAAGGCCATCCACGAGGCGGTCGGGATGCTTCACGCTGGCGACACGCTGATCGTGGCCGGCAAGGGCCATGAGGAAGGCCAGACCATCGGCACCGAGACGCTGCATTTTTCCGATCATGAAGAAGTTCGCTCGGCGCTGCGGGAGCAAGCAGCGTGAGTTATCTGTGGACCTCCGAGGCGCTGGTTGCCGCCATGGATGGCCGGCCGCTCGGTCCGATGCCTGAAGGCATCGCCGGCATTTCCATCGATAGCCGCAGCCTGCAGCCGGGAGACGCTTTCTTCGCCATCAAGGGCGAGGCTATGGACGGCCATGATTTCGTCACCGCCGCCATCAAGGCGGGCGCCGGCGTGCTGGTCGTCGCCGAGGGCAAGCTGCCGTCGCTGGGGCGGCTGACGGCACCGATGATCGTCGTGGAGGACGTGCTTGTCGCTCTGGAAAAGCTCGGCGTTGCCGCGCGCGCACGCTCAAAGGCCAGGGTGATTGCCGTGACCGGGTCGGCGGGCAAGACCACCACCAAGGAAGCGCTACGCCACGCTCTCTCCGCGGTCGGTACGGTGCATGCATCGGCCCAGTCGTTCAACAATCACTGGGGCGTGCCGCTGACGCTGGCGCGCATGCCGCAGGATTGCGACTATGCCGTCTTCGAGATCGGCATGAACCATCCCGACGAGATCCGGCCTCTGGTCAAGATGGTCCGGCCGCATGTCGCCATCGTCACGTTGATCGCGGCGGCTCACCTCGGCTTCTTCCGCAACCTGGACGAGATCGCCAAGGCCAAGGCAGAGGTTTTCGAGGGACTGGAGCCCGGTGGCGCCGCCCTTCTCAACCGCGACGATGCGCGCTGGAAGCTGCTGGAGAAGATGGCCAAAGAGGCCGGCGTCGAGCATGTCTACGGGTTCGGCGAGAATGCCCGGGCGACCTTCAAGCTGATCAAATGCGAGCTCAATGCCGATCACTCGGTCATCACCGCCAAGATTGGCGGGCACGAGATTGTCGCCAGGATCGGCGCGCCGGGCCGCCATATGGTGCAGAACGTGCTCGCGGTGCTTGGTGCCGCGCATCTGGTCGGCGCCGACGTCACCAGAGTTGCGCAGGCGCTGGCCGATCTTTCGCCCGAACGCGGACGCGGCAAGCGCTATGTGTTGCGTCACCCCAACGGGCCGATCACGCTGATCGACGAGAGCTACAACGCCAATCCGGCGTCGATGAGCGCTGCAATGGCACTGCTCAACACGACGCCGGTGTCGGGCGAGGGCAGGCGCATTGCCGTGCTCGGTGATATGCTCGAGCTCGGCAGCCATTCGGCGAAATTGCATGCCGCGCTTGCCGGTCTGATCGTCGGCACCGACACGCGCACGGTCTTTCTCGGCGGTCCGGAAATGCGGGCGCTGGCCGACGTTTTGCCGGGCGAGATCAAGACGGAATACCGCGCCGGTGCGGAAGATCTGAAACCGGTTCTTCTATCGGAATTGAAGCCCGGCGACGTGGTCATGATCAAATCGTCGAAGGGCATAGGCTTTTCAAAGCTGGTCGAGGCGTTGCTCGGCAAGTTTCCGGCGGAAGCCACAACCAGCAGACAGACCTAGGATCGGTCCGGGGGACGCAAGCGCATGCTAACACTGCTCGTCGAATTTGCGGACAAGATCTCGGTCTTCAACGTCTTCCGCTACATAACATTCCGCACCGGCGGAGCGCTGATCACAGCGGCGCTGATCGTGTTCATCTTCGGACCGACCATCATCAATTCGCTGCGGCTGCGGCAAGGCAAGGGCCAGCCGATCCGTGCCGACGGGCCGCAGACGCATTTCAAGAAGGCGGGAACGCCGACAATGGGCGGACTGATGATCCTGTCCGGCATCGTCGGTTCGTCCCTGCTGTGGGCGAACCTGTCGAGCATCTACGTCTGGGTGGTCCTTCTGGTGACGCTGGGATTCGGCTCGATCGGCTTTTACGACGATTATCTCAAAGTAACCAAGCAATCGCATCTCGGCTTTTCCGGCAAGGCGCGGCTGGGGCTCGAATTCGTCATCGCCGGCATCGCCGCCTGGGTGATCATGCATAACGGCCAGGCGCCGTTCTCGTCATCGTTGACATTCCCTTTCGCCAAGGAGTTTCTCGTCAATCTCGGCTGGTTCTTCATCCCGTTCTCGTGCTTCGTCATCGTCGGCGCCGGCAATGCGGTGAACCTGACCGACGGTCTCGACGGGCTGGCGATCGTGCCGATCATGATCGCCGCCGCATCCTTCGGCGTCATCGCCTATCTCTCCGGCAACGCGGTGTTCGCCGAATATCTGCAGATCCATTTCGTGCCCGGCACCGGTGAACTTGCGGTGGTCCTTGGAGCGGTGATCGGCGCCGGGCTTGGCTTCCTCTGGTTCAATGCGCCGCCGGCGGCGATCTTCATGGGCGACACCGGCTCGCTGGCGCTGGGTGGGCTGATCGGCACGGTCGCGGTGGCGACAAAGCACGAGATCGTGCTGGTCATCGTCGGCGGCCTGTTCGTCGTCGAGATATTCTCGGTCATCATCCAGGTCGGCTACTTCAAGATGACCGGCAAGCGCGTCTTCCTGATGGCGCCGATCCACCATCATTTCGAAAAGCTCGGCTGGACCGAAAGCCAGGTGGTGATCCGCTTCTGGATCATCGCCGTCATCCTGGCGCTGGTCGGCCTGTCGACCCTGAAGCTCAGATAGGAGGCCGCTTGATCCCCGCCGCATCCTTTTCAGGCAAGCGCGTTTCGCTCTTCGGGCTCGGTGGCTCGGGGATTGCCACGGCGCGCGCGCTGATCGAGGGCGGCGCGGATGTGCTGGCCTGGGACGACAATCCCGACAGCGTCGCCAAAGCCGGCGCGGTCGGCATCACGACAGCGGACCTGCGCGGTGCGGACTGGGCGAGGTTTTCTGCCTTCGTGCTGTCGCCCGGCGTGCCTCTGACGCATCCCAAGCCGCACTGGACCGTCGAGCTGGCGCGGGGCTCAGGCGTGGAGATCATCGGCGACATCGAGCTTTTCTGCCGCGAGCGGATGCTGCTGGCACCGGCAGCACCTTTCATTGCCATTACCGGCACCAACGGCAAGTCGACGACCACGGCACTGACGGCGCACATCCTAAAATCGGCTGGGCGCGACACGCAGATGGGCGGCAATATCGGCCGCGCGGTGATGACGCTCGATCCGCCGCAGCCTGAACGGCACTATGTGGTTGAGTGCTCTTCCTACCAGATCGATCTTGCCCCTTCGATCAATCCGACGGCCGGTGTCCTGCTCAACCTGACGCCGGACCATCTCGACCGCCATGGCACGATGCAACACTACGCCTCGATCAAGGAGCGGCTGGTGGCCGGCAGCGAGACGGCAATCATCGGTGTCGACGATTCCTGGTGCGCCCAGATCGCCGATCGGCTGGAGCGGGCCGGCCGCCAGGTCATCCGCATCTCCAAGCGCCTGCCGCTGACCGACGGTTATTTCGCTGACGGCACCAACTTAATGGAAGCCGTGCACGGCCGCTACAGCCGTGTCGCCTTCCTCGAAGGCATCGGCTCGTTGCGCGGCCAGCACAATGCGCAGAACGCGCTGGCCGCCGCCGCCGCCTGCCTCAAGGTCGGGCTCGAGCTCGGCGAGATCCAATCCGGACTGGAGAGTTTCCCTGGGCTGGCGCACCGCATGGAGCAGGTTGGCCGCAAAGGGCATGTGCTGTTCGTCAACGATTCCAAGGCGACCAATGCCGATGCCGCTGCACCGGCGCTGTCGAGCTTTGCGCGTATCTACTGGATTGCCGGCGGCCTGCCGAAAGAGGGCGGCATCGAGCCGTTACGCGGCTTCTTCCCGCGCATCGCCAAGGCCTATCTGATCGGCGAAGCCGCACCGGCCTTTTCGGCGACGCTGGGCGAAGCGGTGCCCTACGAGATATCAGGCACGTTGGCGGCGGCAGTCGAACACGCCGCCCGCGATGCGGCCAGGGATAGTAGCGGCGAGGCAGTGGTGCTGCTGTCGCCGGCCTGCGCCAGTTTCGACCAGTTCAAGAATTTCGAAGTCCGCGGCGAGGCGTTCAGGCAAGCCGCAACCGCCATTGATGGCGTGAAGCCCATCGGAGGGACACGATAATGCAAAGCCGTCTCGACAAAAGCCCTGTGGCGACCTGGTGGTGGACGATCGATCGCTGGTTCCTGGCGGCGTTCCTGTCGCTGATGGGGCTCGGCATCGTTTTGTCCTTCGCCGCAAGCCCGGCGGTGGCCGAGCGCATCGGGCTAGACAGTTTCCACTTCGCGACACGCCAGATTATCTTCACCATTCCGGCGCTTGGGGTAATGCTGGCCGTCTCGTTCCTTGAATCCAGGCAGATCCGGCGCATGGCGCTGGTCATGTTGTGCATCATGCTGTTTCTGATGGTGGCGGTGCTCTATATCGGCGTCGAGGTGAAGGGCGCGCGGCGCTGGGTGTCGCTAGCCGGCCTGTCGATCCAGCCGTCCGAGTTCCTGAAACCGGCCTTCGTCATCATCTGCGCCTGGTTGTTCGCCGAGCACAAGCGCCAGCCCGACATTCCGGGCAATTTGTTCGCCATGTTGCTGCTTGCACTGGTCATCTCGCTGCTGGTGGCGCAGCCTGACCTCGGGCAGACCATGCTGGTGCTCGGCACCTGGGGGGTGATGTTCTTCATGGCCGGATTGCCGTGGCTGTGGATCGTCGCGCTGGGTGCTGCAGGCGTCGGCGGCGTGTTCGCCGCCTATGCAGTGTTCCCGCACGTTGCCGGCCGTATCGACCGCTTCATGACCGGCGAGGGCGACACGTTCCAGGTCGACATGGGCCGCGAGGCGCTGATCAATGGCGGCTGGTTCGGCGTCGGGCCGGGCGAGGGTACCGTCAAGCGGGTCATCCCCGACAGCCACGCCGACTTCGTCTTCTCTGTCGCCGGCGAGGAATTCGGGCTGATCATGTGTTTCTTCATCATGTCCATCTTCGGCTTCATCGTGCTGCGCGGTCTCAACACGGCGCTCAGGGAGCAGGACGATTTCACCCGCTACGCGGTTGGCGGCCTGGTCACGGTCTTCGGCCTGCAGTCGGTCATCAACATGGCCGTCAATCTGCAGCTGATGCCGGCCAAGGGCATGACGCTGCCGTTCATCTCCTACGGCGGCTCTTCGCAGATCGCGATCGCCATCTCGATGGGCATGGTGCTGGCGCTGACGCGCAAGCGCCCGGAAAAGCGCAAGCAGCTGGGCTTCATGCCGTCGCCGCGTGCGATGCCGGCGGAGTGAGATGGCGAAGGGGGTCATCCTTCTGGCGGCAGGCGGAACCGGCGGACATCTGTTCCCGGCCGAGGCACTGGCACATGAGCTCAAGACGCGCGGCTGGGCGGTACATCTGGCCACCGACGACCGCGCCGAGCGCTATGCCGGCAGGTTCCCCGGCGACGGCGTCCACGCTATCGCCTCCGCTACCTTCGGGTCGAGAAATCCGCTGACTGTCGCGCGGACCTTCTGGACCCTGTGGCGTGGATTCCGCCAGTCGTCCGCCCTGATCGCCCGGCTGAGGCCGAATGCGGTGGTGGGCTTCGGCGGCTATCCGACGCTGCCGCCGCTGTTCGCGGCGACGCGACGCGGTGCGCCAACGCTGATCCATGAGCAGAACGCGGTAATGGGCCGCGCCAACAAGGCGCTCGCGCCGCGGGTGACGGCGATTGCGGGGGGCTTCCTCAAGGCCTCCGGTCCCTTCTCGGCCAAGATCGTGGAGACGGGCAATCCGGTCCGGCAGGCGGTGCTCGACGTGGCCGGCAGGCCCTATGCCGTGCCCGAGCCCGGCGGGCCGCTGCGGCTGCTCGTCTTCGGCGGCAGCCAGGGCGCGCGCTATTTTTCCGACACTGTGCCTGAGGCGGTGGCGGCGATGCCCAGCGCAATGCGCTCGCGGCTGAGCATCGTGCAGCAGGCGCGCGGCGAGGACGAGGCGCGGGTGAGAGAGCACTACCGCGCTCTCGGCATCGAGGCCGAGGTCGCGTCGTTCTTCTCCGATCTGCCGGCGCGCATGGCCGCCGCGCATCTCGTCGTCTCACGCTCGGGCGCGTCGACGGTGCTCGAGCTTTCGGTGATCGGCCGGCCGGCCATCCTCGTGCCTCTTCCGCATGCCCTCGACGACGATCAAGGCCACAATGCACAGATCCTCGTCAACGCGGGGGGCGCGGTGATGCGGCGCCAGCCCGGCCTCGACGCGGCGGCGCTCGCAGGCGAGATCGTGGAGTTGCTGGGCGACGGCGACAGGCTCGCCGCCATGGCCTCGGCGGCCCGCTCGGTGCGAAGACCCGACGCGGCGCGGTTGCTCGCCGATCTGACAGAGGCTATTGCGTCCAGGAAATCCGTTTCGGAATTCAGGAAGGAGACGCACGCATGAAGATGCCACAGACGATCGGCCTCGTGCATTTCATCGGCATTGGCGGCATCGGCATGAGCGGCATCGCCGAGGTGCTGCACAATCTCGGCTACAAGGTGCAGGGATCCGATCAGGCCGACAGCGCCAATGTGCAGCGGCTGCGCGACAAGGGCATCGAATGCTTCGTCGGCCATCAGGCCGAAAACCTCGGCGAGGCCGAAGTGGTCGTCGTCTCCACCGCAATCAAGAAATCCAACCCGGAGCTGAAGGCGGCGAGAGAGAAGTTGCTGCCGATCGTGCGGCGCGCCGAAATGCTGGCCGAGCTGATGCGCTTCCGGCAGGCGGTCGCGATCGGCGGCACGCATGGCAAGACGACGACGACTTCGATGGTGGCGACGCTACTCGAAGCCGGCGGGCTCGACCCGACGGTAATCAATGGCGGCATCATCAATGCCTATGGCACCAATGCCCGCATGGGAGACGGCGAATGGATGGTGGTCGAGGCCGACGAGAGCGACGGCACCTTCCTCAAGCTGCCGGCCGAGATTGCCGTCGTCACCAATATCGACCCCGAGCACCTCGACCATTACGGCTCCTTCGACAAAGTGCGCGAAGCGTTTCGTCAGTTCGTCGAGAATGTGCCGTTCTACGGCTTTGGTGTGATGTGCACCGACCATCCCGAGGTGCAGGCGCTGGTCGCCCGCATCGAGGACCGGCGCGTCATCACCTATGGCGAAAATGCGCAGGCCGACGTGCGCTTCACCAATCACCGCATGGACGGCCCGACCTCGGAATTCGACGTGGTGATCCGCGACCGCAAGACGCACGGCCAGATAACGATATCAGGCCTGCGGCTGCCCATGCCCGGGCGCCACAATGTCTCCAACGCGACGGCGGCGATTGCCGTCGCGCATGAGCTCGGCCTTTCGGCTGAGGCAATCAAGAAGGGCCTGTCGTCTTTCGCGGGCGTCAAGCGGCGCTTCACCCATACCGGTTCGTGGAACGGTGTCGATGTGTTCGACGATTACGGTCATCATCCGGTCGAGATCACGGCGGTACTGAAAGCTGCGCGCAGCGCTACCAAGGGTCGCATCATCGCCGTTACACAACCGCATCGCTTCACCCGGCTGCGCGATCTGTTCGACGAGTTTTCCGTCTGCTTCAACGACGCCGATACGGTAATGGTGGCGCCCGTCTATGCGGCCGGCGAGGAACCGATCGACGGCGTCACGTCCGACGCACTGGTGTCGCGCATCCGCTCCGGCGGCCATCGCGACGCACGCTACATCGAAGGTCCGGCGGCGATTGCGCCGATCGTGCGCGAGGTGGCGAAGCCGGGCGATTTCGTCGTCTTCCTCGGCGCCGGCAACATCACCCAATGGGCCTATGCGCTGCCCAAGGAACTCGGCGGGACCATCTCATGATGCGCGGCCAGGCGTTGATCGAGAAGCTTGGCGACCGGCTTGCCGGACTGCGCGGCCGCATCACGCCCAATGCCGAGATGGACAAGATCACCTGGTTTCGAGCCGGCGGGCTCGCGGACGCATTGTTCCAGCCGGCCGACGAGGACGATCTTGCCACGTTCCTGAAGGCGGTGCCGGAGGAAATTCCGCTGACCATCGTCGGCGTCGGCTCGAACCTGCTTGTCCGTGACGGCGGCATTGCGGGCTTTGTCATCCGGCTTTCGGCCAAAGGCTTTGGCGAGACCGAAGTAATTGCGCCGACCACGATCAAGGCGGGCGCCGCGACACCCGACAAGCGCCTTGCGGCCGTTGCCTACGAGGCAGGCATCGGTGGCTTTCATTTCTACCACGGCATTCCCGGCGCCATTGGCGGAGCGCTGAGGATGAACGCCGGCGCCAATGGCGTCGAGACGCGCGAGCGCGTGGTCGAGGTGCGGGCACTCGACCGCAAGGGCAATGTTCATACGCTGAGCAATGCCGATATGGGCTATGCCTATCGCCATTCAGCGGCGCCGTCCGGGCTGATCTTCACGTCGGCGCTGCTCGAAGGCATTCCTGAGGACAAGGCGGCGATCAAGGCCGCGATGGATGCTGTCCAGAACCATCGCGAGACCGTGCAGCCGATCCGCGAAAAGACCGGTGGCTCTACCTTCAAGAATCCTGAGGGCACCTCGGCCTGGAAGGAGATCGACAAGGCCGGCTGCCGCGGCCTGATGGTTGGTGGGGCGCAGATGTCGCCGATGCATTGCAACTTCATGATCAACACCGGAACCGCCACGGGCTACGAGCTTGAATATCTCGGTGAGACGGTGCGTGCGCGCGTGCTCGAAAGATCAGGCATCCGGCTGCAGTGGGAGATCAAGCGCATCGGTAATTTTCGGCCGGGCCATGCCGTCCAGGAATTTCTCGGGCAGTTGCTTTAGGCAAGCTGACCCGCCGTTGCCTTTCGGACTCATGAATTCACATTTTGCTGCCGTTTTTGCGGAAAGTGAATCCATCGGAATCGTAAGCACTTGCCAGCGAATCAACTCTCTGATTCTCTGCCCTGAAGCGTTTCCTGATTTGAGTCGTTTCGACGCGTTACTCGCGTTTCCGTCTGGGGGGCAACCTGCCGGGAGACTCGGACTCAATGTTGCGGAAACACGGGAGCAAAGCTGCTCGGCGTATTTGAGTGCGCGCGATGCTTTTCGGGCCATGCATGATGGTGCAGGCCTGCTGTGAGAGGAAATGACGGGGAATGACAAGCAAGCACGTGGCCGTCCTTCTGGGGGGATTCTCGTCCGAGCGGCCCGTATCCCTGTCGTCGGGCAAAGCCTGCGCCGATACGCTGGAGGGGGAGGGCTACCAGGTCACCCGCGTCGACGTCTCGCGTGACATCGGCTCGGTGCTTGCCGAGCTCAAGCCTGACGTCGTCTTCAATGCGCTGCACGGCCCCTTCGGCGAGGACGGCACCATCCAGGGCATCCTCGAGTACCTCGCCATTCCGTACACCCATTCCGGCGTGCTTGCCTCGGCGCTTGCGATGAACAAGGAACAGGCCAAGAAGGTCGCGAAGGCGGCCGGCGTTCCGGTGGCGGAATCGAAGGTGGCCAATCGCTTCGCCATCCAGAACAAGCACCCGATGAAGCCGCCCTATGTAGTCAAGCCGGTCAACGAAGGATCGAGCTTCGGCGTCGTCATCGTGCATGAAGGCCAGTCGCATCCGCCGCAGATCATCGGCTCGTCCGAGTGGAGATATGGCGACGCGGTGATGGTCGAGCGTTATGTGCACGGGCGGGAATTGACGTGCGCGGTGATGGGCGATGTGGCGCTCGGTGTCTGCGAGATCATCCCGACCGGCCATTCCTTCTACGACTATGATTCAAAATACGTCGCGGGAGGATCAAAACACGAATGCCCGGCAAAACTTTCACCGAATATTTACCAAAAAATACAGACACTGACGCTCAAGGCTCACCAAGCTATCGGCTGTCGGGGCGTTTCCCGGTCGGACTTCCGTTATGACGATCGTCACTCCGAAAACGGCGAAATTGTCTGGCTCGAGGTCAACACCCAGCCGGGCATGACGCCGACGTCTTTGGTGCCGGAAATCGCCGCGCAAGCGGGACACTCGTTCGGCGATTTGTTGAGTTGGATGGTGGAGGACGCTTCGTGTCTGCGTTGAAGTGGGGACAGGGCAAGGGGAAGGGCGCTGCCGGGCCGGCGCTGTTCGGCATGCCGTTGTCGTTCGACCATTTCGTGCTGCCACGCCTGCTCCGCCGGCCGGTGCGCGTGCTGGCGCGCCTCGGCGAGGGCGACTTCGAAGCGCCGCCCTATTGCGCTGCCATGCTGTCGGCGGCACTGCTTGTTTCGAGCAGTGCCTATGGCGCCTATCTCGGCGGATATTCCGACGCCATCGTCCAGAGTGTTACCGCCCGCACCGGCTTTGCCGTCGACCAGGTCAAGGTCGTCGGCAACCGCGAAACGTCCGAGATCGATATTCTCGACAGGCTGGAACTCGACGGCTGGACCTCGCTGATCGGCTTCGATGCCGAAGCCGCGCGCGAACGCATCACCACGCTACCCTGGGTCGAAGCCGCGGCAGTGCGCAAGGTCTACCCGCATACGCTGGAAGTGCGCGTCGAGGAGCGCGAGCCGTTCGCGCTGTGGCAGCAAGGCAGCGCGCTTTCGGTCATCGAGAAATCCGGCACCGTCATTGCGCCGTTCTCCGGCGGCAAGCAGATATTGCTGCCGCTGATCATCGGCACCGGCGCACCGGCCAAAGCGCCGGATTTCCTGGCCAAGATCAAGAATTATCCGGAGCTCGCCGCGCGGATCAAGGGCTATATCCGCATCGGCGAACGGCGCTGGGATCTCAAGCTTGAAAACGGCATCACGATCAAGCTTCCCGAAGACGGTGAGGATCAGGCGATTGCCGACCTGGTCAGGATGGATCACGAGAACGGGCTTTTGACGCGCGACATCGCCGCCGTCGACATGCGCCTTTCCGATCGTCTGGTCGTCCAGTTGACGCCGGAAGCGGCGACACAGCGCCAAGCCGCGCTCGACGAAAAGCCCAAGATGCTGAAGCGCAAGCCGGAGACGAAGATATGAGCTGGCTTGGCGGCAATAGCGATGCCTCGTCGCGCCGGTCCGGCATCCTGACGGTGCTGGATGTCGGTTCCAGCAAGGTCTGCTGCGTGGTGGCCAAACTCAAGCCGCGCGACGATGGCAAGCTGCTGCGCGGACGCTCGCATCGCGTCCAGGTGATCGGCATCGGCCACCAGAAATCGCAAGGCGTGAAATCGGGCGTCGTCATCGATCTTGACCGTGCCGAGCACGCCATCCGTCTTGCCGTCGACGCCGCCGAACGCATGGCGGGACTGACGGTCGATTCGCTGATCGTCAACATGACTGCCGGCCGGCTGAAGAGCGAGGCTTTTTCGGCCACCATCAATCTCGGCGGCCATGAGGCCGACGAGGCCGACATCAAGCGCGTACTTGCCGCCGGCGCCAAGCAGGCGTTGCGGGCCGAGCGCGAGGTGATCCATTCGCTTCCCGTAGCCTTTTCGCTGGATGCCGAGCGCGGTGTGCGCGATCCGCGCGGCATGGTTGGCGACCAGCTTGGCGTCGACATGCACGTGCTGACAGGCGACGCAGCGCCCTTGCGCAATCTGGAGCTCTGCATCAACCGCTCGCATCTGTCGGTCGAACGCATGGTGGCGACGCCCTATGCCAGTGGGCTTGCTGCGCTGGTCGACGACGAGCTCGAAATGGGCGCGGCCTGCATCGACATGGGCGGCGGCACGACGACGATCTCGGTGTTTTCGGAAGGCAAGTTCGTCCATGGCGATGCCATCGCGATCGGCGGCAACCACGTCACGCTGGACATGGCCAAGGGCCTGTCGACCTCGCTCGATGCCGCCGAAAGGCTGAAAGTGATGCATGGCTCGGCGCTGCCTGGCAGTGCCGACGACCGCGACCTGGTTTCCATCCATCCGATCGGCGAGGACGGCGAGGTGCCGTTGCAGATCCCGCGCTCGGTGATGGCGCGCATCATCCGCGCCCGCATCGACGAGACGCTGGAATTGTTGCGCGACCGGCTGAACAAATCCGGCTACGGCAATGCCGTCGGCAAGCGCGTGGTGCTGACCGGCGGCGCCAGCCAGCTTGCCGGCCTGCCCGAAGCAGCACGCCGCATTCTCGGCCGCAATGTGCGCATCGGACGCCCGCTCGGCGTGGCAGGCTTGCCCGAGGCGGCCAAGGGGCCGGCTTTCTCGACCCCGGTCGGACTTCTGATCTATCCACAGATGGCGAGCTTCGAGAGCCGGCCGGCGAAGGGAATTTCCGGTCTCCGGATGACCGGAACAGGCGGAAAACTGCATCGAATGAGTCAGTGGTTGAGAGACAGTTTTTAATTTTGACGGGGACAGCCCCATAGGCGGCCGCGGCGGCGAAGCGGCGGGAAAGGCAAAGGACGAAGACAATGACCATCAATCTGCAGAAGCCGGACATCACCGAGCTCAAGCCGCGCATCACCGTGTTCGGTGTCGGCGGCGGCGGCGGCAATGCCGTCAACAACATGATCACCGCCGGCTTGCGCGGCGTTGAGTTCGTGGTGGCCAACACCGACGCGCAGGCACTGACGATGTCGAAGGCCGAGCGGCTGATCCAGCTCGGCGCGCATGTCACCGAGGGTCTTGGCGCCGGATCGCAGCCTGAAGTCGGGCGCGCGGCGGCGGAAGAGTGCATCGACGAGATCATCGATCATCTCTCCAACACGCATATGTGCTTCGTCACCGCCGGCATGGGCGGCGGCACCGGCACCGGGGCGGCCCCCGTGGTCGCGCGCGCTGCTCGCGAAAAGGGTATCCTCACCGTCGGCGTCGTCACCAAGCCGTTCCACTTCGAAGGCCAGCGCCGCATGAAGACGGCCGACATGGGTATCGAGGAACTGCAGAAATGCGTCGATACCCTGATCGTCATTCCCAATCAGAACCTGTTCCGGCTGGCCAATGACAAGACCACCTTCGCCGATGCCTTCGCCATGGCCGACCAGGTGCTCTATTCGGGCGTTGCCTGCATCACCGACCTGATGGTCAAGGAAGGCCTGATCAATCTCGACTTCGCCGACGTCCGCTCGGTCATGCGCGAAATGGGCAAGGCGATGATGGGAACCGGCGAGGCTTCGGGCGAGGGCCGCGCAATGGCCGCGGCGGAAGCTGCCATCGCCAATCCGCTGCTCGACGAGACCTCGATGAAGGGCGCCAAGGGCTTGCTGATTTCGATCACCGGCGGCCGCGACCTGACCCTGTTCGAAGTCGATGAGGCGGCAACCCGCATTCGCGAAGAGGTCGACCAGGATGCCAACATCATTCTGGGCGCCACTTTCGACGAGGAACTCGAAGGCGTTATCCGCGTGTCAGTGGTCGCCACCGGCATCGACAAATCGGCGGCCGAAATCGCTGCCGCGCCGATCGCCATCCGCACGGCTCCGCCGAAGCCGGTCAGCCGCCCGGCGGCCCAGGTCACGGAAATGCGCCCGGCGCCTGTCCAGCAACCGATCTATGAACCACGTGCTGCCGACCCGGTCGCCGAGGCCATTCAGCTCGCCGAGGCGAATGCGGCAGCGATGGCGCAGGCCCGCCCGGCACCGGTCGCCCATGCGGAAGACTTCCGTCCGCAGAGCAAGATTTTCCAGGCGCCTCCCGCTCAGCCGCAGCCGATGATGCAGCCAGCGGTTCAGCAAGCGATGCAGCCCGCTCCGCATCGTGAAATGCCGCAGCCGGTTGCCGCGGCACCCCAGCGCATGCCGCGGGTCGAGGATTTCCCGCCGCAGGTGAAGGCCGAAGTGGAAGCCAAGGCCCGCCCCGCCGACCACGAGAACAGCGGCCCGATGGGCTTGCTCAAGCGCCTGACCAACGGCTTGACCCGCCGCGAAGAGGAGCCTGCAAGACTGCAGCCGGCGCAGCCTCGCGAACCGAAACTGCGCCAGGCGCCGGCCGAAGTGCGCCGCCTAGCCAGCCAGGATCCGCAACTTTACGCGCCGCGCCGCGGCCAGCTGGACGAGCAGGGCCGCCTGACGCCGCAGAGCCGGGCTGTCCAGGAAGACGATCAGTTGGAGATTCCCGCCTTTCTGCGCCGACAGGCCAATTGATCTGTTAACGGTTCGTAACAGTTGTTAACAGGCGAGCAGGAGACTGTTCGCCTGTCAACGTTAAAAACGATTTCAGAACAAGGACTTATGAGGCGTTCCCTCCCGGGACCGCAGTTACAAAGAGTAAGAAACCGTGATTTGGAGTCTCCCTGCGGGATCATTATCTTCGCCACCGACCAAAGTCGGTTTGCTGGGAGTCTCGGGGAAGTGGCCCTGCCTGCCGATCAATCAAGAGCCGCGCCCTCAGGGCAAACGAAGCGGACCTAGGCAGTACGGGCTATGGGGATTGTTTTGCACGACTATCAGACGACACTTAAATCGCGCGCGACGCTGACTGGCATCGGCGTTCACAGTGGCAATCCGGTCACCGTCCATTTCCTGCCGGCGGATGCCGATACGGGTGTCGTCTTCCAGCTTTCGAATGCAAGCGGAAGCCACGAATTTCGCGCGCTCGTCTCCGAGGTCGGCGCCACCGATCTCTGAACCATGCTTGGCGATCCGCAAGGCGAGCACATTGCCACGGTCGAGCATCTGATGGCGACGCTTTTCGGGCTTGGAATCGACAATCTCGTCATCGAAATCGACGGCCATGAGGTGCCTATCCTCGACGGCAGCGCAGTGATGTTCGTCGAGGCCATTGACCAGGCAGGCATCGAAACGCTGCCGGTCAAGCGTCGCTACATCAGGGTGGTCAAGCCGGTTCGCATCGAGAACGGCGCCTGCTGGGCGGAGTTCAGGCCCTATGACGGCACGCGCTTCGAGATCGAGATCGATTTCGAAAGCCCGGCGATCGGGCGCCAGCTTTTTGCATCCGACATGAACGCCGACATTTTCCGCCGCGACGTCGCGCGGGCCCGCACTTTCGGTTTCATGAAGGACGTCGAGCGGCTGTGGGCGGCCGGCTATGCGCTCGGCTCGTCTTTGGAAAACTCCCTGGTGATCGGCGACGACAACCGCGTGATCAACATGGGAGGCCTGCGCTATCCCAACGAGTTCGCGCGCCACAAGACGATGGATGCGATGGGCGACCTGGCGCTCGCCGGTGCCCGGTTCATCGGCTGCTTCCGCTCCTATCGTGGCGGCCACAGGCTGAACGCAGCTGCGCTGCGCCGTCTCTTGTCCGACCGTTCGGCTTTCGAGATCGTTGAGACGACGCGCCGCGAGCGCGGGCGTACCGCCGAGATGAGCGCCGTCAACGCACCCCTCTACGCACCCTGGATGATCTGATTCTTAAGGTCTTGCGGCTCCCGTTGCGGTCAAGCTGTGTTGCATGGATGCATCACCGGCCGGCCAAATTACGCAGCTTTCCAGGTGGCGCCAAACCGCCACAAAAATGTGCGATTGGCCGGGGATAGCGTTGCCGGGCAAGGCAATTATGGTTTATGGCTGCTGCCGTCGACTGAAATGACGCCGAAAGGGCGGAATCCAAACATGTTTTTCAAGCGAGTTGGTCAATCGAAGGCGCTGCGGCGGGCTGTTTTCCTGGCGCTTTCGGTGGTCGTTCCATCGCTGTTTCTGTCGGCCTGCATGTCGTCCGAGAAGGACGTCGATCTGTCGACCTATGTCGATCAGACCGAGCCGGCCGACGTGCTCTACAATCAGGGTCTCGCCAATCTGAATGCCGGGCGACTGCAGGAGGCAAGCCGCAAGTTCGATGCCGTCGACCGCCAGCATCCCTATTCCGAATTCGCCCGCAAATCGATGGTGATGGGTGCCTTTGCCGACTACCGTCAGGGCAATTACGACGAGGCGATCGGTTCGGCCAAGCGCTACCTGACCCTCTACCCGTCCACCGACGATGCAGCCTATGCCCAGTACATTATCGGGCTGAGCTACTACCGTCAGATCAAGGACGTCACCCAGGACCAGAAGGAAGCGCGTCTTACCGTGCAGACGATGCAGGACCTCGTGACGCGCTGGCCCACGTCCGAATATGCCGACGACGCCAAGGAGAAGATCCGCTTCGCCAACGATCAGCTCGCCGGCAAAGAGATGCAGATCGGCCGCTATTATCTCGAGCGCCGCGAATACATCGCGGCCGTCAAACGGTTCCGTAACGTCGTGGAGAACTATTCCAACACACGTCATGTCGAGGAAGCGCTGGCGCGTCTTACCGAGAGCTACTATGCGATGGGGCTGACGTCGGAAGCGCAGACCGCTGCGGCCGTGCTCGGCACCAACTATCCCGATAGCCAGTGGTACAAGGACTCCTACAAGCTCCTGCAGAGTGGTGGGCTCGAGCCGCGCGAGAATGCCGGATCGTGGATCTCCAAGGCCGGGAAGCTGATCACCGGCGCCTGAGCGGCGCGTCCCCATGCTCTCCAGACTGTCGATCCGCGATATCGTTCTGATCGAGAAGCTGGACATCGACTTCTCGTCCGGCCTTTCGGTCCTTACCGGCGAAACCGGCGCCGGAAAATCCATCCTGCTCGACGCTTTGTCACTGGCGCTTGGCGCCCGCGGCGACGCTTCGCTGGTGCGGCATGGCGCGGCACAAGGCCAGATCATCGCCGTGTTCGACGTGCCGCGCAACCACGCGGCTCGCATGCTGCTTGCCGAGAATGCCATCGAGGACGACGGCGACATCATCCTGCGCCGCGTCCAGACGGCTGACGGCCGCACGCGCGTGTTCGTCAACGACCAGCCGTCCAGCGTGACGCTGATGCGCGACATCGGCCGTGCGCTGGTCGAGATCCACGGCCAGCACGACGAGCGCGCTTTGGTCGATCCCGGCGCCCATCGCGAGTTGCTCGACAGTTTCGGCGGCCATCTCGGCGCTGCTCGGGCAACCGGCGAGGCGTGGCGGCATTGGCGTACCTGCGAGCAGGAATTTTCACGGCACCGGGCCAAAGTCGAGGCGGCTTCCCGC
This sequence comes from Mesorhizobium sp. M0590, assembly GCF_040320905.1. NCBI lineage: Bacteria > Pseudomonadati > Pseudomonadota > Alphaproteobacteria > Hyphomicrobiales > Phyllobacteriaceae > Mesorhizobium > Mesorhizobium sp. M0590. The sequence continues at coordinate 47,580 of NZ_JAMYQN010000012.1, forward strand.
GAGGCCGATTATCTGCGTGCGGCGGTCGCCGAATTGACCAGGCTCGATCCGCAACCGGGCGAAGAGACCGAGCTCGCCGAACTGCGCGCCTCGATGATGCGTGCCGAAAAGATCGCCTCGGAAATCCACGATGCGCAGGATGTGCTCTCGGGCCCGTCCTCGCCCTTGCCGCAGTTGGCCAGCCTGCTCAGGCGGCTGCAGCGCAAGGTGACGGAAGCGCCCGGCTTGCTCGAGGATGTCGTCAAGTCGCTCGACGAGGCGATGCTGTCGCTCGACGCGGCGCAGTCGGGCGTCGAAGCCGCACTGCGCGCCACCGAATATGATCCGCAGCGGCTGGAGAAAGCCGAGGAGCGGCTGTTTTCGCTGCGTGCCGCCTCGCGCAAGCACAGCGTCGCCGTCGATGACCTGGCGCAATTGCGTGACACCATGGCGGCCGACCTTGCCGATCTCGACGCCGGCGAAGAGCGCCTGCATGCGCTGGAGACACAGGCTGCGGCGGCGCGCCAGGCCTATGACATTACGGCGGCCCAGCTATCGTCGCGTCGCCATGCGGCGGCCGTCGGGCTGACCAAGGCGGTGATGGCCGAACTGCCGGCGCTGAAGCTCGAACGGGCCGAGTTCATCGTCGAGATCGCAAGCGATGCCGAGAGCCGCATGGAAGAAGGCATCGACCAGGTCGAGTTCTGGGTGCGCACCAACCCCGGCACCAGGCCCGGCCCGATGATGAAAGTCGCTTCCGGCGGTGAGCTTTCGCGCTTCCTGCTGGCGTTGAAGGTAGCACTCGCTGACCGGGGCTCGGCGCCGACCTTGGTCTTCGACGAAATTGACACCGGCGTCGGCGGCGCGGTTGCCGACGCCATCGGCCAGCGGCTGGCGCGGCTGGCAAAACGCGTGCAGGTGCTTTCGGTCACGCATGCACCGCAAGTGGCGGCGCGCGCGGCGACGCATTTCCTGATCTCCAAATCGGGCGGCGCCGACCGGGTCTCGACCGGCATCGCCGAGATGGACCGGGCGGCACGGCAGGAGGAGATTGCACGCATGCTCGCCGGCGCCACCATCACCGACGAGGCGCGTGCGGCGGCCGAGCGGCTGCTGCGGGAGAACACCGCGGCAGCCTAGACAAGTTCGTTTCCGGCGCTCGCGACTTGAGTCAGGGTATGGCTCCATCCTGCTGTTCAGGCATGATTTTCCGTGTCTGGTCTCTCCCTCATGAGAGAATCCTGTTCTATTGTGTCGCGCCACCGTGAAGGGAGCCGTGCATGGACGAAAAACCAGTCGATTCGCTCAGCGAAAGCGAGGCGGCAAGCGAGTTGAAGCGGTTGGCGCAGGAGATCGCCGAGCACGACCGGCGCTACCATGGCGAGGACGCGCCGATAATCACGGATGCGGAATATGACGCGCTGACGCGGCGCAACCTGGCCATCGAACAGCGCTTCCCTGCTTTGGTGCGTGAGGATTCGCCCTCACGCAGGGTCGGCGCGCCGCCGGCGGAAGGTTTTGCCAAGGTGCGCCACGCGGTGCCGATGCTCAGCCTTGCCAAGGCCTATACCGACCAGGACGTCGCGGACTTCATAGAACGGGGCCGGCGATTCTTTGACCGCGACAAGGATCTGAACATCGCCTTCACGGCGGAGCCGAAGATCGACGGGCTATCGGCTTCCCTGCGGTATGAAGGCGGTGTGTTCGTGCAGGGAGCAACGCGCGGCGACGGCGTCGTCGGCGAGGACATCACCGCCAATCTCAAGACCATCGCCGATATTCCCAAGACCTTGAAGGGATCGGACTGGCCCGAGGTCATCGAAATACGCGGTGAGGTCTATATGACCTACGCGGAATTCGAGGCGCTGAAGCAACGTTCGGCGGCGATAGGTGGCCAGGATTACGTCAATCCGCGTAACACGGCGGCCGGGTCGCTCCGCCAAAAGGACCCGTTAGTTACCGCCAGCCGCAACCTTAAATTCTTTGCTTACGCCTGGGGCTATACTTCAAAGGATCCAGCTCCGACCCAATACGATTCCGTGCAAAAATTCGCGGAGTGGGGATTCAAGGTCAGCCCGCTGATGGTCCGGGCAAGATCGGTCGAGGAACTGGTCGCGCACTATCACCTAATCGAGACCCAGCGCTCATCGCTCGGCTACGACATCGACGGCGTCGTCTACAAGGTCGACCAATTGGAGTTGCAGCGCAGATGGGGCTTTGTCACTGGCGAACCACGCTGGGCGATCGCTCACAAATTTCCGGCCGAACAGGCGATGACAACCGTGCTCAGGATCGACATTCAGGTGGGCCGTACCGGTACGCTGGCGCCCGTTGCCCGGCTTGCACCCGTCACGGTCGGCGGCGTCGTGGTCGAAAACGTCACGCTTCACAACGAAGATTACATCAAGGGTCTGGACAGCAACGGCCAGCCGATCCGCGACGGCTATGACGTGCGTATCGGCGACACGGTGGTCATCCAGCGGGCAGGGGACGTCATTCCGCAAATCGTGAGTGTCGTCGCCGACAAGCGGCCGACTGATGCCGTGCCCTACGAATTCCCGCACAAATGTCCGATCTGCGGCTCACCCGCAACGCGCGAGATCAACGAGAAGACCGGCAAGGAGGATTCCCGCCGACGGTGCACCGGCGAGCTGATCTGCCCCGCGCAGGCCGTGGAAGGATTACGCCACTTTGTGTCGCGCGGCGCCATGGATATCGAAGGCCTGGGCGCTGAAAACATAGACCTGTTCTTCAATGCCGGGTTGGTCAAGACTGCCGCCGATATCTTCACCCTCCGGGACCGCCGTCCCGCCGTCACCAAGGCGCTGGCGGAGCGACGGGAGGAGCAGGCCAGGCAGCGCGAGGCCGCATCGGGCAAAACGCGCAAGAATGTACGCAGCGTCGAGGAACGCAACTATGACGGCCTCGACAAGCTCTTCGCTGCCATCGACGCCCGCCGCGAACCCGAACTTGATCGCTTCATCTTCGCGCTGGGCATTCGTCATATCGGCGAAACGACGGCCGCTGTGCTGGCCCGAACCTTCTCGACGATCGAGGAGTTGATCCGCATTGGCAAGGAGACGGCAGCGGCAGCCGATCCACACAGCGTTTTTCCTTCGATCAACGGCATCGGCGATACGGTGATAGGCGCGCTTCGCGATTTCTTCGGCAATGAACGCAACGACGCCGTACTTGAAGCGCTGCTCACACAGGTCCACCCGAAGCCGTACATTGTGAACGTCTCAGCCGATAGTGCGGTCGCCGGCAAGACAATCGTGTTTACAGGCACGCTGGAAAAGATGACGCGCCCGGAGGCCAAGGCGATGGCCGAACGTCTCGGCGCGAAGGTCGCCGGCTCGGTTTCCGCGAAGACCGATCTCCTGGTGGCAGGGCCAGGCGCCGGTTCCAAGCTGAAGGATGCGACCAAATTCGGCATCGAGGTGATCGACGAGGACACCTGGCTGCAGCGGATCGGCAAGGGCGGGTGATGGCGGCTGCGTTCAACGGTTTTGGGCAAAAGGCCATTCCCTTCCTCAAGGCGCTGGATTTTCATCAGAGCCGGGAGTGGTTTTTGGAAAACCGCGACCTTTTCGAACGCGACCTGCGCGATCCTTTCGGCGATCTGGTCGAGACGCTCTCCGAGCGCTTCATGGCATTGGGGCTCGGCCTGCGCGGCGACCGCAAGAAGTCGCTGTTCCGGATTAATCGCGATGTGCGTTTCGCCAAGGACAAACGGCCTTATAACCGGCATTTGTCGGCGATCCTTTCGCCCGACGGCACCAAGATGGAACAGGGCGTGTTTTACGTCCATATCGGGCTCGAGCGATGCTTTGCCGCCATTGCCTGGTGGCAGCCCGGACCGGAGCTATTGCTGGCGCTGCGCAACGCGATCGCGAAGCGGCCCGCTGAATTCCGCAGCCTCGTCGCGGCGCTGAAGAAGAACGGCCTCGAGCTCGACCCGGACGGCTGCATGAAGCGCACGCCGCGCGGCTTCGAGCATATCGCCGAGCCCGATCTCGCTGCTGCGATCCGCAACCGGCATTTTGCCGTCCGGCACGCAATCGAGCCGGCGGATATCTACGGAGCTGGATTGGTCGACGAACTCGTCGACTTCGTCATGCGGGCAAAACCGCTGCTCGACTGGGGCAGGGCGATCGATGGCAAGGCTTCGCCGCGCTAGGCTCGGAAGCGAGCTTGCCGCGACGCTTCAGCCATCATTTCCGCTGATCGTTTGCCTCAAGCAAATTGGTGTGACAAGCCGGGCCGCTCTCTCTACATACGGCCGTTCCCAAGGAGCGATCGATGTCGGCGGAAGCAATCTCCGAAAACGGAGCGAAAAGCGATTTCTGGGACGGCGTGCGGCTCAGCATGCCCGTCGTGGTGGCGTCGGCGCCGTTTGCATTGCTGTTCGGTGCGCTCGCAGTTGACAACGGGTTTTCCGTGCTCGAAGCGTTCCTGATGAGCGCAACGGTGTTCGGCGGCGCCAGCCAGATGGTCGGCATCGAGCTGTTCGGCCAACATGTCGCGCCGTGGCTGATCGTGCTGTCGATCTTCGCCGTGAATTTTCGCCATGTGCTCTATTCGGCTGGCATCGGCCGGCGCATCGCGCATTGGCCGCTGATCCAGCAGGCGATAGGCTACTTCGTGCTTACCGATCCGCAGTTCGCGGTGGCCGAGCGCAAGGCGGAGGCCGGCGAGACCGTCGGGTTCACCTGGTATATGGGGCTTGGGCTGCCGGTCTATGTGTTCTGGATCATCGAAAGCGCGCTCGGCGCGATGTTCGGCAAGCTTATTCCCGACACCCATGCGTTGGGCATCGATTTCCTGCTGCCGATCTATTTTCTCGGCCTGGTCATGAGCTTCCGCAAGCGGCCGCTGTGGCTGCCGGTGGTCATCGCCAGCGCTGCCGCCTCCATCATTGCATACAAAACGGTCGGCTCGCCCTGGCATGTCTCCATAGGTGCGCTGGCCGGCGTGCTGCTCGCCGTCATCCTGCCGCCCCGCCACAGCGGCGTGGAGGCACGGCCATGAGCACGACCTTGTGGATCATCGTCGCCGCTTCGATCGCGACCTATCTGACCCGCATCGGCGGTCATCTGGTGATCTCGCGTTTCGATCAAATCCACCCGCGCGTCGAAGCCGGGCTCAGCGCCGTGCCGGCGGCGGTGCTGACCACGCTGGTGGCGCCGGCGGCGCTCAGCGCCGGGCCGGCGGAATGGGCAGCCTTGATCGTTGCCGGCTTGGTCTCACTGCGCGGCGGCCTGATGGCGATGTTCCTGGCGGGTGCTGCCGTGCTGATCCTCGCGCGGCAGCTCGTCGGCTGATCGACTTTTGCCTTGGCGGCGAGAGCACACATGCGTTTTACCGCAGCGACTATTGCCGCGCCGACCCGCGACAGGCTCAGCCGGATCGCCTCCGATCTCTCCTGGTGGGCGCGACGCACGGCGTCGGTATAGAGCGCTTCGCGCTGCTTCGGCGTCAATGCGCTTAGATCGGTCGGCTGGATGCCGAAGGGCTCACGCGACATTTCCATCTCCCCTGGTTTGCCGTGTTGATCGGCAGCTACACCGGCGATTTACGGGAAAGGCATAATCAGTTAAAATGAATAATTAAGATCGTTATGTTCTCCAGGAGAGATGTATGGATTTGGCCGATCTGCGCATCTTCCGCACGGTGGTGCGCGAGGGCGGAATCACCAAGGCGGCGGAAAAACTGTTTCGCGTGCAGTCGAACGTGACCACACGCATCCGGCAGCTCGAGGAGGATCTCGGCGTGCAGCTGTTTATCCGGGAGGGCAAGCGCCTGCACGTATCGCCGGCCGGTCACAAATTGGTCGGCTATGCGGATCGGCTGCTGGCGCTTGCGGAGGAGGCGCGAACGGCGATGCTCGATCCACGCCCGCGCGGCACTCTTCGCCTAGGTGCTATGGAGAGCACCGCCGCGGCACGGCTTCCAAGTCTGCTCGCCGAATACCATGCACGGCATCCCGAAGTGGAAATCCAGTTGCGCACCGGCAATCCGCAGGTTCTCGCGACCGCCATGCTTGCCGGTGAGCTCGATGCAGCGTTCGCCGCCGAGCCGATCGCCGACGTTCCGTTCGAAAAGCTGCCCGCATTCCACGAGCAGCTGGTCATTGTCTCGGCGGCATCGCGCGTTTCGGTCGAAGACCACCTGGACATGCCCAAAACCATGATAGCCTTCGAGCACGGCTGTCCGCACCGCAAGCGGCTGGAACAATGGTATGCGCGCAGAGGGTTCATGGCCGAGAAAACCATCGAGCTTGGTTCATACCATGCCATCCTTGGTTGCGTGGTGGCTGGCATGGGCATAGCGCTGATGCCGAAAAGCGTGCTTTCGGGTTTCCCGGAAAGCCGCTGGCTAAAGCTGCACGAACTGCCCTCTGACGAAGACAATGCCGTCACGGTGTTGTTCTGGCGCAAGGGAGCCGGTTCTCCCAACGTCACCGCTTTGCAGGGACTGCTTGCGGAGCAAAGCCTGTCAACCGGCGTTGCCGCCGCGGCTATTGCTTGAAGTCGTGCGGCAGCGGGGCGGTTGCCTTTTCCAGCCAGTCCAGCGTCTCGCCGTCGAGCATCGGTCCGATCTCGGCCAGTACGCGCGCATGGTATTCGTCAAGCCAATGCAACTCGTCGCGGGTTAAAAGGTCCGATCGGACCAGCCGCTTGTCGATCGGCGCCAGCGTCAGTGTCTCGAAGCCGTGCATGGCGATGTCGCCGCCCTCGATTGCCTCGGCCGGTGTCACCAGGATCAAGTTCTCGATGCGGATGCCGTAGGAACCTTCCTTGTAATAGCCGGGCTCGTTGGAGACGATCATGCCGGCCAGCAGCTTTTCGGTACCGGTCTTGGCGATACGCTGCGGGCCCTCATGCACGGCAAGATAGGAGCCGACACCGTGCCCGGTGCCATGGGCGAAATCGCAGCCGTGTCTCCATAGCGCCAGGCGCGCCACGGCATCGATTTCGGAGCCGCGCGTGCCCTGGGGGAAGCGCAGCATGGAGATGCCGATCATGCCTTTCAGCACCAGCGTGAAGCGCTCGCGCATCTCCTCGGTTGGCGTGCCGATCGGCACGGTGCGGGTAATGTCGGTGGTGCCGTCCTGGTACTGTCCGCCGGAGTCGAGCAGGAACAGCTCCCCATGCTCCAGTTTGCGATTGGTGGCGCGGGAGACGCGGTAGTGCATGATAGCGCCGTTAGGACCAGCGCCGGAGATGGTATCGAACGATACGTCGCGCAGCGGCATCTGCGTTTCTTCGCCGGTCTGACGGCGCGTCTCCTCAAGCCTGGTGACAACGGCGATTTCGTCGAGCGTGCCGGGCTTCTGGCGGTCGAGCCAGCACAGCAGCTTGGCGACCGCGGCGCCGTCGCGGCGATGTGCGGCGCGTGCGCCGGCGATCTCAGCTTTGTTCTTTGTTGCGCGTGGAATGCGGGCCGGATCGGCCGTGGCAATGACGGTGCCGCCATTATCCTCGACCAGCATTCTGAGCTTGTCCGCCGCGAGAACCGGGTCCAGCGCGATTTTTGCGCCGCCCTTGGCCCGGGTGACGATTGCCGATTCGAATTCACCTGGTTCGTGCAATTCGGCGAGCTGCGTCAGGTAGGCCGCGACGGTGCGCGAAAACTTGCGCTGGTCCATGAAAAGCAGATGCGAGCCGTCGGCGGCGAGCACGGCAAAGCCGAGCGCCAGCGGTGTGTGCGGTACGTCGCCGCCACGAATGTCGAACGCCCAGGCAATGGAGGAGGGGTCGGTCAGTACGGCATGGGTGGCGCCGTCCTTCTCGATGGCCGCCGCCAGCCGCGCCAGCTTGTCCTTGGCCAGTTCGCCGGCAAAGCCGATCGGGTGGATCTCGACCGGCGCCAGTGGCGGCCCGGGCTGGTCCTGCCAGATGGCGTCGACTGGATTTTGTTCGAGCGGCACCAAAGTCGCGCCTGATTTCTCGGCCGAGGCCTTCAGCGCCTTGACGTCACTGATCGTATGGAGCCACGGATCGAAACCAAGTCGCACGCCCTTGCCGAGATTGTCCTTGATCCAGTTGGCCGGCGGGTTGTCGACAAGGCTCTCGATCGAAAAGATGTCGAGATCGACCTCCTGGCGCACCTGCAGCGTGTAGCGCCCGTCGACAAACATGACGGCGCGCTCGCCAAGCACAATGGCGACTCCGGCCGAGCCGCTGAAGCCGGTCAGCCATTTCAGCCGTGCCGAGCGATCGGCGACATATTCGCTCTGGTGCTCGTCGGCACGGGGCACAATGAAGCCATCCAGCCCGTTCGCCGCCAACCATTGGCGCAGCATTGCCACGCGCGGCTTGCCAACGGCCGGATCGCCGGCGGAATCGAAGGTCTGGAACATGTCGGCTCTCCTCGAATGCTGGCGCGACCGTAGCGCATGACCTCGAAAATCGGAATCGATTTTCGGAACGATCATTCCCGGTTGCTGCGTGTCTCTTTGCGCATGGGGGCCATGCAGAATCGTCGATTTCAAAAAGCGTCAGCAAGGCTTACCTTCTTCACGTGGAGGAAAGAGTCCTATTGCCCTGCAAAGGAGACCGTCATGTCCACGATTTCACGTAGACGCGGATTTTTCAGAAACGCTGTGAAAGCGCTGATCGAAGCTCGCCAGCGCGAAGCGAGCCGGTATGTGAGCGGCGTTCTGCTTGGCTTTGACGACGAAACGCTGAAAGCTCACGGCTACGATCGCGAACAGCTGAAGAAAGCGGCGAACTCGCGCTAGGTCCGAGTTGATTCCGGCTTGCGTTGAAGGCGCTGCGCCTCAGCGCTTGAGGTGAATCGTCACCCAGCCCCCGCGGTGCAAGGTGCGGACGTGCCGGAATTTCTGGCCGACATAGGCCGCGATTACCGCATCGCGCTGGCGCTCGAGGATGCCCGACAAAACGATCGAGCCACCGAGCGCGATATGTCCGGCCATTTGCGGCGCCAGACGCATCAGCGGCCGCGCCAATATGTTGGCGACGATCAGGTCGAAGGGCGCACGCGCGGCAAAGATCGGATGATGAAAACCGGGCGCCGCCACCGTTTCAATGAGCCCCTTGACCTGGTTCAGCCGCGCATTGGCGGCGGCCACTTTGACGGCGACCGGGTCGATGTCGGTCGCCAGCACCGGTATATGCGCGAGCCTGGCCGCTGCGATGGCGAGCACCGCGCTGCCGGTGCCAAGGTCGAGCGCGTTGCGCGGATGCTCGCGCTGTATGACCTGCTCCAGCATTTCGAGGCAGCCGGCGGTGGTGCCGTGATGGCCGGTACCGAAGGCAAGGCCGGCCTCGATCTCGATGGCGAGCTCGCCGCTGTGGCGCTTCCTGCGGTCATGCGCGCCATGGACGAAGAAGCGCCCGGCCCGCACCGGCTTCAATCCCTCCAGCGAGCGCGCCACCCAGTCGATGTCGGGCAGCGCTTCGCGCGCTATCGGTTTCGACAGCGACAGTCCGGCAAGGATGTCCCTAAGCCGCGCCTCGACCGCATCGACGTCGTCGTCGGCATAGAGCGATACTTCGTGGATGTCGCGGTCCTCGTCGACCTCGAGCACCGCAATCGGCAGGCCCTCATCGTCGAATGCCGCACCGAGCGCCGCAAAGATGCGGTCAGCCTCGATCTTGCCCGCGGTGAAATACAAACGCGTCTGCGTCATTACCGGATGTGTCAACCTTCCGCCGCCAGCCGTTTGAGCTTGGCGATGGCGGCATCCGGGCTTTCGCCATAGGCAATGGTGCCGGCGAAATCGCCCTTGGCGTTGAGCAGCAGCACCGAAGCAGTGTGGTCCATCGTGTAGTCGCCGTCGTTCGTGTCGACTTTCTTCCAGTAGATGCCGAAGGACTTGGCCATGGCGTGGACCTTGTCGGGATCGCCTGATATGCCGAGGATGCGATCGGAGAAATTGCTGACATAGGTGTTCATGATTTCGGGCGTATCGCGCTCCGGGTCGACCGTAACGAAATAGGCACGCAGGTTCTTGCCGTCGTCGCCCATCGTCTTCAGCCAGCCGGCCAACTCGAAAAGCGTGGTCGGGCAGACTTCCGGACAGTGCGTGAAGCCGAAGAAGACGACGCTGGGGTGGCCGCGAAAGGCGGCTTCGGTGACCGGCGCGCCCTTCTGGTCGACCAGCGTGAAAGGTGCTCCGAACGGCTCGCCGCCATAGTGTCCGCGGTACCAGTCGAAGGTGAGCCAGCCGATTCCGGCGGCCATCAGGACGAGAATACCGACCAGAATTGAACGCATCATCAGTGAAGTCCGTCGTTATTTCCATCGGGCGCCGGGTTGGCGCCGTGAAGGCCCTGGCTTGGCGAACACTCTTAGCGGTTCGGTCGCGCCGACGCAAAGATGTCGCGTTGCCGCAACCGGCAATCCTGTGGGAGGCGATCTGCTTGCAAAGCGCTGCCGTTCGTCCCACCTGAGGTCGGCAAAATTCGAACCGCAGGAGGCCTCTTTGCGAAAACTGATTGGCGGCGCGTTGGCCGCATGCCTTGTCATTGGCGCCGGCGCGGCCGCCGCCGAGGAAGTCGGCAAGGTCGGCGTAGATTGGCTCGGCAACGATATCATCGTCGAGGCGATCAAGGATCCGAAGGTCGAGGGCGTGACCTGCCACGTCTCCTATTTCGACCGTGGCGTGATCGACCGCCTGCAGAAAGGCAACTGGTTCGAGGACCCGTCCGATTCTTCGATCTCCTGCCGCCAGACCGGGCCGATCACCATTGGCGACATCGACATGAGCGAGGCCGGCGAGGAGGTGTTCAAGCAAGGCATCAGCCTGATCTGGAAGAAGCAGGTGGTGAACCGCATCTACGACAAGGCCAACGAGACCCTGATCTACCTGTCGCATTCACGCCAGGTGCAGGACGGCTCGGCAAAAATGTCGGTCACCACCGTGCCGCTCTACGGCCAGAACGTGGTGTGGACCAGCGGCAAGCCGAAATAGAGACTTAAGGTGCTACAGGGTCCTCGGCGCGTCCAAACGGATGCGCGGCGCTGCACTCGGCTTGCGAGACTATCCGCGCGGGCGTAAAGCGCGCGCATGGACCGTCCCGAACACCTTGTCCTGAAAGATCCCGAGCCGCGCATCCATCCGACGGCGGAGCTGAAGGCGTGCAAGCTTGGACGCCACGCGTCGATCGGCGAGCGGGTCATCCTGCGCGAGGTGACGGTCGGCGACTTCTCCTACTTCGAGCGCCACGCCGAGGCGATCTATACGACGATCGGCAAATTCTGCTCGATCGCCGCCAACAGCCGCATCAATGCGCTGGAGCATCCGGTCGAGCGGCTGACGCAGCACAAAATCAGCTATCGGCCCAACGAGTACTTCCGCTGGCTGGGTGTCGATCAGGCATTCCGCGACCGGCGGCGGGCGAGAGCCGTCAGCATCGGCCATGATGTCTGGATCGGCCATGGCGCCGTGATCATGCCTGGCATAGTGATCGGCAACGGCGCGATCGTCGGTGCCAATGCGGTGGTGACGCGAGACCTGCCGGCCTATGCAATCGTCGCCGGCGTTCCGGCCAGGCCATTGCGGCAGCGCTTCAGCGCGGGAACTGCGGCCCGGATCGAACGTCTTGCCTGGTGGGACTGGCCGCTCGAGAAACTGGCCAGGGCAGTCCCCGACATGCAGGCCTTGCCCATCGAGGCTTTCCTCGACCGCTGGGAAAACGGCGCCGCCTGACTTCGGGCGTATCTGCAAGCGGTCCGACGGCCTGCGCGATCTGCTCCTCCAACAATGTACCCGCGACCTTCCGCCACGAGGGAACCAGGAGCGGCTGCCAACTGTTTCTGCAGACACAATGAACTCGGCTTCCGTCCGGGTTCGTCGCCCGGCTGTTGAGGGAGTTTGAATGATTGAGAAGCTTTTCACCAGGATCGCCAACAACGTCGCCCATTTTGCCGGCCTGCCGCCGACGTTTGCCGTCTGTTTCCTGATCATCGTCGTCTGGGCGGCAAGCGGGCCGATGTTCGGCTTTTCGGACACCTGGCAGCTCGTCATCAACACCGGCACGACGGTCGTCACCTTCCTGATGGTGTTTCTCATCCAGAACACCCAGAACCGCGATGGCGCTGCGATCCAGGCGAAGCTCGACGAATTGATCCGGGTCAGCACAGCCCAGAACACCTTCATCGGTATCGAACACCTGACTGAGACCGAGGTCGAAGAGATCCGCAAGAAATGCGAACAGGCAGCGAAGCGGCATGATCAGAAGCTTGCCGAGTTGGCAGCCGAGAAAGCCATGGCGAAGAAGCGGAACACGAAGAAGCACGCGGCGGCGTGATATAAAGGTCCGGCGCATACCTGCGAAGATCGGATCCGATTCTTTGCTACGGTGATCTTCGGTTCGGGATCATGCGGTGCGTGTCATGAATGCCGCGAAAGCATCTTTGTAGTCCGGGTGCCAGCGCGACAGGGCAGGGCGGTTCTCGATGAGGTCGCCAATCGCCCAGGCCATGCGCTTTTCGTCCATGGACCGGGTCGCCTCGTTGTCGGGGCACAGGATGTAGAAATCGCCACGTAGTAGCGAGGCCAGCATGAAGTCGATGACCTGCTCGCCGGTCCAGGCGCCGGCCGGCTTTTCGGTCGCACCTTCGGTCAGGCCGGTAAAAGTGAACCCGGGGATAAGCAGATGCGCCGCGACACTGGCGCCCGGCTCGTTGCGCAGCGCGTGTGCAAGGCCCTCGGTATAGGTCTTCACGCCAGCCTTGGAGACGTTGTAGGCGAGGTTGCCGGGCGGCGTGGTAATGCCTTGCTTGGAGCCGGTGTTGACGATCAGGCCGGGCTTTCCCGCCGCCAGCATGCGTGGCGCGAACGCCTCTACGCCATGCACGACACCCCAGAAATTGATGTCCAGCAGTCGCTTCCAGGCGTCATGGTTCTCCCAGGGCTTGCCGGGGTTGTTGCCGACGCCGGCATTGTTCATCAGCAGCGACACGTCGCCGAAAGTGCCGGATGTCCTTTCGGCGAGGCGGTCGAGTTCGTCGGCTTTCGAAACGTCGGTGGCAATGGCAATCACGGCGCTGTCGCCGGCGATGGCGGCGACGGCGCGCCGGGCCTCATCGAGGCGTGCGCCGCCAATATCGACCAACACGATGTTCATGCCCATCGCCGCCAGCCGTTTGGCCGCGGCAAGGCCGATGCCGCTGGCCGCGCCGGTGATGACGGCGACATTGCCGGAGGCAAGTGCGGGCAGGGCGGTCTGGATCTCGGCGTCGGTGGTCATGATTTTCTCCTGTTCTGGCCGCGGCGAACTTAGCGCGGAAAGAGGCTCGCGCAAGCCGGTGCCGGCATCTTCGGGTTGACCGCATCGGCGGGCGCTGCGCATGCTGATATCGAAAAGGAGACCTGACGATTGACCGACTGGATCGAGATCCTGAAAGAACAGACCGCCACCGGCGACCAGATGAGCCGCGAGGTGCCACAAATGCTCGCCAATCCCGACATCAGCGAAGCGCAAGTTATGACGCTGTTTTCGGCGCTCGAAAAACAGGCCGAATTCGTCGAAAAGCTGCGCATGGCGCTGGAAAAATTCGGCCATGATTTTTCAGTGATCAAGGCGGCCGAGCGGCTGGAGGAGCGCTACGCCGACCTTGCCGCTTCGGTAGCGGAAAAGCTGAAAGCAATGCGAGGCTAGAGGGGGCCTATTTCTCGATCAGCCGCTCGAAGCGCCTGTCCGGCACGAACCAGATCATCGCCACCAGGACATAGATCGAGACACCGATCCAGTGATTGACGAAGGTCAGCGCGATGGCGGAAAGATAGAGGACCAGCGAGATCTTTCCCTTGAGGTCATTGCCCAACGCCCTGGCGAAGAGAGTCTCATTGCCGTGCAGTCGATGCAGGGCCATGGTGAGGATGTTAAAGCCGATGGCGCAGAGCGCCAGGTCGACGCCATAGACGGCAACCGGCACCGGCGCGAAATGGTTCTCACCCATGAAGGCTGTCGTCGCCGGCATCAGCGATAGCCAGAACAGCAGGTTGAGGTTCGCCCACAGCACGCGGCCGTCGACCCGCTGCACGGTATGGAACATGTTGTGCAAATTGTTCCAGTAGATGCCGACATTGATGAAGGACAGCACATAGCTGAGGAAGATCGGCCAGAGTGGTGCCAGCGCGGAAAAATCCTCGCCATGCGGCACCTTCAATTCCAGCACCATGATGGTGATGATGATGGCGACCACGCCATCGGTGAATGCCTCGACTCGTCCCTTGCCCATGAATCTCCCCTGACAATCCGCTGAAGTTAAAAGAGGATCTCGCTCAGCGCCATCGGCAAAGCTGCCAAACTTGTCAGGAGCAAGCCGGGGGGGGAACGGCTGACGCGAAAAAGGCGTTAGGATGGCAGATCCCGAACAGCAAAAGGTCGAAAAAATGACAGCTCACGCTCAAGTCATGACGCGCGATCACGAACTCGGCGGCCGCGCTGCAGCGGCCGCCGTGGCCGCCATGATTGCGGCTCTTTTCGCCGGCAGCACGGCGCTGACGCCGCTTTACATCATCTACAAGCAGCTCTTCGGCTTCTCGCAGATCACTTTGACGCTGGTCTACGCCGTCTATGTCATCGGCAATCTGGCAGCGCTTCTGATGTTAGGGCGTGTGTCCGATGTCATCGGGCGCCGTCCAATGGCATTGGCCGGGATGGCGGTGGCCGTCGTCAGCGCGGTGGTTTTCCTCTTCGCCGAAAATGTCGCCTGGCTCGATATCGCCCGAATTCTGAGCGGACTGGGAATCGGCGTTGGCGCGGGCACCGGCACCGCCTGGCTCGCCGAATTGCTCCCGACCGACGACAAGTCACAGGCGGCGACGATTGCCACCAGCACCAATTTTCTCGGGCTCGGCCTCGGTGCGCTGGGGGCCGGGTTGCTCGCCGAATACGCGCCCTGGCCGCTCAGGCTGACATTCGTCGTCTACCTGGCGATGCTCGCGACTGTAACCCTGCTGGTCTGGCGCACGCGGGAAACCGTTTCGCGGCCGGGGAAACTGGCTGACGTTTCGATGCGACCGCGGCTTTCCGTGCCCGATGACATCCGCGCAAGTTTCGTTGCGCCGGCGGTGACCGGCTTTGGCGCAATGGCGCTGGTCGGCTTTTATGCAGCACTCGCACCGAGCATTTTGGCGCAGCAACTGCAGGTAACCAACCATGCCGAAGCCGGCGCTCTGTTCTTTGAATTGGCAATCGTGACGGCCGCCACCATTGTAGCGACGGCACGTCTTTCGAGCCGAGCCGCGATGTTCGCGGCACTTGCGCTGATGATCCCAACCGTCGCACTGGTCGTTGCGGCGCAGGTCTTCGCCTCGATGGCCATAATGATTGCCGGGACCGCCTTGTGCGGCGGGGCGGCAGCGCTCGGCTATCGCGGCGGCTTGCAAGTGGTGAACGAGATCGCGCCGGCGGACCGGCGCGCCGAAGTCGTCTCGGCCTTCTTCATCTGCTGTTTTTGCGGCAACGCGCTGCCGGTCATCGGCATCGGCGTTCTGTCGACGGTGGCAGGTGCGACCGTGGCAAGCCTGGCCTTTGCCGGCATGATTGTCGTCTTTTCCCTGGTCGCTCTCGGGTTTGGCGCGAAATACGCGCGCTGAGCCGACCTTTCAGCCGTTCGGTGTCTCGGGCGAAAGATGCGCGCGCTGGCGCGGTACGCCGAGGCCGGTATCCGGCGGTTCGCCGGCAGCCGGCCGGCTCTCGATCATGTGCAGGCTGCGCCAGCGGCCGAAGCGATAATAGGCCGCGGCCAGCACGAGCGAGGTTATAGAGCCAGCCGGAAAGCTCCACCACAGAGCTTCCTCGCCGATCACGCTTCGGAAGAAATAGGCGAAGCTGGTGCGCACCAGCAGCACCGAGATCACCAGGATGATCAGCGGCGGCATCACCGCGCCGGTGGCACGCACGGTGGCGAAGAGCACGATGGTGATGCCGAACAGGATGAAGGACCACGACGCGATCTTGTTGATGTGAGTGGCGATCTCGATTGCTGCACTGTCGCTGCCAAGGAAGAGGCTGAGCACCGCGCGATCGAATACGAACAGCAGCGCGACGAGCATGCCGGTGAGCACAAGGTTGAAGCCGACGCCGGAGGCGGCGATGCGTCCAATCCGGTCCCAGCGCCCGGCGCCGACATTTTGCGCCGCCATGGACGACACCGCGGCGCCGATGGCGAGCGCCGGCATCTGGATATAGGTCCAGAGCTGTGCGGCTATGCCGTAGGCAGCCGCGACCTGCGAGCCGTACGAGTTGACCATGCCCATCACCGTCAGCGCCGCGGCCGAAACGACGATCATCTGCAGGCCCATCGGCACGCCCTTGAAGACGACAATGCGCAGCAGCGCCGGGTCCGGCCGCAGCAGAACGAGATTGGCGCCGGCCAGCCGCAGCGGGTGCTTGCGCGCATAAAGCACGATCAGGATGGCAACCACGCTTACCGTCTGGCCGATCAGCGTCGACGCGGCCGAGCCGGCGATGCCGAGTTCGGGGAACGGGCCGATGCCGAGGATGAGCAACGGGTTCAAAGCGACGTCGAGCACGACGGCCAGCGCCATGAACAGGAAAGGCGTGCGCGAATCGCCGGCGCCGCGTAGCACCGTCATGACGAAGGACAGCAGGTTCATCATCGGCACGGCGAGGAAGATGATGCGCAGATAGGAGCGCGCCAGCGGCAACGCATCGGCCGGCGTGCCGAGCGCATCGAGGATCGCATCGACCCAGATCCAGCCGCAGACCGCGAACACCACCGAGACGAGGAAGAAGAAGGTGGCGCTGGTTCCGACGATGCGCCGGGCTTCGGGCAGGTCACGAGCGCCGACGGATTGTGCGACCAGGATGGTCGCCGCCATGCCGATGCCGAAGACGGTGCCGAGGATGAGAAACAGCACGAGGTTGGCATTGGACGTGGCGGTCAGCGCCGCTTCACCGAGGAAACGGCCGACCCACACGGCATTTATCGAGCCGTTGAGCGACTGCAGCACATTGGAGCCGAGCACCGGCAGGGCAAACAGCAAAAGGGTGCGCGGGATAGGCCCACTGGTGAGGTCGCCGGTCTGCCGGCGCGGGGGCATGTTGTCGTCCATGGCAGGCAACTCGGCGAAGGCTTGTCTGAGTCCGCAATGATTGCCGATTTAACGGGAGAGGTCGATGCGGCGCTGTAAATTCCGCCTGGCGTGCCTTGATCTAAGCATTTCTCAAACCTTTCGGAATCGTATATTGATCCCACACGCGTGGGGCCGCATTTTCCTGGATCTCATCGGTAAGCCGGGGGGCTCATGTCCGATATTCCGTTGTTTTTTGAGCGCCTGAACCGGCGCGCCTTTCTTGGTGCATCCGCTCTGGGCGCGGCCTCCGTGGCTCTTTCGTCGTGCACCACGACGGACGTGGCGGCGCCGCCGGTGCCCGCGGCACCAAGCGATCCGGCTCTCGGCGATGCCGCAAGCATGTATGCCGCGCGCATCGACGAGGGCTATCAACTGCCGGCAATTCCGGTAGCCAAGGTCGATCCGAAATTCGTGCGTCAAATCGTGGCCGACCCGACTGGAGAAAAACCCGGCACGATCGTCGTCGATACTTCCGAGCACTTCCTCTATCTGGTGCGCGACGGCGGCAAGGCAATTCGCTATGGCGTCAGCCTCGGCAAGGCCGGTTTCGGATGGACCGGCAGCGCCGTGGTTCAGGCGAGAAAGAAGTGGCCGGTCTGGACGCCGCCGCCGGAAATGATCCAACGCCGGCCGGAACTGGCGAAATACAAGGACGGCATGCCGCCCGGCCCGCAGAGCCCGCTTGGTGCCCGCGCGCTGTATCTCTTCCGTGACGGCAAGGACACGATGTACAGGCTGCACGGCACGCCGGAGTGGGATTCCATCGGGAAGAACGCTTCCTCCGGCTGTGTGCGCTTCATGAATCAGGACATTATCGACCTCTACAGCCGCGTCGATGGCGTCGTGCCGGTCTTCGTGCGCCCGAACCTGTCGGCCGCCGGGAAGATCGCCGCCGTGTCAAACAGGACGGCCGAGCCGATCGATGCAGGCGTGCCAAGGGACGCGGAGATGTTGAGGTAAGTGCCTTCGACTGGATCGTCAGTCGCAGGTTTTGCGATGCTTAGGACACCGTCTTTTCGCGGGCGAGCCGCAACTGAAGGGGCACGACCGTTCAATCGCGCCAGCTCAGGCGGACGCGTTCGGCGCCTCCGCCTGTATGGCTGCCGCTACTTCCCGGTGAGGCCTGGGAGCGTGACCTGATAGACCAGGAACATGGTGTCGACATCGGCGCCATCCTCGGCCTTGTAGGCCGCGCCGACCTGGAAGCCGTCCTGCGTGAGGAAGTCATTGTCATTGGCGACGAACAGGAAATAGTCGTCGGGCAGCTTTGGATCGAGGACGCTCACCACCGACATCGCCTCCCATTTCTCCGAAAGGTTGTTGCGGTCGTTGGGCGCGCCATTGTGCAACCCGAAGCGGCCGAGCTCGCTCTTGTCGTTGATGTCGATGAACGGCGTCAGCTTGGCCGGCGTCACCGATGGATCGAGCTCACCCTTGGGCGCCAGCGGCTTGTCCTTGTCGAACTCTGTGCCGGCGATGTCGGTTGCCGCCGACACATCGACGACGCTGATCTCGCGATGGAGCGAGGTGTCGCCCTTCAGCCCCTGGCCGTTGCCGCTGTCGCGCGCCAGCATCAGGAAGGTCTTGTCCGACAGCGCCACGATTTCACTCTGCGCGGCGATCTTGGTTTTGCCCTTGGCATCGGTGAACACCGGCAGCGGCACGACATATTCATGCGCGAGCTTGAGCTGGCCGGGATCCGAGGCATCGTAGACCAGCACGCGCGTGTTCTGGCGCGTCGAGGCGGAATCGCCGCCATCCTGCCTTGGGGCCGACTGCAGCACGGCAATCAGGAACTTCCCGTCCGGCGTCAGCGCCATGCCTTCGAGGCCCTGGTTGTTCTGACGGCCGGTTTCGGGATCCTTCGGATCTGGGTCTGCCGCGCCAGGTCCCGGATTGTTGGAAGCAAAGTTTGGCGTCCCGTGACGCATCGGGACAAGCGCCGCCGGCGGCTGCGTTGCCGACATCAGACGCCCATCGGCGGAGAAGCGGTAGATGTTCGGACCGTATTCGTCCGAGATGAACATCGTGCCGTCGGGCAGCCGTGCGATCGCTTCGTTATCGAGCGCGAGCTTGCCGTTGGCTTCGGGCAGGATCGGCATGTCGTCGGTCGCGGCACGCACGCCGTTGAGCGGATCGAGCCCGGTTGCGTCGGCGCCCTTGTCGTCGGTCAAAAGCATGGTGTCGGCAAGCGTCGCCTTGAGGCCCGATTGTTCCTGGCCGGTGGCCGGTGCCGCACCCGGCGCGATCGGGGCGAACTCGATGGCGATCGTGTTGAGGCGCGGACGGTAATCGGTGGTGCCGACGACATTGTAGCCGCGATCCGGCAGCAGCCATAACGAGCCCTTGTAGCCATCGGCGCCATGCGTCCAGCCGGCAGCGTCGATCGACATGCCCGAGCCCGAGCCAAACGTCTCGCCGAACTTGTCCTTCTGGCTGGCCGGGATGCGGCCGACACCGACCAGGCCCTTGTTGACGAAGCTGACGCCGCCGACGGTCGCGGCGTTTTCAGCCAAGGCCGGCGTCAAGGCGGTGAACATCGCCAGCGCGACGGCGAGGGACGCGGTTCGGTGCAGGTTTTTCATGGATATCCTCTTTTGAGACAAAGCTGCCGGGGCCCGAAAAGCGCCGCGTCGCATCGAGGATGCCGCGAAAGCCTTCGGAGAAGCGATCTAGGATGCGAACATGATACTTGCGTGACAGTGCCGCGCTTGCTTGTCCCAGCGTGGTGGCAACTGGCTGGGCATGGCGAATCCGCCGCCGCCGAGAACACAATTAGCAACTTTACAAATGATCGTTTTTATGTGAAGTCATGACGATGAAAGGTCACCGATGACAGTCTGCCGTTTCGCCACCCGCCTCAATTCCTTTGCCTCGCGGCCACAGGCCGAGTGGCCCGATCTTGTCGGCAAACCGTCCATGCTGCAAATGGCGGCACGTGCGGCGAAGGTTGCAGAGTTGACCGATCTCGACCTCAACTTTCCCGACCATGTCGATGAAAATCCTGCGGAAATGGCGCGCAAACTCGGCGATCTCGGGCTTTCCATCAATGGTTTCGCCATGCGCTACTACTCCAACCCGGCCTTCAAGCTCGGCGCCTTCACCAATCCGGATCCGGCCGTTCGCCGCGAGGCCATCGACATGACCAAGGCCGGGATCGACGCCGCGCGCGAGGCTGGCGCCAGCCTGATGACGCTGTGGCTCGGGCAGGATGGCTTCGATTATGCTTTCCAGGCCGATTATGCGACGCTCTGGCAACACGAAATCGATGGAATTCGTGAAGTTTCGGCGCATGACCCCGATTGCCAGATCAGCCTGGAGTACAAGCCCAACGAGCCGCGCTCTTACAGCCTGATGCCCGACGCGGCGACGACTTTGCTGGCGATCCGTGAGATCGGCCTGCCCAATCTCGGCGTGACGCTCGATTTCGCCCATGTGCTCTATGCCGACGAGCAGCCGGCCTTTGCCGCAGCACTTGTGGCGCGTCATAGCAAGCTGCTCGGCGTGCATCTCAACGATGGCTACGCCAAGCGCGACGACGGCTTGATGGTCGGCGCGGTGCATACGCTGCAGACGATCGAGCTGCTCAGGCAGATCCGCCGCGACGGCTACGCCGGTGCCATCTACTTCGACACGTTCCCCGACATGACCGGGCTCGATCCGGTCCACGAATGCGAAGTCAACATCGCGACCGTCAAGCGCATGCTGCGCGTCGTCGATCGGCTGGAAAAGGACAATCGCCTGTCCACTGCCGTCGACCGTCAGGACGCGGTCGCCTCGCAGGCCATCATCCAGGAAGCCATGCTCGGGCCGGACAGCTGAAGCTCCGGCGCCATCGCCGTTTTCAACCAGGGAGGAAAGACCATGAAATTTCTGCTTGCCACCGCCACCGCTGCCCTGATGGCGCTGTCTATAGGCTCGTCGTTTTCCGCGGACCTCGCGCCGCTCAATTCCGACACCGAGAAGGATCGCATCGACTGGTCGCAGGTCGAGGCCAAGTTCGGGGCTTTCCCCAAGCTGCCCGAGGGCACCAAGGCGGGTGCGGTCTCCAAGACGCTGACCAACGAATACTGGCGTTCGCTGGGAGAGGGCTACAAATCGTTCGGCGACCGCACCGGCGTGCCCGTGGTCTACCAGGCGGCGCAGAGCGAGGGCGACCAGCTCGGCCAGCTCACCATCGCCGAAGGCCTGGTCACGCAAGGCTACAACGTGCTGCTCGTTTCGCCGCAGACCGACTCCAACCTGCAGCCGATCATGGAACAGGCCAAGGCCGCCAATGTGCCGGTGGTCAACGTCAACGACGCGGTCATCCCGCAGGCCGAGCACTATGTCGGCAATGTCCAGCGCGACAACGGCGTGCGCGTCGCCAAATGGTTCATCAAGAATCGGCCGGACGGCGGCAAGGTCGCCATCGTCGAAGGCCAGGCCGGCGTCTACGCCGCCGTCCAGCGTACCGACGGTTTCAAGACCACGGTCACCGAGGCCGGCAAGTTCGAGGTCGTCGCCAGCGTCCCCGGCAACTGGGATCGCCAGACCTCCTACGACGCTGCCACCAACATCCTGCAGCAGCACCCCGACCTGATCGGCTTCTATGCCAACAATGACGGCATGGCGCTGGGCATCGTCGAGGCGGTCAAGGCTGCCGGGCTGCAGGACAAGGTCGCCGTGTTCGGCACCGACGGCATCTCCGACGCCTATGCCTCGATCCGCGCCGGCGAGCTGACCGGCACCGTCGATTCGTTCCCGGTGCTGACCGGCGAGGTGGCGCTGGAATCGGCGCTGCGACTGGTGGCCGGGCAGAAGCTGCCGCGCGTCGTCGCCACGCCGCAGGCGCTGATCACCAAGGACAATGCCGACCGCTACTCTGGCGCCGGCGACGCCGTGCGCAAGGCGCTGCTCGAGGACGCGGCAGCGGGCCAGTAGAGCAGGGCCGGCAGGTGCCGGCCTTGGGTCGGCACCTTGCCTGGAGAACCGAAGCAATGTCAGTCATCTCCCGGCTGCAATTCGAAGGCATTTCCAAAGAGTTTCCGGCCGTGCGGGCGCTGAGCGATGTGTCCTTTTCGGTCGGCGCCGGCGAAATCCATGGGCTGCTCGGTGAAAACGGCGCCGGCAAGTCGACGCTGCTGCGCATCCTGTCAGGCGTCTACCGGCCGACGGCGGGAAGCGTGCTTATTGACGGCAAACCGGTGACGCTGAACACCCCGGTCGCGGCCCGCGCCGCCGGCGTGGCGATGGTCCATCAGGAGTTACAGCAGGTGCCACGCCTCAGCGTCGCCCAGAACATGTTTCTCGGCCATCCGTTGACGCGCGGCGGCGTCTTCGTCGCACGGGGCGAGCAGGAAAGCCGCGCTGCGGAAGCCCTGGCCGCCATCGACCCGACCATCGATCCGGCAGCCCCGCTTGGCTCGCTGAAGGTGGCGCAGCGGCAGATCGTCGAGATCGCCCGGGCGCTGCTCGACCGCGCCAGGATCGTGGCGATGGACGAGCCGACGTCGAGCCTCACGCCGAGCGAGTTCGAACGGCTGGCGGAAGTCATTGCCGGTCTGGCACGCGACGGTGTCGCCGTCGTTTATGTCTCGCACAAGCTGGACGAGGTGTTCGGCATCTGCGAGCGCGCCACTGTCATGCGCGACGGCGTTGTGGTCGAAACCGTCGATCTCGCGCAGGTGTCGGAAAAGGCCGTCGTTTCGATGATGGTCGGCCGCGAGCTTGCCCAGGAACAACACCGCTCGCATGCTTCCCCCGAGGTCAGGCTGAGCTTGCGTGGCCTCGCCTCGGCAACCAAGGTCCGTGACGTTTCGTTCGACCTGCATCGCGGCGAGGTGCTGGGCGTTGCCGGCCTGGTCGGCTCGGGCCGCACCGAACTGCTGCGGCTCCTGGCCGGCGCCGACCGGGCCTCATCAGGCGCAATAGAGATCGACGGCAAGGCGGTAAAGCTTTCCAGTCCGCGCGACGCCATCGCGGCCGGCATCGGCCTGGTGCCGGAGGAGCGCAAGCGCGAAGGCATCGTGCCGCTGCGGTCGATCTCCAGCAACATGGCGCTGGCCTCGATGGGCGTGTTCGCGCCGCGCGGCGTCATCGATCACAAAAGGCTGAAACGGGTCGCAGCCGAGAAGATGAAGCGGGTCAATCTCAGGCCGTTCCTGCTCGACCGGCCGATCCGCCTGTTCAGCGGCGGCAACCAGCAGAAAGCGATCATCGGCCGCTGGCTGGCGGCGGGAACACGGATCCTTCTGTTCGACGAGCCGACGCGCGGCATCGATGTCGGCGCCAAGGCGGAGATCTACCACCTGATCGAGGAACTCGCCGCCGAAGGCCATTCGGTAATCGTCGTGTCGTCCGAACTCCCCGAGGTGATCCGGCTCGCCGACCGCGTGCTGGTCATGCGCGACGGCACGGTCGCCGCCGAACTGGGCCGTGCAAGTCTCAGCGAACAGGCGATCGCCGCGCACGCCATACCCCAAACGGAGATTGAGGCCGGCAAGGCGCAAGGCCATCGGGCCGGTGCATAACGGACAGGACCAGCGGATGACCGATATAATCGAACACACAGCAGCGCGCCCAAGGGCAGATCTCCTGCACCGGTTTTCCGTGCGCGACGCCGGCACGCTGATCGGACTGGTGGTGATCCTCGCCGTCTTCGGTGCACTGGTCCCCGGCTTCTTTGCCGAGCGCAATCTGATCAACATCCTGCAGCAATCGAGCATCAATGCCTGCCTGGCGTTGGGCATGACGCTGGTCATCATCTCGGGCGGCATCGATCTGTCCGTCGGGCCGACGGCAGCCCTTTCGGCGGTCATCTCGGCCTCGATGCTGGTTGCCGGTGTGCCGTTTCCGCTGGCCATCGCCGCCGGCTTCGCCATCGGCCTTGCCTGCGGACTGCTCAACGGCGTGCTGGTCGCCTATGTCGGGCTGCAGCCCTTCATCGTCACGCTGGGAACGCTCAGCACCTACCGGGCGCTGGCGCTGATCTATACCGGCGGCAATCCGGTGCTCGGCCTGCCTGCCGGCTTCCGTGCCATCTTCAACGGCTCGCTGTTCGGATTGCCGTTGGCGGTCATCATCGTGGCGGTGGTCGCGCTGATTGCCTGGATCATCCTCAAGAAGACGCCGTTCGGCGAATATCTGCTCGCCGTCGGCGGCAATGAGGAGGCGGCCTACATAGCCGGCGTGCCGATCGCCCGCACCAAGATCGCCGCCTATATGATCTCGGGCCTGCTGGCAGCGCTTGCAGCGCAGATCCTGATCGGCCGGCTGGGTGCGGCCGAACCCATTCTGGGCAATCTCTGGGAGCTCGACGCCATAGCAGCGGCGGCGATCGGCGGCGCCTCGCTGATGGGCGGCAAGGGCAGCGTCGTCGGCACCATCCTGGGTGCCGTCATTCTTGGCAGCATGCGCAACGGCCTGACGCTGATGAACGTGCAGTCCTTCTATCAGCTCCTGGCAACTGGCCTTATAATCCTCGCCGCGATGCTTATCGATCGCGTGACGAGGGGACGTGGATGACCTTGACCGGGCTGGACCTGAAAGCAGTAGGACCGCGCATTCGCATGATGATGCCGCATCTGACGCCGCTCGAGGCGAAGGTGGTTGAAACGGTCTTCGGACGGCGCGGCTTCGACGAGACCATACCGCTCAAGCAGATCGCCGAGGAGGCCGGTGTCTCGGAGGCGATGGTGGTCAAGATCGCCAAGAAGCTGGGTTTTTCCGGCTATCGCGACTTTCGCACGGCGGTCTATGAATACAGCCGCCTGCCGACCGCCGAGATGCATCAGGAGCTGTCGGTGGACGACAGTTCGGCCGAGATCGTGCAGAAGGTGTTCCGCACCTCCATCCAGGCGCTGGAGGAGACGCTGGCCATCCTCGACATGGACGATTTCGACCGTGCCGCCGATCTGCTTTACCGCGCCAGGAATCGCGATTTCTACGGCGTCGGCGGCTCGGCGCAGATCGCACGCGACGTTTCGCACAAATTCCTGCGCATCGGCATCCGCACCTCTGTCTACGACGATTCGCACATGATGCTAATGTCCGCCTCGCTGCTCGGCGCCGACGACATCGCCGTCGGCTTTTCGCATTCCGGCAATACCAGCGCCGTCATCGACGCCATCCAGCTTGCGCGCAAAAGCGGCGCGCGCACGCTGGCCATCACCAACTATGACAACTCGCCATTGGCAGCCGTCGCCGACATCGTGCTCTGCTCGACCGCGCAAGGCTCGCCGTTGATGGGTGAGAACGCAGCGGCGCGCATTGCCCAGCTCAACATCCTCGACGCGCTGTTCGTGGCGGTCGCGCAACGCGACTACCAGGCGGCGGAGCGCAATCTCGGCCGCACCATGTCTGCGGTGACGTCGAAACGGAAAGATAAGGGCACATGACGGCTTCCCCGCCGCTGGTGACCGTATTCGGCAGTCTGCATTACGATATCATGGTCGAAGCCCCCGATCGCCCACGCAAGGGCGAAACGGTCACCGGCCATGCCTGGCATCCAAAATGCGGCGGCAAGGGCGGCAACCAGGCGGTGTCGGCAGCGCGGGCCGGCGTGCGTGCGGCAATGATCGGCGCTGTCGGCGACGATGATTTCGGCCGCGCGCTTCTCGACAATCTCGATCGCAACGGCGTCGACCAGCGCTTCGTGGGAGTGGCTGCGGGCGCCGGCTCGGGCATGAGCGTAGCGATCTTCGACGACAGCGGCGACTATGGCGCGGTAATCGTCTCGGGCAGCAATCTCACTCTCGGCGAAAAGGACATTACTGAGGCGGCCGAGCTGATCGCGCAAACGGCGGTTCTGCTGCTGCAAAACGAGGTACCGGAAGGCGCCAACATTGCCGCGGCGCGGGCGGTGAAGGCGCATTGCGGCTGCGTCGTCCTCAACGCGGCACCCGCGCGAAAGCTGTCAGCCGAACTGGTCGCACTCACCGATATCGTCATCGTCAATGCCATCGAGGCGGAATTCCTGACCGGCGTTGCGGTCGTCGACACGCTCGAGGGGGCTGCGAAGGCGGCCGGTATGCTCGTCGGTTCCTATCCGGCCGCGATCGTCACGGCAGGCGGCGAGGGCGTTGCCTATCGCGACCGTGGCGGCCAGGCGTTCGCACTGCCTGCGATGCCGGTGAAGGTCATCAGCACCCACGGTGCCGGCGATGAATTCGTTGGGGCCTTCGCGGCTGGGCTTGCGCGTGGGCAGCCCGTCGAGGCGGCACTTGCCGCCGCCAATGCCGCCGCTGCCTCGCTGGTCGCAACGCCAGAGCGCGGGCGCGGGGGTCTTGATCAATCTGAGCCTGCTCAGTGACCGCCGCGATTCAATCGCTGTCGCGCGCGATCAGTTCCAGCGGCCAGACTTCACGGATGATGCGTGCGCCTTCGGCGCCGGCGTAAGCCGGGATCGATGCCAGCAGCATTTCGGCCAACCGCTCGCCCATCGGCTCAAGCGCCGGGCGGAAGCCGGTCAGCGCCGGCGAAAAATAGCGGCAGAGCGGCGTGTCGACGATGACGATCACCGCAACGTCGTGGCCGGGCCTGATGCCCGCCTCGGCCAGAGCCTTGCAGCCGCCAAGCGCCATCGCGTCGTTGTTGAAGATGATGGCCGTCGGCGGGTCCTTGGAGTGCATGACCTTCGGCGTCACCGCGTAGCCGCCGGCCTCGTTGATGAAGCCGTCGGCGATCAGTTCGGGGTCGAATTCGATGCCGTGCCGCCGCAACGCCTTGCGATAGCCGGCGAGGAACAGATAGCCGAAATTGAGGTCGAGCGACGGGCGGATGGCGGCGATGCGGCGGTGACCGCGCGCGACGAGACGATCGACCGCGTCAGCCCCGGCTTTTTCGAAATCGAGGTCGAGCGAGGGATAGGAATCGCCGCCGGAGCGGCTGCGGCCGAGCGTCGCGAACGGGAAACCGGCCTGGGTCAGATAGTCGATGCGCTCGTCCTCGCGCCGCGTCCAGGCCAGCACCACCGCATCGGCCCGCCGCGTCTCGACGACACGGCGCAGGCGCTCCTGCTGATAGTCGCCCGGCGCGCCCATCACTACGATCAGGTCGAGGCCGCTTTCGGCGAGCTTGGCCTGCAACCCGGTCAGGAACGGAATGAAGAACGGCTCGCCATATTCCTGGTCGCCCGGATGAGGCTGCAGCATGAAGGCGATCGAATGGGTGGCGCCGCGCCGCAGGCTGCGGCCGGACTGGTTCGGCGAATAATTCAGCTTCTTGGCCGCATCGAGCACGCGCTGGCGTGTGTCGGCATTGACGTCGGCGCGGCCGTTGAGTGCGCGCGACACCGTGCCGATCGAAATGTTCAGGTGACGTGCAAGGTCGTGAATACTGGACGCCAAAGGACAGTTCTCCCCCTTGCTTGGCTAGCACCGGCCGCTCTTCAGGCCAAGCCGGCATCACGTTTTTCGCTATCGGCCAATTGACATTCTACGCCATCGGGTGTGTTCTCGTAAACGTTTACGGAAGAACGTTTGCGGCCCTGCCGTGAACGCCGTGACGATCGGTCTGGAGGGGCCGAGAGGGAGGAGTGCTGGATGATCAATGTCGTCCTGGTCGGCTGCGGCGCGATGAGCAAAGCCTGGCTCGATGCAGCCAAGCAGATCGATGGGCTCGCCATTGTCGGCCTGGTTGATCTCGACGCCGAAAGGGCGCGGGCGAGGGCGCGCGAATACGAGCTTTCCGGCGCCGTCATCGGAACCGACCTCGACGCCGTGCTCGACCAGACCAGGCCCGACGCGGTATTCGACGTGGTGGTTCCCGCCGCCCGCCGCGAGGTCGCGCTTTCCGCCTTTGCCCACCATTGCCATCTCTTGACCGAAAAGCCGCTGGCCGACAGCCCGGACAATGCGCGTGCCATTGTCGAGGCGGCCCGCAGCGCCGGCCGCATCCATGCCGTCGTGCAGAACCGCCGCTATGTCGCCAATGTCAGGCGCATCCGGCGCTTTCTCGATTCCGGCGCCATTGGTGCGCCAACCAGCATCCACGCCGATTTCTTCGTTGCGCCGCATTTCGGCGGTTTTCGCGAAGAGATGCGCCATGTGCTGCTGCTCGATATGGCGATCCACACATTCGATGCGGCCCGCTACATGGTGGCCGGCGAACCGGCCGGCGTCTATTGCCACGAGTGGGAGCCGGCCAATTCCTGGTATCGGCAAGGGTCGTCGGCAGCCGCAAGCTTCGACCTCGGCGGCGGCAAGCTGTTCACCTATGCCGGCAGCTGGTGCGCGGCCGGCTTCCGTACCAGCTGGGACAGTACATGGCGGATCGTCGCCGAGCGCGGCAGCATTGTCTGGGACGGCGCGGACGGGTTGAAGGCGGAAGTCGTGCGGCCGGTCCGTGAAGGCCTGTTCGACCGCACCGAATCGATAGCCGTGCCGCCGCTCGACCCGGCAGATCGCGTCGGCGGCCATCTCGGCATCATCCAGGATTTCGTCCGCGCCGTCGAGACCGGCACCGCGCCGGAGACGCGCGGCGCCGACAACATCAAGAGCCTGTCCATGGTTTTCGCTGCGATCGAGAGCGCCGAAACCGGGCGCCGGGTCGCTATCGCCTCACAGGAAGGATCATGATGCCAAACCCGCTGCTCGACATCAGGATCGGCACCATGGTGCGCGCCAACCTCGACGACCCGGCCGCCTATGTCAGGCAGATCCTGCCGCTCGGATTCGAGAGCATCCAGCCGTTCTTCTGGCAGACGCTGGGCGGCAAGGACATTCCGCGGCTGGCGGGCGAGATCCGCGAGGCGATCGGCGATGCCGATGTCATCGTCTCGTCGATCGGCGTGTTCGGCAATCCGCTGGAGAGCGGCGAGATCGATCGCGGCGTGCTCGAGGCGTGGGAAACGATCATCGACAACGCGCATCTGTTCGGCACCAATGTGGTCAGCGGCTTTACCGGCCGCATCCGCGGCAAGCCGCTGCCCGACAGCCTGCCGCGCTTCCGCGAGGTCTGGGGGAAGCTGGCAAAGCGGGCCGCCGACAAGGGCGTGCGCATCGCCTTCGAGAACTGCGCCATGGACGGCAACTGGGCCAGCGGCGACTGGAACATCGCCCACAATCCGGACGCCTGGGAGCTGATGTTCAACGAATTGCCGGACGACAATCTCGGCCTGGAGTGGGAGCCCTGCCACCAGCTGGTCTATCTGATCGATCCGATCCCGCAGATCCGCAAATGGGCGCCGCGTATCTTCCACGTCCACGGCAAGGACGCGACGGTGCGCTGGGACGTGATCCGCGAACATGGCGTGTTCGGCCGCCTGCCGTTCGTTCAGATGCGCACCCCTGGCTTCGGCGATAGCGACTGGACGCGGGTGATCAGCGAGCTGCGGCTGGCCGGCTACAAGGGCGCCATCGACATTGAGGGCTGGCACGACCCGGTCTATCGCGGCGATCTCGAGATCACCGGCCAGGCGCGGGCACTGGATTATCTCCAACAATGCCGGGGAGGCGCGAGCTACCTGCCGAACCCGGTGTGAGGCTAATGCATGTCGCGCAAAAGTGCCCAGCGGTTTTGCGATAACGACATGCATAAAAACAGGACAAGCCGGCGGGAGGTGCCGGCCAGCGAAAGATTGCGGCGCAATGCCGAAGCGATCGTCAAAACCCCTCGGCTAGCGAGGGAACAAAGGGAGGATAAGTGCATGAGCATTACGATGAGAAGGACAGTTCTGCGCTCGACCGTCGCGGCGGCCGCGATGGCGCTCGCCGCCGCACTCTCGACCTTGCCGGCGCAGGCGCTCGATGCCCAGTGGTGCAAGGATGTCCATATCCGTTTCTTCGTCGGCGGTGCCGAGGGCGATGCCTTCGGCACGATCGTCTATAATGGCGCGAAGCAGGCGGCGGCCGATCTCGGGCCGAAGGTCGACTACATCTTTTCCCAGTGGGATGTCGAGAAGATGGTGCAGCAATTGCGCGAGGCTGTCGCGGTCAAGCCCCAAGGCATCGCCATGATGGGCCACCCCGGCGACGCCGCGATCATGCCGCTGGCCGAACAGGCGCACAAGGACGGCATCAAGATGATGTACCAGAACGTGCCGGTGCCGACGGTCACGGCGGCGTTCGGCGGCGGCTATGTCGGTGCCCAGCAGGAGCAGCAGGGCCGCGCGCTTGGCGCCGAGGCGGTCAAGCTGGCCGGGCTCAAGGCCGGCGATAAGGCAATCATGATCGGCCCGTTCGAGAACGAGAGCCGCGGCGCGCGCGAGCGCGGCACTGTCGCTGCCCTCAAGGAAGGGGGCGTCGAGGTCATACAGCTCTCCTCGCCGCCAAGCGGCGAATGGGCTTCCGACCCAAATCTGGCCCTTCCGGTGATCACCGCGGCACTGCTCAACAATCCCGACGTCAAGGCGGTTGGCTATCCCGGCGGGCAGATGCTGGGCAACGTCCCGACTTACATGCAGGCGGCGGGCAGGAAGCCGGGCGATATCTTCAACTTCGGCTTCGACACCAGCCCGCAGATCGTCGAGGGCTTCAAGGGCGGCTGGGTGCAGCTGACGGCCGACCAGCAGCCGTTCCTGCAAGGCTATCTGCCGATCCTCAGCCTCTGCCAGCAGGTGGTGCTCGGCCTTGCGCCGATGAACGTCGACACCGGCGCCGGCTTCGTCACGCCGCAGAATTACGAGATCGTCGCCGAGCTCGCCAAGCAGGCGTTGCGCTGACCTCCCAAGCCGTCGGCCGGGATCGAGCCCGGCCGGCGGGACCGCCGGCGAAAAGGCCGGCACGCGACAATCAAGCGAGGATCGCCATGGCCGAACGCATCATCGAACTGCGCGACATCAGCAAGTCCTATGGCCAGGTCTATGCGCTGGGCGGGGTCAATCTCAGCGTCGATCGCGGCGAGGTGGTCGGCCTGATCGGCGACAATGGCGCCGGCAAGTCGACGCTGATCAAGATCCTGTCCGGCGTGGTCAAACCGACTAGCGGCGAGATTCTCGTCCGCGGCAAGCCGGTGACCGGATGGAGCCCTGCGCGCTCGCGCGACGCCGGCATCGAGACCGTGTTCCAGGACCGGGCGCTCGCCGTGCAGCAGACGATCGTGCGCAATATCTTCATGGGCCGCGAGCTCACCGGCTGGCTTGGCTGGCTGAAGGTCAACAAGGAGATCGCGGAGGCGAGCCGGCTGATGCGCGAGATCGGCTTCACCTCGAAAGTGTTCACGCCACAGTCGATCGTCGGCCAGCTCTCGGGCGGCGAACGCCAGGGCGTGGCGATCGCGCGGGCCATCTATAAGAAGGCGGAGCTGATAGTCCTCGACGAACCGACGACCGCGCTATCGCTGACCGAGACCGCCAAGGTCTTCCACTTCGTGCGCCAGGTGCGGGCGAGCGGGCGCTCGATCCTGTTCATCGGCCACAACATCCACCATGTCTACGATATCGCCGATCGCTTCGTGGTGCTGGACCGTGGCAAGGTCGCGCTCACCGCCGACCGCAGCGAGGTCAAATCGGCCGAGGATCTGATCAATTTCATGGAAGACGTCGCCCACCCCAGCGGATTGCCGGGGTTGCACGACGCGGGCGATGCGGGGAGGGCGGCACGATGAGCAAGACCATGGAACCCGATCTGCAGAGTCCCCTCGGCGGCACGCATGGCGAAACCGCCGGGAAAGAGTGGAGACACCCGTCCGACAACTGGCTGCGCGGGTTCATCCTCGACAACCGCGCCGCGCTCGGCACGCTTGCCGTGTTCATCGTCATGATGGCGGTGTTCATGATCGCCAACCCGATCGTGTTCACCACCTGGTATCTCTACAGTTCCGTGCTGACCACGCTGCCGGTGGCGCTGTTCGTGGTGGTGCCGCTGGTCTTCGTCGTCACTTGCGGCGAGATCGACCTGTCGTTTCCGGCGACGATGGGCTTTGCCTCCTGGGTGTTTGCGCTGGTCGTGCAGGCCGGCTACGACCCGTTCCTCGGCATCGCCGCCGCAATGATAACCGGCATGCTGCTCGGCTTCCTGGTCGGCTCACTGGTCGTCTATGGCGGGCTGTCGTCGCTGATCGCCACGCTCGGCATGAATTTCCTGCTGCGCGGCCTGATCCAGATCATCAACGAGGGCAGGTCGACGGCGCTGACCGGCCTTGCCGACAGCTGGGCCTACAAGATCTTCTCCAGCCAGCTTTACGGCATTCCGGTGCAGATCTTCTGGGCCATCGGCTTCGTCGTGCTGTCGGCGCTGCTCTACAACCGCCATCGCTTCGGCGCGCAGGTCAAGGTGGTCGGCGACAATCCCGACAGCGCCCAGCAGATGGGTATCGACGTCAAGCGCGTGCGGGTAAAAGTGTTCGTCTTCGTCGGCATCGGGGCTGCGATCGCCGGCACGTTTTCGGTGATGATCAACTTCACCTGGTGGCCGACGGCGGGCGACGGATACCTGCTGCCGGTGCTGGCATCGGTGTTCGTCGGCGGCACTCCGACCTGGGGCGGCATCGGCACCGTCGTCGGCGGTGCGATCGGCGCGGTCACGGTCTCCTTCATCCAGACAGGCGTCGTCGCGGCAGGCCTGAGCGGCTTCTACGTCCAGTTCTTCAACGGCCTGATCATCATCCTGTCGCTGCTCGGCCATAAGTGGAACCAGGCGCGGTATCGGTAGTTCAGCCGAGCACAAGTATGAGACGAACCGTCTTGAGCATTCTACCGCCAGTCGAGTAGCGGCGTTTCACCCATTGGTTTTTCTTCAACAACCGGGGCTTCAGCCTGCTCCTTACGAAGTGCTTCCTCCAGAATAATTTTCGCGTCTTCTAGCGCCAGCAAAAATTCATCGAGACACTCACGCAATTCATTTCTTGAAAGAAGCTCAAAATCACCGCGCTTCCAAACCAAAGGCTGGCGTTTGGCCGAATCACCTTTTCCTACTTTTGGAAAGCAGAGAAATTCGCCAGGCGATTTTCTAAAATCGGTAAGCGAAAACACGGCATCTTCGAAAATCGTGGCAAGTAGACGCATTTGCCAGTTAGTCAATGGGAAGTTCGCCCAACCCACAGTGAAAATTGGAACCTGAAGCCCATTTTCAACGATTGTAATTAGAGGCTTAACAGGAACAACAAGACCTTTTCCAACTCGAAATGGCTCAACTATTTCGTCAAAACAGGGCTTGCCGAAGTAGCCCCTTTTTTCATCGTAGTCATAAAATGCCTCAACATACTCGGCGACGATGCCACGACTATTTGCTCGTCCCTTCGACATTGCCGCAATTAACGCCGTGCGCCGATCGAGCCCGTAGACAATTCGATCTCGAATAATCGGCGACGCGGCAGAATATGTAGTCGTTGGGAATCCGGTCACGAACCTGACGAGTTCTTTCGTGGTTCGAACGCGATCGGGGAAAACATATCGGACCCAGTTGTGAGCGTAGGGAGGCCTGCTAAGTTTGCTTATCTGCACGAGCGTTCCTCATTAGTGCCGGGTTTGACGTAAGAAATATCGCTGGATGAGATCGTCGGATATCTCCATTCCAGGATTGCTCCTCCCCGAAGCATTATACACTAGGTCCCACGGCCCGCCTTTTTCGTGGGACATGTTCACAAGTTTGGTCGCCCCCAAGCGCATGTATTTGTCAATTATCGGATACAGGAAATTTGCATCAGAACCGCTCATCGTTTCGTATACAGGCACTCTTTTTAACGAATTTAAGTCGAGCCTTGTAGCCCTTGTCCTAATATCTGCAGCCCCAAAAGATTTAAATTCCGAATATATTTCTCTAATTACTGGACCGTAGTCCCAGGCTTCTATCTTTGCCTCAATCAACGGTTCTCCAAAATTGGCTAGATATGTGGAATGCAGAAAATATATTATCTTGTTGATCTCAAGATTTGTAATTCCCAGCCCTTCGCCATCCGCGCGATCGAGCACCAAGTTAGCAATATACCGCGAGTCGTAAGCCATGCAAGCGATTGTACCCTATTTGTTCTGGGGTGCCAGACAATTTTCCATATGCCTCACGCCCCCGTCACAAACCCGTCCAGCACGCGTTTCTGGCCGGCTTTGTCGAAGTCGATGGTCAGCTTGTTGCCTTCGATGGCCGAGATGTTGCCGTTGCCGAATTTCTGGTGGAAGACGCGGTCGCCGACGCTGAAGGGGGACGGCGTGTCGGCGACGGATTTGGCGACCAGTTCGCCGTCGATGGTGCGGCCCTTGACCGAGGTGCGGCCAGCGCCGTAGCCGGAGTCGGTCTCGCCATAGCCGATGCGCTCGACCTGGTGGCCGGAACGCGTGCCCCAATTGCGGTCTGTGGCCTCGGTGCGGTTGGCTTGAGCGCGCTGCCAGCCCGGCGTCGCATAGGTGCTGGAGAAGCTTCCCGCCTTTTCCGCGCCGACATTGTCGAAGCGCGAGGCGCCATAGGGATTCTGCCTTCCTGCTCCTTGGCCGCCACGGCCCGAGGCGAACGAGCCGCCGCCATAAGAATTGCCGTAGCCGCCGTAGCTGTTGCCACTCTCGGCGATATCGACATGAGCTTCCGGCAGTTCTTCGAGAAAGCGTGAGGGAATGGTCGATTGCCACAGACCGTGGATGCGTCGGTTGGAGACGAACCACAGATGCAGGTTCTTCTTGGCGCGGGTCAGCCCGACATAGGCAAGGCGGCGCTCTTCCTCCAGCCCGGAGCGGCCGCCTTCGTCCAGTGACCGTTGGTGCGGGAACAGGCCTTCCTCCCAACCGGGCAGGAATACGGTCTCGAATTCGAGGCCCTTGGCCGAATGCAGCGTCATGATGTTGACCGCGTCGAGCTCGGCATTCTGCTCGGCGTCCATGACGAGTGCGACGTGTTCGAGGAAGGAGCGCAGCGATTCGTACTCCTCCATGGAGCGGATCAACTCCTTGAGGTTCTCCAGCCGGCCGGGTGCTTCGACCGAGCGGTCGTTCTTCCACATGTCGGTGTAGCCGCTCTCCTCCAGAATGGTCTCGGCGAGCTCGGTGTGCGGCGTGGTTTCGAGAGCCTTTTGCCAGCGTTCGAAATTGGCCGATACCTCGCGCAGCGCGGCGCGCGGCTTCGGCTTCAGCTCGTCGCTCTCGGCGAGTTTTGCCGCCGCCTCCAGCATCGGGATGCGCAGCGCCCGTGCGGTGTCGTGGATCTGGCGGATGGTGGCCTCGCCCAAGCCGCGCTTCGGCACGTTGGCGATGCGCTCGAAGGCGAGGTCGTCGGCGCCTTGCGCAACGACGCGGAAGAAGGCCAGCGCATCGCGGATTTCGAGCCGCTCATAGAAGCGCGGGCCGCCGATGACGCGGTAGTTGAGGCCGAGCGTGACGAAGCGGTCCTCGAACTCGCGCATCTGGAAGGAGGCGCGGACGAGAATCGCCATATCGTTCAAATTGTGCTTCTGGCGCTGGTAGGCCTCGATCGTCTCGCCGACGGCGCGGGCCTCCTCTTCGGAATCCCAGGCGGCATGGACATGCACCTTCTCGTCGTCCTCGGCGATCTTTTCGGTGAACAGCGTCTTGCCGAAGCGGCCCTCATTGTGGGCGATCAGGTGGGACGCCGTGCCGAGGATGTGCGCAGTGGAGCGATAATTGCGCTCCAGCCTGATGATGGTGGCGCCGGGGAAATCCTTATCGAAGCGCAGGATGTTGTCGACCTCGGCGCCGCGCCAGCCATAGATCGACTGGTCGTCGTCGCCGACGCAGCAGATGTTGACGGTGGATAGGCGCGGGCTTCCCTCCCCCTTGAGGGGAGGGTGGCCGGGCGAAGCCCGGTCGGGTGGGGTCCGTGCGGCAGTGCTCGACCTACCGGCGGCAGTGCTCGACGCTCTAGCGGTGCCTTCTGCGGCAACCCCCTCCGCCCGCTTCGCGGGCACCTCCCCCTCAAGGGGGGAGGATTGCGGCCGCTGCGCCAAGAGCCGCAGCCACATGTACTGGGCGGTGTTGGTGTCCTGATACTCGTCAACGAGGATGTAGCGGAAGCGCTTGTGGTATTCCTTCAGCACGTCCGGATTGGCGCGGAAGATGCGGATCGGGTGGCACAGGAGATCGCCGAAGTCGCAAGCGTTCAGCGTTTTCAGCCGCTCCTGGTAGGCCTTGTAGAGCTCGCGGCCCTTGCCGTTGGCGAAGGCACGGGCATCGCCCTCGGGGATGTCGGCGGGGCCAAGGCCCTTGTTCTTCCAGCCGTCGATCATCTGGGCGAACTGCTTGGCCGGCCAGCGCTTGTCGTCCAGCCCTTCGGCCTGGATAAGCTGCTTGATCAGGCGCACGACATCATCGGTGTCGAGAATGGTGAAGTCGGATTTGAGCCCGGCCAGCTCGGCATGTCTGCGCAGCAGCTTCACTCCAATCGAGTGGAAGGTGCCGAGCCACGGCATGCCCTCGACATTGCCTTCGCCGAT
This sequence comes from Mesorhizobium sp. M0590, assembly GCF_040320905.1. Taxonomy (NCBI): domain Bacteria; kingdom Pseudomonadati; phylum Pseudomonadota; class Alphaproteobacteria; order Hyphomicrobiales; family Phyllobacteriaceae; genus Mesorhizobium; species Mesorhizobium sp. M0590. Next base: position 83,935 of record NZ_JAMYQN010000012.1, read on the forward strand.
CAACAGGCCGATGCGCTGCTTCATCTCGCGCGCCGCCTTGTTGGTGAAGGTGACGGCGAGGATCTGCGAGGGGAAAGCCTTGCCGGTGGCAAGGATGTGGGCGATGCGGGTGGTCAGGACGCGCGTTTTGCCGGTGCCGGCGCCGGCCAGCACCAGCACCGGGCCTTCGGTGGTTTCCACCGCCAGCCGCTGCTCGGGGTTCAACCCCTTGAGATAGTCGGGCGCATTGTTGTGGCCGCTGCGGGCAGCCATGGCGCGCGCGGCAATGCCCGACGGGGCCACGGGCCGCGCGTTCGGTTCGTCAAAAAAGGGCATGTCTTCCGAAAAGCCGGACATCTCTCCCCGAATGTAGTGATTCGGCAGCGAAAGGCCAGAAGTGTCTCCGTTTTGTTCTCTGTCCAGCCGGTAGACTCACAATCTGAATGGGTCCGCTAACCAAAACGCCGGGCTTGCGATGGGCCGGCGCCGTAAAACGCCGAGCTTGCTTGACAGGGGAGGCGGGCCGGAGAAAGTTGCGTGGGGGCAGGAACGCAATGCGGGGTTGCCCATGGACGCGTCGCGGAGCGCACCAGTCGAAGGAGCACCGTCTTGGCTGTGGTCATCACCTCCCTGATCCTTTTCCTCATCGGCCTGGCGGTTGGCGGCGGCGGCATCTGGCTCGTGACGCTGGGGGGCAGCTGGTATTACGTCATCGTCGGTCTAGCTTTCCTTGTCGCGGCCTGGCTGCTCTACAGGCGCAGATCCACGGCGCTGTGGCTCTACGCGGCGATCGTGCTCGGCACGCTCGCCTGGGCGGTCTGGGAGATCGGCTTCGACTGGTGGGAGCTCGGCCCGCGCGGCGGCATCATCGTGCTTGTCGCGCTATGGCTGTTGACGCCATGGGCGCGGCGCGGGCTTACCGGTCCCGACGGACGCGCACCGCTTATCCTCGCCGTGCTGGCATCGCTTGCCGTCGCCGGCTATTCGATGACGACCGATCCAAAGGATATTACGGGTGAACTCAACACCGACAAGGTGACGCCGACGGCCGATCTCGGCGGCAACGTGCCGGCTGGCGAATGGCACTATTACGGTCGCACGCAATATGGCCAGCGTTATTCGCCGCTCGACCAGATCACCGCCGAAAACGTTGCCAATCTGCAGCCGGCCTGGACCTATCGCACCGGCGACGTGAAAGGGCCCGACGACATCGGCGAGACGACCTATCAGGTGACGCCGCTAAAAATCGCCGACACGCTCTACATCTGCACGCCGCATAATTTCGCCATCGCCATCGATGCCGCGAGCGGTAAGGAGAAATGGCGCTTCGATCCGCAGGTCAAGCTCAACAAGGACCGCCAGCACCAGACCTGCCGCGGCGTGTCCTATTATGCCGATGCCAAGGTCGCCGCTGGCCAGCCCTGCGCCACACGCATCTACCTGCCGACATCCGACGCCCGGCTGATCGCGCTCGATGCGGCGAATGGCCAGGTCTGCCCGACTTTCGCCGAAGGCGGCACGCTGAACCTGCTCGCCAACATGCCATATCCGAAGCCGGGCTATTATTATTCGACCTCGGCGCCGCTGATCGTCGCCAACAAGATCATCGTCGGCGGCGCGGTCAACGACAATTATTCGACGCAGGAGCCGTCCGGGGTCATCCGTGCCTACGATGCCGACACCGGCGCGCTGTTGTGGAATTGGGATTCCGGCAATCCGGACCAGACGATGCCGCTGCCGCCGGACCAGACCTACACCAACAACTCACCCAACATGTGGTCGACGGCGAGCGTCGACGAGAAGCTCGGGCTGCTTTATGTGCCGCTCGGCAACAAGACGCCGGACCAGCTCGGCGCCGGGCGCAGCGCCAATGACGAGAAATTCTCCTCGTCGATCACCGCGCTCGATCTCAACAGCGGACAATTGCGCTGGGTGCGGCAGACCGTGCACCACGATCTCTGGGACATGGACGTGCCGGCGCAGCCGACGCTGGTCGACATCACCACGGAAAGTGGCATGGTGCCGGCGCTGGTCGGGCCGACCAAGCAGGGCGACCTCTATGTTCTCGACCGGCGCAGTGGCGAGCCGATCGTTCCGGTCAAGGAAGTACCGGCGCCGGGCGGCGCGATCGAGGGCGACCATACCTCGCCGACGCAGCCGCTCTCGGATCTCAGCTTCAGTCCGAAACCGCTGACCGGCGCCGACATGTGGGGCATTACCATGTTCGACCAGCTGGCCTGCCGGATCGAGCTTCGGAAGTTGCGCTATGAGGGCCGCTACACGCCGCCGTCGCTGCAGGGCTCGCTGATCTACCCCGGCAATTTCGGCACCTTCAACTGGGGCGGCGTGGCAGTCGATCCGGTCCGGCAGGTGATGTTCGGCATGCCGACGTACCTGGCGTTCATCTCCAAGCTGGTGCCGCGCGCCGACGTGCCGCCGCCCGGCGACACCAAGGGCAGCGAACAAGGCCTGAATCGCAATGACGGTGCGCCTTACGCAGTGATATTGAAGCCGTTCCTGTCGCCGCTCGGCATTCCCTGCCAGGCGCCGCCCTGGGGCTATGTGGCGGGTGCCGACCTTCGGACCGGCAAGATCGTCTACAAGCATCGCAATGGCACCGTCTACGACATGACGCCATTGCCGCTGCCGTTCAAGGTCGGCGTGCCCGGCATTGGCGGGCCGATGATCACTGCCGGCGGCATCGCCTTCCTCGGTGCGGCGGTCGATGACTATGTGCGCGCTTATGACCTGACGACCGGCAAACAGCTCTGGCAGGCGCGGCTGCCGGCGGGCGGGCAGTCGACACCGATGACCTACACGATAGCCGACGGGCGCCAGTTGGTCGTCATCGTTGCCGGCGGCCACGGCTCGGTCGGTACCAAGCCGGGCGACTATGTGATGGCCTATACGCTGCCGAAATAGAGAAGTTCCTTCAAAGCCCGAGATGCCCTTTCAGGTCGGGTACCGATGCAAGTACCTCACTGGTCAGCTGCGGGCCGGCTGCTGCCTCGGCCTGCTGGACCAGCATCGTGCCGGCCTGGCTGATCTGTGCCAGCGTGAGGCCTGATGCCTTGAGTATGGCGACGCCGTTGATCAGCGCGCCGGTCTTTTCGCCGAGAGCGCCGCCGAGCGCGCCCTCCAGCGAGGACAGGAGGCCACCACCGGAAGCTGCGCCGGGAGCCATGACATCATATTGCTTGGCCAGGGCGTCGGCTCCCGGGATCTTGGCGAAGAAGCTGGACAGAGTCGTGCCTTCCGCCTCGTGTTCGAGCACCGAGAAAATCGTGCCGGCGATCTTTTCCGTCAAAGCCTGGTTGAGACCGGATTTCTGGGAGACGGTGTTGATGATGTCCTGAACGTTCATGACCTTTCCTCAGGCTTTGGTGTTTGCGGGCGGGTGCCGGTTGGCGCGGATTTTGATCAACGATCGTTTGAATGCGGTGAAGACAGTGAACCGCAGCGCCAGCAAAGCCATAGCGGCGAGGGCGAACCCACTTGCAAGAAGCGGGGAGGGAAAGGTCATGGGCGTATTCCTTCGTCGTCAATCAGGCATTCTTTTCCCGCCAAATGGCCATTGTCGTTCGCCAAATGGCCCGAGTAAGGCATAGCCCTTCTTTTTACATTGTGGTGCGTGCATTTAGCATTGCCACAAAGGACCAAAATTTAACGACAGTGCGGCGCGCGGCATCACGGCCCACGTGCAGGGACTTATGGCAGCCTCACTCAGCCGTGACTGGACCAGGCAAGCTTCGGCTCTATGTTGCCGCGGGGGGCGCCGACGAGGAGCGCGCCATGACAACACCTGCCGGACCCACTGCCGCCGAGCCTGTCATTACCCAGGCGATGATCGATGCCTATGACGAATACACGCACCTGACGCTCGACCGGCGGCGCTTCATGGAGCAATTGACCAGGCTTGCCGGATCGGGTGCGGCAGCTGCCGCGATCGCGCCGCTGCTGGCGGCGAACTCGGCCCAGGCGGCAATCGTGGCGGAAGACGATCCGCGGGTGAAAGGCGAGGACATCAGCTATCCGGGCAGCGGCGGCGAGATGAAGGGCTATCTGGTCAAGCCGGCGGACCAGACCGGCAAGCTCGGCACGGTCATCGTCGTGCATGAAAACCGGGGGCTCAACCCGCATATTCGCGATGTGGCGCGGCGCGTGGCGCTGGAAGGGTTCGTGGCGCTTGCGCCGGACTTCATGACACCGCTCGGCGGCACGCCGGACGATGAAAACAGGGCACGTGACCTGTTTTCCCAGCTCGATCCAGCACAGGTCGCCGCCAATGCCGTGGCAACGGTCGTCTACCTCAAAGGCTACAAGGACGGCAACGGCAAAGTCGGCGCCGTCGGCTTCTGCTGGGGCGGCGGCACGGTGAACATGCTGGCCGTCAACGCGCCGGACCTCGCCGCCGCCGTCGCCTATTACGGCATGCAGCCAAAGGCCGAGGACGTGCCGAAGATCAAGGCCGCGCTCATGCTGCATTATGCCGGGCTCGACACCCGCACCAATGCCGGCATCGATGCCTTCAAGAAGGCACTCGACGCGGCTCATGTCGAATACTCGGTCTATGTCTATGAAGGTGCCAACCATGCCTTCAACAACGACACGTCGGCGGCCCGCTACGACAAGAAGGCGGCTGACCTCGCCTGGGGCCGGACGATCGCTTTCCTCAAGGAGAAGCTGGCCTGATCAGGTGGGCGCCGGCGCCGGTTTGTGAAGGGCGACGCCGGCCACCACCAGCGCGATGCCGATGCAATCGGTGAGGCTCGGCACCTGCCGCAGCACAATGACGCCGATCAACGTCGCGGTGACCGGCAGCAAAGACAGCATCAGCGCGAAGCTGGAGCGCGGCAGCCGCGACATGGCAAGCTGGTCGCAAATATAGGGAATGACCGACGAGCAGATGCCGACGCCGACCGCCGCAAACAGCAGCGGCGGCGCCGAGAAAGCCGGCAGAGCATCGGCGAAACCGATCGGCAGAACGACGAGAAGGGCGACCGCCATGGCGGCACCCAGCCCGGCGATGCCATCGCCGGCGCCGCCGCGCGCGATACGGTGGCCGAGCACGATGTAGCCAACGAACAGCGTGCCGTTGAGGAAGGCCCAGAACAGGCCGACGAGATCGCTCGACCATTTGACGTCGATCAGCAACAGGGTGCCGGCGAGAGCGATTGCGAGGGCGGCGAGATTGCGCGGGCTTCTGAGGCCAACAAGCGCAACGCCGATGGTGCCGACGAATTCGATCGCCGCCACCAGCGAGATCGGCAGCCGGTCGAGCGCCAGGTAAAACGAGCAATTCATCACCCCAAGGCAGACGCCAAAAGCCACAAGCAACAACCGCGTCGAGCGGTCGGCGCGGGCGAAGACCGCCCATGGCCGGGTCAGCGGCGCAAAGACGAGTGCTGCGGTGGCGATGCGCAGCCACGCCATGCCGAGCACGCCGACATGCGGGAACAGCAGCACCGCCAAGGCCGGTCCGAGATAGTGGAACACGGCGCTGACGCCGAACCAGAGATGCGGCGGGACCGCGTTTGCCAAGGTAAAGGCGGGGCCGGCGAGTGCCGGACTTGCTGCGGGGGCTTGCGTCCGATCTTGCATGGGATCAGTATCGCAGGCGATTTTTGCCATTGATATGGATGATGGCCGGGCATTGCGGCCATTTCCTTTCTGAAAGCAAGGAGTATTCCGCTGAAACGCCTTCGAAATGAAAATAGCGATCTGGATCCGGCGGACCTGAAAATCCTGCGCCTGCTGGAAAAGGACGCGCGCACCAGCACCGCCGAACTGGCGCGGTCGGTCGGCCTGTCGGCGCCGAGCGTTGCCGAGCGCATCAAGCGGCTGCAGGAAAGCGGTGTGATCGAGGCCTATACGGTGCGTATCAATCCGGCCGCGCTCGGCATGAAGCTGTCGGCATGGCTGCGCATCAGGCCGGTGCCGGGCCAATTGGCCGTCGTGGCCGAGATCATCCGCGAGCTGCCGGAAATCGCCCAATGCGACAGGGTGACCGGCGAGGACTGTTTCATCGCTTTGGCGCATGTCGGCTCGGTGGCCGAGCTCGAACGGGTGATCGACCGCATCATCCCATTTGCGATGACCAACACGGCGATCATCCAGTCGTCGCCGGTCACAGCGCGCTCGCCGCTGGGGGCGGTGAAGCGCCAGCCTTGACGCTTGGGATCGTTCGCCAGCACATCATCAGAAATGCAAACCGGACGGCCGGTCTGTTTCTTCCCCACTGTTCAGGCGTGGCCGCGTTTCATCCGCGCCTGCTTCAGGATGGCGCGCCAGCGGATCATGGCGAAGGGGATCGGCTCGTTGTTGTTGGCGATGTGGAAGATCTCGTTGTTGAGGTTCTTCAGCGAGCGCCAGAAATCATAGTCGGTGATGCGTGGGTCAGCCGCCAGCCTGTCCGCTTCGACCTTGATATCGGTTTTCATGCACGTTCCCCGAACCGCTGCTGCTCCGCCGCCCGTATCGCAATTCGATGCGGATGGTTTTCCAACGCCGCGCTGAGTCGTTCAACGTCTCAATTCGGCTTGTTCACGTTAAAACCTCGGTAAGGTTAACGGCGGTTGGACCGTGGTTCAAGCCGGCTTACGACGAATACCGATCGAGCGGCCGGCGCGCTCCGGCATCGGCAGGGCGGCATGGGCGGCGCGCATCGCTTCCACCCTGGCCAGGACGTCGGCGGGGAAGGGCGCTACCTTCGGGCCAGCCATGTCGACATGCAGCGACAGCGTTTCGGATGTGGCGGCAAGCCAGCCGTCGCGATGCCGGATTTCCTGATAGGCCCTCAGCCGCTTCTCGTCATGGTCGAGGAGTTGGAACGAGACCGTGACCTTGTGGTCGAGATGCAACTCCTGGACGTAGCAGACATGCACTTCCGCGGTGTAGATGGTCAGCCGTCGTTCTTTCACATAATCCGGCCCCATCCCCATCATCTCGAATGCTTCGTCGGAGCAACGATCGAACAGCACGTTGTAATAGGCCATGTTGAGATGGCCGTTGTAGTCGATCCAGGCCTCCTCGATGTCCATGGCGCGAGAGACGAAAGGGGCGGGGATGGGCATCGGAAACTTCCTTCTCGTCATGCCGGGGTGAGCGTGGACTGGACAGAGCGTGCTTGGTGAGACTACGCATCCGTAGAAGCAGAACAAGGGTGGACGCTGGTCCATTCGCGGAGGAATCGATGGCTCTAAGCGACCTCAATCCGGTCGAGCGCAACGAAGAAGGCATTGCCGCCGTGCTCGGCATCCTCAAGCAGCGGCTCGGCGAGCGATTCCAGACCGGCCAGGCGATCCGCGCCCAGCACGCGCACACCACGACCTATATCCCGACGCAGGCGCCGGACGGTGTCGCCTTTGCCGAGACGACGGAGGAGGTGCAGGAGATCGTGCGCGCATGCGCGGCGCATCGCGTGCCGGTGATCGCCTTCGGCGTCGGCTCTTCGCTGGAAGGTCACACCAATGCGCCGGGCGGCGGCATCTCACTCGATACGTCACGCATGAACCGCATCACTGCGGTCAATCCGCAGGACCTCGACTGCATCGTCGAGCCCGGCGTGACGCGCGAGGACCTCAACCGGCACCTGCGCGACACCGGCCTGTTCTTTCCGATCGACCCGGGCGCCAACGCCTCGCTCGGCGGCATGGCGGCGACGCGTGCGTCGGGCACCAACGCGGTGCGCTACGGCACGATGCGCGAGAACGTCCTGTCGCTGACGGCGGTGATGGCCGACGGGGAAGCAGTGACGACCGGCAAGCGCGCCAAGAAAAGCTCGGCCGGCTATGATCTGACGCGGCTGCTGATCGGTTCGGAAGGCACGCTTGGCATCATCACACAGCTGACCTTGAAGCTGCAGGGCATTCCACAGGCGATTTCAGGCGGCGTTTGTCCGTTCCCCAGCCTCGAGGCGGCGTGCAACGCGGTGATCGCGACCATCCAGATGGGCATTCCGGTGGCGCGCATAGAATTGGTCAACGCACTGCAGATGCGGGCGATGAAGACCTATTCGAAGCTCGACTATCCGGAGAGTCCCTGCCTGTTCGTCGAATTCCACGGCAGCGATGCCAGCGTCGCCGAGCAGGCCGAGACCTTCGGCATGATCGCCGAGGAAAATGGCGGCGGTCCGTTCCTGTGGACCAGCGTCGCCGAAGAGCGAACGAAATTGTGGAAGGCCAGGCACGATGCCTACTGGTCGTCGCTGACACTGCGGCCGGGCGCCAAGGGCCTCTCGACCGATGTCTGCGTGCCGATCTCGCGCTTTGCCGAATGTGTCACGGAGACCGAGGCGGATATCGCGGAGATGGGGCTGATCGCGCCGATCGTCGGCCATGCCGGCGACGGCAATTTCCATGTGCTGGTGCTGATGGACGTGGACGACCCGAAGGAGATCGCATTGGCGGAAAAATTCGTGGCGCGGCTCAATATGCGCGCCATCGCCATGGACGGCACCTGCACCGGCGAGCATGGCATAGGGCAAGGCAAGATCGGCTTCCTGCGGCATGAGCTCGGCCATGGCGTCGACATCATGCGCACGATCAAGCAGGCGCTCGACCCGCTGAACATCATGAACCCGGGCAAGATATTGCCGGGAAAGGACTGACATCAGGCCGCTGCCGCGCCCCGATTTGCCTCTTTATCGACACGCTGATGCGGGTAGAGTGCCACTGACTTTACTATCAACTGTCTAGGAGTTCATGCTCGCACGCCTGTTCGTGATCTTTGGTGGGCTTCTCGTGCTGGTGCTGTGTGCGGCGCTGGTGGTGCCGTACTTTGTCGACTGGACAGGTTACCGTGCCGATTTCGAGCGCGAGGCCAGTGCCGTTCTGGGCCGCAAGGTGACCGTGCGAGGCGATGCGACGGCAAGGCTGTTGCCGTTCCCCTCGGTGACCTTTTCCAACGTCGCCGTTGCCGGTGGCCCCAACGGCCAGCCGGCGATGACCGTCGAAACCTTTTCGATGGATGCAGAACTCGCGCCATTCCTGCGCGGCGAGGTGCTGATCTTCGACATGCGCCTGGTGCGGCCGAAGGCGACGATCGACATCGCCGCCGACGGCACGGTCGACTGGACGATACGGCCGTCCTCGCCTTTCGATCCCGGCCAGATCTCCATCGAGAAGCTGACGGTGACGGAAGGACAGATCGCGCTCAGCCACGCCGCCGGCGGGCGCAGCCATCTTATTTCCGAGATCAACTCGACGATCTCGGCCAAGTCGCTGGCCGGCCCCTGGCGGCTGGACGGCTCGCTGTTGCTGGACGGGTTGCGGACCACGATCGCCGCTTCCACCGGCAAGACCGAACCGGACGGGCAAATGCGGCTCAGGCTCAAGGCCGATCCGGATGACTATCCGCTGGTCATCGAGACCGACGGCAATGTGGGCCTCGTCGAGGGCGCCGCGGTCTATTCGGGCCAGTTCAAGATATCGGGCGCAGACCGAACTGCGGCGCAGCTGCGCGGCACCGGCGGCGAGGCACTGAAAGTCAGCGCCGGCAAACCGGACCCGGGCTTCAGGCTGAACGGCAAGTTTTCGCTCGACCACCAGAAGCTCGGCGTCGACGAATTCCGCTTCGAGACGGGACCGCTCGACAATCCCTACACCGCCGACGGCAAGGCTGCGGTCGACCTTGGGCTGAAGCCGCATTTCTCGATCGAGGCCAATGGCGCGCAGGTGCAGTTCGACGAGGCCGTAGGGGCGGCGGCCGGCGCCGGATTGACGCTGTCCGAGCGGGTGGCGGCGCTGGAGCAGGCGCTGCTCGGTCTACCGAAGCCGACCATACCGGGTACGGTCGAGGTGAAACTGCCGGCCGTGGTTGCAGGCGACACCACGGTTCGCGACGTGCATCTGTCCGCCGAACCGGCCGAGGGCGGCTGGGCGGTAAAATCGCTGGCCGCCACGCTGCCCGGCCGCGCCAAGCTGGAAGCCAATGGCTTGGTCAGCGTCGAGGACCATTTCGGTTTCACCGGATCGCTGCTTCTGGCGGTGGCGCAGCCCTCCGGCTTCGCCGCATGGCTGTCGAAGGACGTCGACGAGGCGATCCGCCGCTTGCCGGCCGCCGGCTTCAAGGCCAAGGTGGATTTGAGCGAGAAGCACCAGGCCTTCAGCGATCTCGAACTCATCCTCGGCAAGGCGAAGTTCTCCGGCCGCATCGATTCCAGCCAGCCCGACGACACCCGTCCATCGGTGCTGATGCAACTGGAAGGTGGCGAACTCGATGTCGATGGGCTCGCCGCCTTCGCCTCGATCTTCGTCAGCGACAAGGGCGCCAACCGCTTTTCCGATCGCGACCTCGATTTCCAGATCAAGGCCGGGCCGGTCAGCGCCGGCGGGTTGACCGCCGATAGCGTCGATACTGCGCTTAGATTGCGCGAGGGGTTGCTTGAGATCGACCGACTGTCGGTCGGCGGACTTGCCGGCGCCTCGATCAGCGCTACCGGCCGGATCAAGGATTTCCCGGCGAGCCCGACCGGCAAGCTCGACGCCTCGGTGGTCGCCGTCGACCTCAAGCCGCTGATCGACGTCGCCGTCCGGCATTATCCGGATAATGCGGTGCTGAAGGGGCTGGCGGAGCGTGCTGCTGCCTATCCCGAGTTGTTCCAGGATGCGCGTATCGACGCGGTCACGAGTGCCGCAGACAATGGCGACGGTACGACCGGACTGGCAATGAGCGCACAGGGCAAGGCCGGTGGCTCGGCCTTTTCGGCGTCGTTGTCCGGCAAAGGGGCGCTCGACCGGCCTCTCGAAGCGCCGGTGACACTGACCTTCAACGCAAGGAATGCCGACGCCACCGCACTTCTGGCGCTTTACGGTCTGCCGGCACTGCCGCTCGGCATGCTCGGCGAGGCGACCACCGACGTCTCGGCCAAAGGCACGCTTGGCAGCGGCCTGGCGACACGCTTCAGCCTGGCCGGCAATGACTTCAAAGCTGGTTTCGACGGGACAATTGCCGACACGCCTCAAGGCGCGGCCGCCAAGGGCAAGGTCAGCCTTGAAACGGCCGACATCGAGCCATGGCTGATGACGACCGGCGTCGGCCTGCCCGGCATGGGCACCGGCATGTCGACGTCGCTTGCAGCCGATGCCGATTACGGCAATGGTCTCCTGGTGCTGAGCGGCCTCAGCGGCGCCGTCAACGAAGCGGCGGTTTCCGGTGACGTAAATATCGACATCAAAGAGGGGCTGCCGCATCTTGCCGGCGCGCTGTCGCTGGACGAGCTGGACCTCGATCCGATGGCGGTGATGCTGTTCGGTGACCAGGCCTTCCTTGTCAATGACAGGACCTGGCCGACAGCACCGTTCAGCCAGAAATCCAGTCTGCCATTTACCGCCGATCTCGATCTGACGGCGGCGTCGCTTGCCGCCGGCCCGCTTGCCACCGCCTATGACGCTGCGCTGTCGCTGCAGCTCGACCAGGAGGGCATCCGCGTTTCCGACCTCAAGGCAAAGTTCCTCGGCGGCGCGTTGAGTGGCCTGTTCGAGCTCAAGAACAATGACGGCACCGGGCTTTTCTCCGGTCAGATGAAACTCGCCGGCGCCGATCTGGCAGCCGTGCTGCCGGAGGCCGGCATCAGCGGAAGCGGCGAGTTCTCGACGGCGCTTTCGACCAGCGGCAAATCGGTCGACGCGATGGTTGCGGCGCTGTCCGGTTCCGGCACGGCAACGCTCAAGGGCATGACTATTGCCGGCTTCAATCCCGAAGCCTTTGGCGCATTCATCGCCAAGGCCGACGCGATAGGGCGCGATATCGACGCCTCGAAGACTGCCGGCTTTGTGCCGCAGATCGCCGCGGCGGGCAGTTTTCCGGCACAGGACACCGATATTGCCTTCACCATCGCCGGCGGCACGCTGAGGGCGCCGCCGGTCAAATTCGAAAGCCCGGGCGCGACGCTGTCCGCCGACATCACCGCCGATCTGAACACCAGCACCGTCGATGCCAAGGGCGAGATCGCTTACCGGCCCGGCGACGAGGCGCTGGTCGGCTCCGAACCGATTTTGAATTTCAGCGTCGACGGGCCGTTCGGCGCCACCAAGCGGCAGTTCGACAGCGAGCCGCTGGCACAGTTCCTGACCCAGCGTGCGCTGGAAAAGGAGCAGCAGCGGGTCGAAGCCATGCAAGCCGCACTGCTCGAGAAACAAAGGCTGCGGCGTGAGGTGCGCTACTACGCTGCACTGCAAACCGAGCGTGAAAGAGCGGCGGAGGAACTGCGCAGACAACAGGAAGCAGCGCGGCTGAAGGCCGAAGCCGAGGCTCAGGCCCAAGCCGAAGCCGAGGCGAGGGCGCAAGCTGAAGCCAAGGCGAAAGCTGAAGCGGACGCCAAGGCACAGGCGGATGCGGAGGCGAGGGCCCAGGCTGAGGCCAAAGCGAAAGCTGAAGCGGACGCCAAGGCAAAGGCCGAAGCTGAGGCGCAGGCCCAAGCCGAAGCGGAGGCCAGGGCGCAGGCTGAAGCCAAGGCGAAGGCGGATGCAGCGGCGAAGGCCGAAGCCGAGGCCAGGGCGAAAGCCGAGGCGGCTGCAAAGGCCGAAGCCAAAGCCAAGGCGGCGCAACAGGCTGCCGAGGAAGCAGCGCAGGCCGAAGAACAGCAACGCCAGAGGGCGGAAGAGGCGTTGCGGATCGCCTCGGAAGAGAAGGCAAGGCTCGACGCCGAACGCAAGGCCGCGGCGGAGCGAGCGGAACGGGCGCCACCGGCCGCAAATAACGTGCCACCGCCAGTGCAGCCCCCGCCAAAGCTCAAGTTCGATCCCTCGTCGATCGACGATCTGCTAAAATCGTTGAATGGCGGGTGACGGCGCATCCCTTATGTGTCGCGTCCAGCAAGCAAGCGCTTCAGCATCGGCTCGATCCGCCCGAGTTCGTCGAGATGAGCGGCCGACAGATCGGCGAGACTGTCGTCGGCGCGCTCGGTCAGCCGCAGCAGCACGCGGCGGTGGTCCTCCTCGTCGTGGTCCCTCGCGACGAGCCCGGCTTCGCAAAGACGGTTGACCAATTCCACTGCGCTGTGATGGCGGATGCGCAGGCGCTCCGCGAGGTCGCCAATGGTCACTGGCCCTCCGCCGGGGAACCCTTTGATTGCAAGCAGGGCCTGATGCTGGCGTGGTGTCAGGCCGGCTTCCTGCGCCTGGATCTGGCTGAATTCGAGAAAGCGGCGGATCAGGTAACGAAATTCGGACAGCCTCTGGTAGTCGGCCGGCCCGATCGTTGCGCCGCGCTTTTGTGGCTTCGAAGTGTCTGCCATCGATTCCTTTCCGACAAAGCCGCAAACGGGCCTTGAACATTTATATCGTGTTACGATACAGCGCACCAACATGGCTCGTGCCCGCCATCTTCGGTGGCACGGCCAGCGACCCATCCGCAAGTCGGCACGCCGCCAGAAAGCAAGGTTTGCAAATGAAGTCCGATCACGCCAACCCCGGCCATCTGCGCGATTTTACCACCGATGCCCGGGTGCTGCTCATTGCCGGCATAGCGGTGGTGGTTGCGACCGCGGGGTTGTTTGCCGGCATTGCCCTTTTGAAGCTGATCCGGCTTGCCACGAACATCGCCTATTTTGGCCAGTTCACGCTCGCCGACCTGAAACTGCAGGATACGCCGCTTGGCAGGCCGAAGAACGCGACCGCTCGGCTTTGCTGGGCTTCCGTATCCGGCGCAGGAAACAGGATAGCGTTGCCTGAAGGCTACAACTTGCCGCGCTTGGCCCAATCCAGCACATAGAGCCGGAGCGCCGAGGAGAGATTGGCATCCCGCGGGCGGCTCTCGTCGATTTCGGCGACAAGGGCGGCGAGCGTCAGTTTTCGCACGGCCGCGATGGCGCCCAGGTCGTCGTAAAAAGGCTTTTCGAGCGAATAGCTGGTGCGGTGGCCGCGAATGGTGACCGAGCGCTTTTCCACCGGGCTCACGAGACGATCCTACTCACACTTCAAGCATCGGATTTGTCCGAATCGCCCGAATTTTCGCGGCGATGGCCGGCGACGAATTTATCGGCCTTGTCGGCGATCAGGCGGTCGCGATCCCGGCTGGGTTTGGAACGGCCATGCAGCGCCCGGTTCTGTTCGGCCAGGCGCTCCTTCTCGGCTCGCGCCTTCTGCTTGCGTGCCTGACGGAGATTGACGATCTCGGCCATGTCACGCCGCCCGTCGGGTCACTTCTTGCGGAAGGCGTCAAGCGACACCACGTCGGCGCCCTTGGCGCCGGCGTCGGCCGCGGCAGGCTTCTTTTCCGCCTCGGCGGTTTTCTTCTTCGTCTCGGGCTTTTTCTCGGCGACGATGGCCAGCGGTTCGGGAGCAGGCTTGGCCTTTGTCTCCTGTTCCGCCGGGGTATCGGTCTTGACGTCGAATTCGAGCTCGAAGTTGACGGACGGGTCGTAAAAGCCGCGTACGGCCGAGAACGGGATTTCCAGTTTCTCCGGCACGTCGGAAAACGACAGCCCGACTTCGAAACCGGTGTCGCTCACCTTCAGGTCCCAATACTGGAACTGGATGACGATGGTCATCTGTTCGGGATAGCGCTCGCGCAGCCGCGACGACACGCGCACGCCCGGCGCGCCGGTGAGAAAGGTGATGAAGAAATGATGGTTGCCCGGGAGACCGGTGCGCGCGACCTCGGCCAGGACCTTGCGCATGACGCCGCGCAACGCCTCCTGGGCCAGAATGTCGTAGCGGATGTGGTCGTCGGCCATGTGGCTGTCGGGTTCCGTTGAATCGTCCTGATAGCTGTAATCAAGCTTGAGCGCGGCGTAAACCGGATATAGATCGCCGGCGTGCGGAAGCGAAGCCCATTGGCGACGATTTGATCGTCAAACGGCTTTGATCGTCAAGCGCTGGCGAGCGCGCCCTGTTTGCTTGCCCGGGCCATAGGCTGCCGCTTGCCGAAGGCGCGCAGGAAGGTGCGCACGCCATTTGTCGCCGACTGCACCACCTCGTCCTCGGTCGGTGTGCCGCCGAGCATGAACGTCGTCTGCAACTCGGCATTGGCAAGCGCCATGAACTGGCGCGCTGCGACATCGGGATCGTCGATGTCAAGGAAGCCGGCATGAGCGAGGCGGGCGAAGCGGGCGGCGATCGCCGGCCATGTCCTGCCCGGTCCTTCTTCGCGCCATTCGGCGAACAACTCGGGATAGCGCCCGCCCTCGGTCTGGATCAGCTTGCGCAAGAATTTGCCGTCGCGGTTGCAGATGCAGTTGTGGTTCATCCGCACAGCAAAGGCGATGAGGTCGGCCTCGAGATCCTTCGGCTGATCGGGAAAAGTGGAAATCGTAGCAAAGATGCCGGCATTGCAACGTTCGGTGAGGTCGCGGACGATGGCAACGAAGAGTTTTTCCTTGTCGCCGTGATGATTGTAGATGGTCTGGCGGGAGACGCCGGCCTCGGCGGCAATCATGTCGATATTGGCACCGGCAAAGCTTTCGCGGCAGAAGACCGAGGCGGCGGCATCGACAATCGACATGCGCTTGGCCTCGTGGCCTCGCGGCGGGAAAATGTCAGGAGAGACGTTGGCCTTCATGCAAAACTATATAGAGATGGTTGACGAATTAGACAAGCCTGTCTAAATTTGTGGACTTGCAAGAAGGGGGTTTCGTTCCGCAGAAGAGTCGGAACTCCACGGGATGGAACGTCCTAGGGTTACACGCCGGTCCTCGGCGGCAACCAGAATTCGAAAGAGCCTGCTATCATGAACGCCAAATTCCTCCGCATTGCGGTCGTGCTCGGCCTATTGTCCGCGATCGGCCCGTTTGCCATCGACATGTATCTTCCGGCCCTGCCGTCAATCGGCGAGGATCTGCATGCCAGCACTGCCGCGGTGCAGATGAGCCTGCTGATCTTCTTTCTTTCCATGGGCTTCGGCCAGATCGTCGTCGGACCAATCTCCGACATGGTCGGCCGCAAGCTGCCGCTCTACGGCGGCCTGGCGCTGTTCATGGTCGGCGGCGTCGGCTCGGCGCTGGCTCCCTCGATCGAATGGCTGATCGCCTTCCGTTTCCTGCAAGGGCTCGGCGCCAGCGCCGGCATGGCCGTGCCGCGTGCGATCGTGCGCGACCTGCATACCGGCACCGAGGCCGCCAAGCTGATGTCGCTGCTGATGCTGGTGTTTTCGGTGTCGCCGATCCTAGCGCCGCTGACCGGTAGCCAGATCATCGAGAATTTCGGCTGGCGCGCCGTGTTCTGGACGGTGACGGGCGCGGCCGTGCTCGCCACCATCCTGCTGGCGACCTCGCTCAAGGAGACACGGCCGGTCGAAGAGCGCGCCGGTTCGTCCTTCGGGACGGCACTTTCCGGCTACCGCTTCCTGATGGGCGACCGCAACTTCCTTGGCCTGACGGCCATCGCCGGCTTCGGCATTGCGAGCTTCTTCGTCTATCTGTCGAGCTCGTCCTTCATCCTGATCGATCATTACGGGCTGTCGCCTTCAGTCTACAGCGTGTTCTTCTCGATCAATGCGGTTGCCTTCATCGGCATGTCGCAGCTGACCGGGTTGCTGTCGGAGCGGTTCGGGCTGCAGCGCGTGGTGCGCGTCGCGGTGACAGGCTATGCGACGACGATGGTGGTGCTGTTCGCGGTGATGGCATCGGGTGTCGACCGGCTCGACGTGATGGCGGCGCTGCTGTTCATCGGCTACGGCTTTCTCGGCCTGGTCATCCCGACGACGTCGGTGCTGGCCATGGAAGAGCATGGCGAGATCGCCGGTACCGCGTCGGCGCTGATGGGCACGCTGCACTTCGCCATCGGGGCGGTCGCCATGGGCGTCGCCGGCGTGTTTTTCGACGGCACGCCGCTGCCGATGGTGGCGGGCATCACGCTCTGCGCGGCGATCTCCTTCACACTGGCCAAAATAACGCTCGGCCGCAGCCGGGACGTCGCGGAAGCGCCGGCGGAGTAAACTTCGCCTATCGAGACAAAAAGGCCGGGCGATGTTCCCGGCCTTTTCACGTTTGCGGTCCCGGTTCAAAGCAGCCTATGCCTATATGACGGGTTCAGGACATGCAGCTTCGACATCTCAAAACCTTCGTGGCCGTCGCCACCACCTTGAACATCACACGCGCCTCCGAGCGGGTTCATCTTGCCCAATCGAGCGTGTCCGAACAGATCCAGGCGCTGGAAAGCGATCTAGGCACGTCGCTGTTCGACAGATCACGGCGTGGCTTGAAGCTGACGGCGGCGGGACAACGCCTGCTGGACTACGCAAACGATCTCCTCGACCTCGCGGACGAAGCCCGTTCCGCAGTCGCCGACGCGAGCGGCACGGTTGCCGGTCGCCTGACGGTCGGCGGCCTGGAGACGCTTTGCTCGACACGCTTGCCAGCTCTGCTGGCGGAATTCCATCGGCGCCATCCCGATGTGGAACTGAACCTCAGGGCGGACGATAGCAGTGGGTTGCGTGCCGGCGTGACAAGCGGGGCGCTGGACGTATCTTTCCATTTCGGAGCCGTCCCGGCGGCGGCGCCGGAGCTGCGAAGCGAGCAAGTGGCAGTGGAAGAGCTCGTCACCATAATGCCGGCAAATCACCGGTTGGCCGGATATTCTGCCATAACGCCCGACGATCTGGCCGACGAGGCCTTCCTCGTCACCCAGCCCGGTTGCGTCTATAGGCGGATGTTCGACGAAACGTTTGCCGCAACATTGCCTGACCGTCCAAAACTCGTCGGCGAGTTCGCCAGCATGAGCGCGATACGGAGCCTTGTTGAAGGCGGTCTTGGATGCGCGCTGGTCCCGCGTCTCGTGGCTTCCGCGGCTGACGCCAATATTGTCGTGTTGCCTTGGGTCGGAAGCAGTCCGGTGACGCCGGTCACCATGGTATGGCGCCACCGGCGCATTCAAGCGCCGGTCTTGCGGCTGTTCCTCGCAATGGTCCGCGAAATCTGGCCATCACTAGACCAGCCGCTGGCCACCATCGACATGAAGCACGGTTCCGGTGATGAAGCCGTTGTGCATGAGGGACGTGATGGCTTGGGCAATGTCGGCTGCCTGGCCGATCCGGCCGACGAGCAGACGCTTTGCCATGGCGTCCAGCGCGGCTGTCTTTCCGCTGCCGACGACGGCATCCCAAATCGGCGTGTCGACCCAGCCCGGCGAGACGACGTTGACGCGGATCGGCGCCAGTTCGACGGCAAGCGCGTAGGCGAGTGAGCCAAGTGCCCCATTAACGGCTGCCACCACCGAGCCTTTCGCCGCCGGACGATAGGCGGCGATGCCCGAGGTCAGCGTGATCGATCCCCCGGGCGTCAGACGAGGCGCGCCATGCTTGGCAAGAAGAAGCGGCCCGACGACTTTGGAATCCATCACTTTCCGCGCCACCGAGATATCCATCTCGGGAAGCAACACATAGACGCCGGTAACGTCGGCGGCGGTCGAGACGATGTGGTCGAGCGTGCCGGCATCCTGGAACAGGCGCTGGACCTCGTCCTCGCTAGTGACGTCGGCTGCGATCGTCCTCAGCCTTTCCGGGTGAGGCACGCGCTGCCGTGCGGCCGACAACCGGTCCTCGGAGCGGCCGACGATCGTAACCTCGGCGCCGGCGGCAAGCTGCTGTTCGGCAAGCGACAGCCCCATACCGGAACTGCCGCCAACGATCAGGATGCGTTCGTGTTTTGGTGTGGTTTCCTGGTTCATCTTATCTCCATCAGATAGCTCGCCGGGGCCTGACTGATATGCGGCGAGAAACTGAGGCCTTGTCCCGCAAGGCATGAGAGAAGGGAAACGGGAAGATACGAATGCTGCCATCGGAGGTTCCGATGATGGGAGGCCCTTGGGCTTTCGCAAAACCGTCGCTTGCGGCGCTTCGCTACGACGCTGTCTCGGAGAGGACGAACCGCAGCTGCGTTTCGACGGGCGCCAAGGGCAGCGGCACCAGCTCGTAGCCTAGTTCCGTGTAAACGGCGACGAGTGCGTGAAAGGTGCGTTCAGCCTCGTCCATCGTTTGCTTGCGTTCGTTGTCCTGCCGAAAGATTTCCGGCCATGGCGGCGCGACGAAGACGCGCCTGGCATAGCGGAAGCGTCGGGCGGCATTCGTGGCGTGATCGGGAACCGGCACCCCGGTCAGGCGCAGATAGCCAAGAGTGTCCGGCACGCCGCGATCGAAGAAGACCAGGCCGGATTGCTCGCCCGCGATCCGGTAGGAGCGCAACTCCCAAGACAGCATCAACTCGGCGAACAGAGCCGCCAGGGCAGGGCCTTGCCGCCTATCGCCAATTCGTCGTGATGATGCTGCGCCCGGCTTCGCCCGAGGTGCGAGGCCTGCCACCTTAAGAGTCGATCAACGTTGTCTTGCCTGAGCCCGGACCGCCGGTCAGCACGAAAAACCGATTGGAATCGTTTCGCATTTCTGATCCATGGATTGGATGGGGAAGTATGAAGACAGGGGTTTTTTGGACCCGTCAGGGCACATGAAAGCCCGGCCGGCGGGGCCTGCTTCTGCATATGTCGAGAGGGAGAAATGGAGGTTTCTGTTGCCAGGTACCTCCGAACCCCGCCTAGAAGTGCGAACCACTAGGGCTTGAATTGAAGCTATCGCACCGCTTACGCGGCGAGACGTGCTTCCGCATAGTTGTCGTTGGCAACTATAAGTTTAGCCCGATAACGGTGGTACAATGCCGGGCAAAAGTACGATCTTTACACCTTCGTCGATCCTATTTCGCCCCCAGCAAAAGCCGCTCCTGAGCAGCGGTTTTTGGTGGAGGCGCCGGGTACCGCCCCCGGGTCCGAACGGCTTATTTCATCGCCTGTTTATCGCCATAGTCGGTCGAGCCGACGAGGCGAATATAGGGACTGACGGTGGAAAATGAAAGGCCGGAATGCCACTTTCGTCCGTGTCAAAGTGGATCATCAAGGGGTTGACTTGCAGCCGGTCTCAACCGAAGCTTTGTGGCGGTGAGGAGACCTAGCGCATACTTGCGGCAGCGCGCCACGATCCTCACTGACCGGATCCCGTGGCGCCGACGAGGGGAAATTCGATGGCCGATTATCTCGCAGACGTAAAGAAATATGATGCGGCGGCGGATGCCGACGCGGTCGCCAAGATCGTCAAGCATCTGGGCATCGCGCTCAGGAACCGCGATTCCTCGCTGGTGTCCTGCACCGACCCGGAGGAACTGAAGCGCGTCAGGAACAGCTGGGTCGCCGGCAAGCTCGGCGTCACCGACGGTGCCAAGGCGGATGCGGCTATCGAAAAGACCTGCAAGGCTATGGCGGCCGACAACAGCAAGAGCCGGGTGACATTCTATTACCTCGTCGCCAAGGATCTGGGCATGCTCGGCTCGCTCTGAGCAACCTCGCCGCCGGTGCTGGTGAGGCTTCTGCTGGAATCGTCTCGCTTTGCTGTGTTCGGCCGACGGTCATTCGGCTATGATGGCTGACAACCCGAATCGGACCGGAGCCGATGCGCCAGTATCTCGACCTTCTGAAGCATGTGCTGGAAAACGGCGCCGATCGCGGCGACCGCACCGGCACCGGAACGCGCTCGGTATTCGGCTACCAGATGCGCTTCGACCTGGCCCGCGGCTTTCCGGTCACCACCACCAAGAAGCTGCACCTGAAGTCGATTATCCACGAGCTTTTGTGGTTCCTGGCCGGCGACACCAACATCAAATATCTCAACGATCACGGCGTCTCGATCTGGGATGAGTGGGCCGACGAGAACGGCGATCTCGGCCCGGTCTATGGCAAACAATGGCGGTCGTGGCCGGACGGCCATGGCGGCGCCATCGACCAGATTGCGAATCTTCTGAAGGAGATACGCAAAAATCCTAATTCGCGGCGGCTGATCGTTTCGGCGTGGAACCCGGCCGAGGTGGAGGCCATGGCCTTGCCGCCCTGCCACTGCCTGTTCCAGTTCTATGTTTCGGAAGGCAAGCTTTCCTGCCAGCTCTACCAGCGTTCGGGCGATATCTTTCTCGGTGTGCCGTTCAACATCGCTTCCTATGCGTTGCTGACGCTGATGGTGGCGCAGGTGACCGGATTGAAACCCGGCGATTTCATCCACACGCTCGGCGACGCGCATCTTTACTCGAACCATTTCGAGCAGGCGCGCGAACAATTGCGGCGCACGCCCAAGGCGTTGCCGACGCTGTGGATCAATCCCGAGGTGAAGGATCTCTTTGCCTTCCGCTTCGAGGATTTCCGGCTCGAGAACTATTTCGCCGACGCGACGATCAAGGCGCCGATCGCGGTCTAGCACCATAGCTGACCGTGCATGTCGACATTGCCTACTGCGGCTGCGCCTTCGGGCGTTGTCAGCATCCATCTTGATTGGCCGACGTCGACTTGACGCGCAATCCCTGGTCGCTGATTTTCATGTGAATATTTCCTTCGGCCTCGGTACCGCTGTATCCAACGAAGATTATCGCAGGCCGGGAAAACCTCAGCTCAGAATGCCGTCGGCGGTAAAGAGCCTTTCCTTGTTATGTTCACATGGATATATCGATGGACGGCTTCGGGCGTTCTGAGACGAGGAGAGTTTCATGCTGGCGCGCAAAGGTTCGACGACGATTGCCATCGCGGGTCTCGCCGCCATGCTGATGGCCGCGGTGCCGGCGGCCCATGCCGATGACAAGGTGGTCGTGTTTGCCGCGGCGAGCCTGAAGGATGGGCTCGATGCCGTCAACAAGGCCTGCGAGGCCGATGTCGGCGAGGCGGCGACCATTTCCTACGCGGCGAGCTCGGCGCTGGCCAGGCAGATTGAAAGCGGCGCGCCGGCAGACCTGTTCATCTCGGCCGATCTCGACTGGATGAAATATCTTGCCGACAGGAAGCTGACCAAGCCCGGCACCGAAGTGAAATTGCTCGGTAACCAGATCGTGCTGGTTGCGCCGCGGGATTCCAAGGTTGAAACCAGGATCGAAACGGGTTTCGATCTTGCCGGGCTGGTCGGTAACGGCAAACTTGCCATGGGCGATGTCAAGGCAGTGCCAGCCGGCAAATACGGCAAGGCGGCGCTCGAATCGCTCGGTGTCTGGTCTTCGGTCGAAGGCAAGGTGGCGCAGGCCGAGAATGTCCGCGCCGCTCTAAAACTGGTATCGACCGGCGAGGCAGCACTCGGCATCGTCTACGCCACGGATGCGCATGCGGAGCCTGGCGTGAAGGTGGTCGGCACTTTCCCCGCGGGTACCCATCGGCCGATCATCTATCCAGTCGCCCAGCTTGCGGATTCGAAGAGCAGGGATACCCCGGCATTCCTGAAATGCCTGCAATCCGCCAAGGCTGGCGAACTCTTCAAGGCGCAAGGTTTTACAATCCTCGCGCCGAGCAACTGACGTACGGCACCGCACATGAACTGGCTGCTGGATCTCGCTCCCGACGAATGGAATGCGGTCCGGCTGTCGATCAAGGTGGCGACCGTGGCGATGATTGCCAGCCTGCCGCCGGGCATTCTGATCGCTCTTGTGCTTGCCCGCGGCCAGTTCTGGGGCAAGACGCTGCTCAATGGTCTGGTGCATCTGCCGCTGATCCTGCCGCCGGTGGTGACCGGCTATTTGCTGCTTTTGACTTTCGGCAAACGTGGTCCGGCCGGCGCTTTCCTGGCCGAACATTTCGGCATCGTTTTTTCCTTCCGCTGGACTGGCGCCGCGCTCGCCTGCGGCGTGATGGGCTTTCCGCTGATGGTGCGGGCCATCCGGCTGTCTATCGAGGCCGTCGACCGCAAAATCGAGGCGGCCGCCGGCACGCTCGGCGCCAATCCGCTATGGGTATTCGGCACGATCACGCTGCCGCTTATCCTGCCCGGCCTGATCGCCGGTGCGATCCTCTCCTTCGCCAAGGCGATGGGCGAATTCGGCGCGACGATCACCTTTGTCTCCAACATTCCGAACGAGACGCAGACGCTACCGTCGGCGATCTACACTTTCACGCAGGTTCCCGGCGGCGACGCCGGCGCGCTCAGGCTGACGCTGATCTCGATCGTCATCTCGATGGCGGCACTTGTTGCCTCGGAAGTGCTGGCGCGGCGCGTCGGCCGGCGGATGGACATCGAATGACGGTTCAGGTCGACATCAGCCACCGGCTTGGCGATTTCACCGTCAATGCCCGCTTCGAAAGCGCCGGGCGGCTGACTGCGCTGTTCGGGCCTTCCGGCTCCGGAAAGACGACGCTGATCAATTTGATTGCCGGGCTGATCCGCCCCGACAAAGGTCGTATCGCGGCAGAGGGCCGCGTGCTGGTCGATAGCGATGCCGGTCTGTTCGTGCCGAAGCACAAACGGCGGATCGGTATGGTGTTCCAGGATGCGCGGCTGTTTCCGCATATGAGCGTGGCGAGCAATCTGCGCTATGGCCGCTGGTTCACGCCGGCTGCTCAGCGTTACGCGGATATCGATGGCGTGGTCGAACTGCTCGGGATCGGCCATTTGCTCGACCGGCGGCCGGCAAAACTCTCCGGTGGCGAGAAGCAGCGTGTGGCAATCGGCAGGGCGCTGCTTGCCAGTCCGAAATTGCTGCTGATGGACGAGCCGCTGGCTTCGCTCGACGAGGGGCGCAAGGCCGAGATCTTGCCTTATATCGAGCGGCTGCGCGACGAGACGAAAATCCCGATCGTCTATGTCAGCCACTCGATCGCCGAAGTGGCGCGGCTGGCGAGCGACGTCGTGGTGCTGATGCAAGGAAAGGTCGCCGCTTCCGGTCCGACCGGAGCGATCATGCAGCGTCTGGATCTATTGCCGGCCGAAGAGCGCGGCGAGGGCGGTGCCGTGCTGGATACCGCGGTTCTGCGCCACGACGAAGCCTTTGGCATGACGGTGCTAGGCTCATTGGCGGGCGATATCCGGGTGCCGCTTCTGGCAACGCCAGCCGGTGCGCCGGTGCGCGTCCGCATCCGTGCCCGCGACGTGATGATCGCCACCGAGCAGCCGGTTGGCCTCAGCGCGCTCAACATATTGCCGGGCACGATCGTGGCGATAGAGCCGGGCGAAGGGCCTACGGTCGAGATTGGCCTCGACTGCAATGGCGCAACCGTGCTTGCCCGCATCACCGAACAGTCGCGGCAGACACTGGGGCTTCGGCTTGGTCGACAGGTCTTCGCCGTGGTCAAGACGGTGAGCTTCGACCGGGCGAATACCGGCGCCGGCCTGCCCGCCGAGGCGGATGAGTGAACGGCCGATGATTCGCTATATCGTTTTGGAATAGCGGTATCGCTGCAGAACTTGTAGAATAGCGTGACCGCGGAGGAGCAAATGCCGTCGCTGAGTTTGCGGATAAATCTCGATCCAGATGGCCGCATCGGACCGGGCAAGATCGAGCTTCTGGAACAGATCGCCGCCTTCGGCTCGATTTCGGCCGCGGCACGCGGCATGGAGATGTCCTACAAGCACGCCTGGGATCTGGTCGAAGACATGAACCGCGTGTTCGGCAAGCCGCTGGTTGCGGCACAGACGGGCGGCAAAAAAGGCGGTGGCGCCCAGTTGACGTCGGTCGGGCTTGCTGTGGTCAGCCGCTTCCGCGCGATCGAGCGGGCTGCGTCTTCAGCAGCGGCGGCGCATATGGAGGCGCTGCAGGCCGAGATCGACGCAGCGTGACGCCGGCGGAATTCATGCCGCGTGTGATCCCTGTTACTTCTTAGGCTCGCCCGGCTTGCGCAGCAGATAGGTGTCCATGATCCAGCCTTTTTTCCGGCGGGCCTGCTCACGGGTGCTCACGATCTTGTCGCCGACGTCGCCAATCCGGCCCGAGATGACGATCTCGTCGGGCGTCCCGAGATAGGCGCCCCAGTGGACGGTGACGTCGTTGTCGTCCAGCGTGTTGAAGGCGCATTTGCCGTCCAGCATGACGATGGTGCTGCCGGCGTTTTCGGGCAGACCTTCCTCGGCGAGCCGGCGGCCGGTGGTGATCAAAATGGCGTCGCCGATCCGGTTCAATGCCATTTTATGGCTGGCTGCGAGTGCCTGGATGGCGGTGATGCCAGGGATGACCTCCAGCTCGAACGCTACATTGCCTCTGAGGCGCACGCGCTCGAGGATGCGCAGCGCACTGTCGTAGAGCGACGGATCGCCCCAGATCAGGAAGGCGCCGCAGCCATCTTCAGGGAGTTCGTCGCGGATCAGGCCTTCGTAGATCGCGGCGATCGCCTCGTGCCAGTCGTCGACGGTCGAGCGGTAGGAAGGCGCCGGCTCGGCGCGCACCGGCACCTCGAATTCGACACGGCGCGAGTTCGGATTAATGACGAAGCGGTCGCAGATCTGGCGGCGCAATTCGGCGAGATCGTTCTTCTTGGCGCCCTTGTCGGGAATGAACAGCACGTCGGCCCGATTGAGACCGTTAATGGCCTGGACCGTCATGTGCTCCGGATTGCCGGCGCCGATGCCGATGACGAGAAGCTTGCGCATGGGCGAACTCCTGCCCGATCGGGACCGGCGTGTCTAGACCGACACGACATGCCGGCAGGCGCCGGCGCATTTGCCGAAAGGCTTTGAAACGCCATATTGAACAGCTAGAGTCATATTGGCATTCTCGCCGGGGGAGTTTCCATGTTCCGTTACGTCCTGACCGCAGCCTTGGCGCTCTCGGCTACGCCTGCGCTCGCCAATGATTCGGTCGCCGAACTCGGCACCGGTGGGCTGATCCTTTCGCGCAGCGATGCGGTGGCGATGGAAAGCGAGGATCTCTACATCTCGCCGGAAAAAGTGATGGTCGATTACGTCTTCCGCAACAACACCGACAAGGATGTCGATGCGATCGTCGCCTTTCCGATGCCCGACATCGAAGGCGACCCCGAAGAAATACCGGCGATTCCGGAGGCGCAGAGCGACAATTTCCTCGGCTTCGAAGTGACGATCGACGGGGTGCCGGCAAAGCCGCAACTCGAGCAGAAGGTGTTCGCGCTCGGCATCGACATCGGCGCTGACCTGAAGGCGCAGGGCGTGCCGTTCTATCCGTTCGGCGATGCGGCCAAGGCGGCGCTGGCAAGGCTGCCGCAAGCGGTCGCCGACGACTGGGTCAACCGCGGCATCATCATCGAGGACACTGCCGACGACGGTTCGGGCATGATGACCGTCTATACGCCGTTCTGGCAATTGCGCTCGACCTATTGGTGGCGCTCGACGTTTCCGGCCAACAAGGCGGTCCATGTCTCGCATCGCTACAAGCCGAGCGTCGGCGGCACCTCCTCGGTCAGCTTCTTCTATGACGGCCAGTTCCAGGGTCAGTATGCCGCCTACAAGACACGCTACTGCATGGACGATGCCTTCGAGAATGCCGTGCGCAAGGCAGCCAAGGACGATCCCGACGGCTACCCCAAATATTTCGAGAACCGCATCGCCTATATCCTGACCACGGGCGGCAACTGGGCGTCGGGAAACATCGGCAGTTTCAAGCTGACCGTCGACAAGGGCGATGCGAAGAACCTGGTCTCGTTTTGCGGCGAAAACGTCAGGAAGATCGGACCGACGACGTTCGAGATGAAGGCGCAGAACTTCTACCCCGAGCACGATATCGACATATTGCTGCTGGAGCCATCCGATGGCGGAAACGGCGGCTGATGGACCTCGCGATTTATGTCGCCATCGCCGAGAACGGCGTGATCGGGCGCGAGGGTGGGTTGCCGTGGCGGCTGTCCACCGATCTCAAGCGGTTCAAAGCCGATACGATGGGCAAGCCCATCATCATGGGCCGCAAGACCTATGAAGGCATCGGCCGCCCATTGCCGGGCAGGCTCAACATCGTGGTGACACGAGACAGGGCATGGCGCGCCGAGGGCGTCGAAGTCGCGCACTCGATCGAGGACGCAATCGCGCTGGCGACGGTGCGCGGGCGCTGCATGGCCGGCGCCGACGAGATCTGCGTCATCGGCGGCGGCGAGATCTACGCTCAGGCGCTGCCGTTGGCCGATCGGCTGCACGTGACCCATGTTCTGGCCGCGGTCGACGGCGATGCCCATTTCCCGCCGATCGATCCGGCGCTGTGGCGGATCGTCCGCTCACAGGAGGTGGAGGCTGGCGAAAAGGACAGCCATGCGACACGCTATTCGGTTTACGAGCGGCGCCGCGACGTGCATTGAAGGCGACAAAGGGGTCGCGACAGGTCTAGATGGACCCAAAAGGCGGACAGTGGCGGCAGCCGATCGCGTTGAAAGCGTGCCGCTGCATCCCTATAGAATAATAATATTGGATTTTGCGCCGGTGAGCCGGCGCTTGAGGGAATTCCAAGCGAAAGGACATTCATGCCCTGGAACGACAAGAGCGGCGGCGGCGGCCCGTGGGGCGGCGGCAACAATCAGGGGCCTTGGGGTCAGGGACCAAAAGGACCCAGCGGCCCGCAGGGCTCGCCTCCCGATCTCGAGGATATCATCCGGCGCGGGCAGGACAGGTTGCGGCGCGCGCTGCCGGGCGGCGGTGGCGCGAGCCCTGCCGTGTTCGGGCTGATTGCCGCGGCGCTGGTGGTGCTATGGGCGTTCAAGGCGGTCTACACCGTGCAGCCCGACGAAGTTGCGGTGGAACTCAGGTTCGGCAAGCCGAAGGCGGAGCTGTCGCAGCCTGGCCTGCATTTCCATTGGTGGCCCATCGAAACGGTCGAGACCGCCAACATCGCCGAGCAGCTTGTCAGTATCGGCGGCGGCAGTTCCAGCGGCAATGGCCTGATGCTTTCCGGCGACCAGAACATCGTCAATGTGCAGTTCTCTGTGGCCTATCAGGTCTCCGATCCTAAGGCCTATCTGTTCGACGTGTCCGACCCGGACGGCATGCTGCAGCAGGTCGCCGAAAGCGCGATGCGCGAAGCGGTCGGCCGGCGCCCGGCGCAAGACATTTTCCGCGACGACCGGCAAGGCATCGCGGCGTCGGTGCGTGAGATCATCCAGACGACGCTGGACGGTTACAAGGCCGGCCTCAACGTCAACGCCATTTCGATCGAGGACGCCGCGCCACCGCGCGAGGTGGCAGACGCGTTCGACGAGGTGCAGCGCGCCGAGCAGGACGAGGACAAGTTCGTCGAGCAGGCCAATCAGTATTCCAATCAGAAGCTCGGCCAGGCACGCGGTGCGGCCGCACAGATCCGCGAAGACGCGGCCGCCTACAAAAACCGGGTCGTGCAGGAGGCCGAAGGCGAGGCGCAGCGCTTCATCTCGGTTTATGACGAATATGCCAAGGCGCCGGAGGTGACGCGCAAGCGACTCTACCTGGAAACGATGGAGCGGGTGCTGAAGGATTCGAGCAAGGTCATCGTCGAGCAAGGCAACGGGCAAGGGGTCGTTCCCTACCTGCCGCTGCCGGCATTGCAGCAGAAGGCGCCGGCACCGGCCACCGGAGGAAACCAGTGATGGCCAACCGTCTTCCCGTCATTGCGGTCATCGCCGCGGTCATCCTGTTCCTGCTCTATTCGTCGGTCTTCGTCGTCAATGCGCGCCAGCAGGCGCTGGTGCTCAGGTTCGGCGAAATCGTCGACGTCAAGAACCAGCCGGGCATCTATTTCAAGGCGCCATTCTCCTTCTTCGATGCCGACACCGTCCAGCTGATCGAAAACAGGGTCCTGCGCTTCGACCTCGACAACATCCGCGTCCAGGTTTCGGGCGGCAAGTTCTATGAGGTCGATGCCTTTATCGCCTATCGTATCTCGGATCCGCGCGTGTTCCGCGCCGCGGTGTCCGGCCAGATCGAACTGGCCGAGGCCCGGCTTAGGACGCGTCTCGACGCCGCCTTGCGCCGCGTTTACGGCCTGCGCGACTTCGAAGCGGCGCTCTCGGAAGAGCGCGCGGTGATGATGCGCGAGGTGCGCGATCAGCTGAGGCCCGATGCCACCTCGCTTGGCCTGCAGATCGAGGATGTCCGCATCCGCCGCACCGATCTCACGGTCGAAGTCTCGCAGCAGACCTTCGATCGCATGAAGGCCGAACGTCTCGCCGAAGCCGAGCGGCTGAGGGCACGAGGCAATGAGGCAGCGCAGCGGATCAGGGCTCGCGCCGACCGCGAAGTGGTCGAAATCGTCGCCGAAGCGCAAAAAGAGTCTGAAATCCTGCGCGGTGAAGGTGAAGCCCAGCGCAGTGCCACGTTTGCCGGGGCCTATCAGCGCGATCCGGCCTTCTTCGATTTCTATCGGTCGATGAATGCCTATGGCACGGCGCTGAACAGCGCCGGAACGACGATGGTGCTGTCGCCGAATTCCGAGTTCTTCCGCTTCTTCCGCGACCCGGACAGCAAGGAAACGCCTGTGGCACCGGCGGCACCAGCGCCAGCACCTGCCGCTCCCGCCCCACCGGCAGCGCAGCCAAGCACCGGCCAGTAGGGCCGGTGCAGGGATAGCCGGCGTAACAGAGGATTTATTCTCTGGCGGTAGCCATAGCCGCAAACGTGCCTTATTTCTTGCCAACATGACGCGGACCGGCATTTTTGCCGAAGCGGTTTTTTTTCAGAACACCCGGAGGCCTTTCGATGACATCCACCACCCTTCTGCGTGCAGCGAGGCGGACGTTCATCGCCGGGGCCGCTGCGCTTCTGGTCGGCGCCGTTGCCGTTCCGTCGTTCGTGGCGCCGACGATGGCAGCCGACGGGCCGCCCTCGGTTGCCGATCTCGCCGCCGGCCTGCTTGGCGCCGTGGTCAACATCTCGACGTCGCAGACTGTTAAAGGCACTGAGGGGCCGGGCGCAGTGCCGATGCCGCAGCTGCCGGAGGGCTCGCCCTTCCAGGACTTCTTCGACGATTTCTTCAAGAACCGTGGCGGCGACAAGGGCGGCGGCGGGCAAAAGGTGCAGTCGCTGGGCTCCGGCTTCGTGGTCGACGCCGAGCAGGGCATCGTGGTGACCAACAACCACGTCATTGCCGATGCCGACGACATCGAGGTGAATTTCTCCGATGGGGTGACGCTCAAGGCGACGCTGGTCGGCACCGACACCAAGACCGATGTCGCGGTGCTGAAGGTCGATCCGAAAGGGCACAAGCTGACGGCGGTGAAGTTCGGCGATTCCAACACGATGCGTGTCGGCGACTGGGTGATGGCGATCGGCAATCCGTTCGGTCTCGGCGGCACGGTGACGGTCGGCATCGTCTCGGCACGCAATCGCGACATCAATTCCGGCCCGTATGACGACTTCATCCAGACCGATGCCGCGATCAACCGCGGCAATTCCGGCGGACCGCTGTTCAACAGCAGCGGCGAGGTCATCGGCATCAACACGGCAATCATCTCGCCATCGGGCGGCTCGATCGGCATCGGCTTCTCGATCCCGTCGCAGCTTGCCTCGGGCGTCGTCGACCAGCTTCGCCAGTTCGGCGAGACGCGGCGCGGCTGGCTCGGCGTGCGCATCCAGCCGGTGACCGACGACATTGCCGAAAGCCTGGGCATGGCGACCGCCAAGGGCGCGCTGGTCGCCGGCGTCATCAAGGGCGGGCCGGTCGACAACGGCACAATCCAGGCCGGCGACGTCATCATCAAATTCGACGGCAAGGACATCCATGAAATGCGCGACCTGCCGCGCGTCGTGGCGGAGAGCCCGGTCGGCAAGGCGGTCGACGTGATCATCGTGCGCAAAGGGGTCGAGCAGACCGTCAAGGTGACGCTCGGCCGGCTCGAGGACGGCGAAAAGCTTGCCAGCGGCGGTGAAAACGGCAACACCGACCAGGACGATGCCGACAAGGCGCCTGCGGTTTCGACGGCTGCCGTGCTCGGCATGACGATCGGCGAGCTCAATGAGGAGACGCGCACGAAGTTCGGCATTGCCGCCGACGTCTCCGGCGTCGTCGTGACCGACGTCTCCAAGGATTCGGCGGCTGCCGAACGCGGCATCCAGCCGGGCGAAGTGATCACCGAGATCGCGCAGGAATCGGTCGCAACGCCCAAGGACGTCATGGACCGGATCGGCGCGCTGAAGGAGCAGGGGCGCAAGAACGCGCTTTTGATGCTGGCGTCGAAGACCGGCGAGCTGAGGTTTGTGACAATCCGGATGGATTGAGTCCGGAAGAGCCTGCAACACTCTGATCTTGAAACGAAAAAGGGCGGCTAGCGGGCCGCCCTTTTTCTTGCCTGCCAGTCTGTGCGTGGCAGCCTGTAGAAGACATGTCGCCTGAGTGCGGTGTGGCTGTCCGGAACACCGGGATGGTCGAAGTCGGAGGCCGGGTCGGCGATCATGCCCAGGCGCTCCATGACGGCAGTGGACCGGCTGTTATCCTTGACTGCGAAGGACACGATTTCGTCGAGGCCAAGTCTTTCAAAGCCATAGGTCAGCCAGGCTTCGGCTGCTTCGGTGACATAGCCGCGGCCCCAGAATTCGGGTGCCAGCCGCCAGCCGATCTCGATCGTGCCGGGCGGCAGGAATGGCAAATGATCGGTTCGGGTTATGCCGACGAAGCCGATGCATTCACCTGTGGCTGCGATCTCAGCGGCCGCGAAGCCGAAGCCGTCGCGATCGATAGCCGCGCGCAACTCCTCCATCTTGGCGTCCGACTGGGCACGGTCGCGCCGAAACGGAAAGAATTCCATGACGCGCTCGTCGGAATTGATGCGATGGAAGAGCTCGCGGTCACGATCTCCCCAGTTGCGCAGGATCAGGCGCTCGGTGCGGATCGGCGTCATTCGACAAATTCCTCCCGGCGATAACCCTGCAGATAAAGCAAGGCGGTGAGGTCGCCGTGGTCGATGCGGATCTTTGCCTCGGCTGCCACGGCCGGCTTGGCATGCAAGGCGACGCCGATGCCGGCAAGACGGATCATGTCGAGATCGTTGGCGCCGTCGCCGACGGCAATGGCATCGGCAGGCGTCAGGCCGAGGCGGGCGGAAATCTCGATAAGGGCTTCGGCCTTGGCGGCGCGGCCGAGGATCGGTTCGGCGACCAAGCCGGTGAAGCGGCGATCCTGCTCGATCAGGCGGTTGGCGCGATTTTCGTGAAAGCCGAGCAATGCTGCGATGCGGGTGGTGAAGATGTCGAAACCACCGGAGATCAGCGCCGTCCAGGCGCCATTGGCCGCCATTGTCTGGACGAGCGTGCGGCCGCCGGAGGCTAGCGTCAGGCGATTGTCGATGATGCGGTCGATGATTGCGGCATCGAGATCCTTGAGCAGCGCCACACGCTCGCGCAAGGCCGGCTCGAATGCGATCTCGCCGTTCATCGATCGCGCCGTGATGGCGGCGACGCGATCCTTGACGCCGATCTCGTCGGCAAGCTCGTCGATGCATTCCTGGTCGATCATTGTCGAATCCATGTCGGCGATCAGGATCTTCTTGCGCCTGTTCTCAGCCGGCTGGACGGCCACGTCGATCGGTTCGGAAGCAAGCGCGGCCTGCAGGCGCGCCGTTATTTCGGAAGCGTCGGCGGTCTCCGGCAAGTCGAGTTCGCAGGCGATGCCTTCGGCCAGCCAGCGAACAGCGCTTGCGCCGACCGACCGCGAGGCCATATTCGCTAGCGTCGGCGTCAATGCGCGGCCGGCGGGATGGGATAGAAGCGTGGCGATCAGCGGCATCGAAAATTCCAGCGGACAGGCGGGCGAAGGCCGCGTGAAGAACGCGATCCTGATAGCCGGGCCGACCGCCAGCGGCAAGTCGGCGCTCGCACTCGACCTCGCCGAGCGCAATGGCGGTGTCATCGTCAACACCGATTCTATGCAAGGCTATTCGGTGCTCGACGTGCTGACGGCGCGGCCTGGTCCTGCCGAACTCGCCCGCGTCCCCCACTTTCTTTATGGACACGTCGATCCGTCCACCGCCTATTCCACCGGCGCCTGGTTGCGTGATGTCACGAAGCTCATCGACGACGGCACGCTCTCGGAGCGGCCAGTGATTTTCGTCGGCGGTACCGGGCTTTATTTCCGGGCGCTCACGGAAGGTATCTCGGAGATGCCCGACATTCCGAAGTCGATCCGCGATCGCTGGCGCTACGAGCTCCAGGAACAGGGCGCAGTGAGATTGCACCGCATCCTGTTGCGCGAGGATTCTGCGGCCGGCATGATGCTTAAGCCGACGGATGGCCAGCGCATCGTGCGGGCGCTGGAGGTGCTCGACGCGTCGGGGCGTTCCATCCTGGACTGGCAGGCCGCGCGTGGCCGGCCGTTGATCGACAGGAGCAGCGCGCGCTTTTTCGTCATCGAGCCGGAGCGAGCGGCGCTGGTGGAGCGGATCGATGCTCGCTTCGACCGCATGCTGGACAAGGGGGCACTGGACGAGGTGAAACAGCTTTCAGCGCTCGGCCTCGATCCCGACCTGCCGGCGATGAAAGCAATCGGTGTTCGCGAGCTTCAGGCCGCGCTGGCCGGCGCCTTCAGTTTTCCCGAGGCCATCGAGCGCGCGAAAATCGCGACGCGGCAATATGCCAAACGGCAGGCGACCTGGTTCAGGCACCAATTGGGCCCGGAATGGCAGAGATTGCGTCCTGGTGAGGGGATCGACTCGATGCTCTCACTCCCTCATTCGAGCGCAACCTGAAAAGTCGACACCGAGGGGACATTTCGCGTTGAAGTTGTCCAGGTTAACTGTCCGTAAGTTCCCGCATGCCATAAGATCGTTACGAACTTTCCAACGGGGAGCAGATGCGTTTCCACAAGGCGGAATCAGCCTTTTTCGTCTTTATTTTTGTGATCCTGGCCGCCGGCCTGGTGACGCTTTACGCCTATGGGCTCCTGCAAACCCTGGCCGCCGACATTAGCAATACGCCTTCGGAACTCGATGAAATCGTCTATCTCAACAAGCTGCTGTTTGCGACGGGCGTGCTGCTGGCGACTGCGCTGTTCTTCGGCATTTTCTTCATCTACCCGCTGATCCGAAAGCAGGCGACGGAAGAAGGCAAGCTGCGCGCCATGACCGTTTCGCTCAGCGCGCGTTCGGAGACGCTAGAGCATGCGGCGCTCACCGACAGCCTCACCGGCATGCAGAACCGGCGTTATTTCGACGATGCGCTGAAGGAATATCTCGAAGAGTTCCGTCGCATCGAGAAACCAGTAGGGCTGATGATCCTCGACCTCGACCATTTCAAGCAGGTCAACGACAGCCACGGCCACGATGTCGGCGACGAGGTGTTGCGGGCGGTCGCCAACTGTCTCAAGGACATGACACGCTATCACGACGTGGTGGCGCGCCTGGGCGGCGAGGAGTTCGCGGTGGTCACGCCCAATATGGACGCCGAGCTGCTATCCAAATTCGCGGAGCGCATCCGCAAGGCGATCGCCAACATGTCGGTGCTGACGGGCAATGTCCGACTGAAAATCACCACCAGCGTCGGGCTTGCCGTCTGGGATCGCAAGGAAACCGCCGAGGAGTTCTATCGCCGCGCCGATCGCCAGCTCTATGAGGCGAAGAGGCAAGGGCGCAACCGCGTCTGTGCCTGAAATTCCGTCATTGAATTCGTGATGCCGGCCGTCTGGTATCGTTTTCTGTGTTTCCGGTGCACGCAGACCGACGTCACCCAGTCAAGCTGAGATGCTGCCTTTGCGGGGCTTGGCGGAAATAGAGGTGTTGCCGTGACTAAATCCGATCTCTCCGGTCTTTACCGAGGCTATATTGCATGCCTGAACAAGCAGGATTGGCCAAATCTGGGGCGGTTTGTTCATGATGAAGTGACCCACAACGGTCGCAAGCTCGGATTGTCCGGCTATCTCGAAATGTTGGTGAGAGACTTCGACGAAATTCCGGACCTTTACTTCGACATTCAGCTATTGGTTGCCGATCCGCCTTATGTAGCGAGCCGGCTAAGCTTCGACTGCGCGCCAAGGGGAACGTTCCTTGGGCTCGATGTAAGCGGGAAGAGAATTTCGTTTGCCGAGAACGTATTTTATGAGTTTCAGAGAGGGAAAATTCGCCAGGTGTGGTCAGTTATAGACAAGACAGCCATCGAAACTCAGCTTTGATATCTGCGAGCGCTGCCTAAAAGTCGCTCGGCTCAATCATTCTGGGGGACGCAGGCCGAAGGTCGCCGGCTTGAGGCCGTAGCGCAAGTCGAAATCGTCGTTTCGCTGGGTGCGTGCGGCCGACGGCTTGCGATAGTCCGAATCGCCGGCCTGCCGGCCCTGATCGACGACTTCCGCGAAAGGCATTGCCTGCTGTGATTTCGGCACGTTGCGCAGCCGTTCGACGATCGCCACGAGGTCGACCTCGTCGCCGGTTTCGGACCGCAAGGCGTCCGCGCGCTTGGCGGTGCCGGGGATCAAATCCTCTGAGAGCTTTTCGAACTTCATCCGCATCGTCGTCGCCACGCCTTCCCCGAAGGCAATGGCCTCGCGCTGGCCCATGGAAGACAGGAACGCCAGCGTCGAAGCCGAGGAGTCGGCGATCGCTGAGCAGATGATCGCCTGGTCCTGCTCGTTGGCGAGCCGCATGGCAAAGAACGTCGAGCACTGCGACAGGATGGTCGGGTCGAGTTCGCCCGGGCGCTGGGTGACGACGCCGAGATAACAGCCATATTTGCGGCCTTCCTTGGCGATGCGCGACAGCGCGTGCCGCGTCGGCGCGAAACCGAGGCGCGGATCGGCCGGCATATAGCGATGCGCTTCCTCGCACAGGAAGAGCAGCCGCAGGCGGCCTTCGCTCCACAACGCCAGGTCGAAGGCCAGCCGCGCCAGCACCGAGCATACGGAATTGACCACCTCGGACGGCATGCCGGCCATTTCGAAGCAGGTCACAGGGCGGCCGTGATGCGGCACGCGGAAGATGTTGCCGATCGTCTCGTGGATGGTGTCCTCGATCAGGCGCGAGTTGAACATGAAACGGTAGCGCGGATCGGATGCCGCCGATTCGATACGTGTCTTCAGTGACCTGAGGGTCGGGCGATCGTTCTTGCTTTCCAGCAGCCCCATGCGCTCGTCGACCAGCTTGATGAGGTCGGCAATGCGATAGGGCACCGGCGCGTCTGCGGTCAGCGCATCGGTGCTGCGCCGTAGATAGTTGCCGGAGTTCGGATTGCGGTAGAGGTTCTTGGCCGCGGGGATGAGATCGCGCAAGGCGTCGACCTCTTCCGGGACCGTCTCGCGGCCGCGAAACAGCACTTCGGCAAATTCCTCTAGCTTGAATATCCAGAAGGGCAGGTCGAGGGTCGTCGAATCGACCCTGACGCAATGTTCGGGCAACGACGCGGCGAACTCGTTGTGTGGATCGAGGATGAGCACGCGCAGGTCGGGCCGGGCGGCGATCGATTTGCGCAAGAGCAGCGACACGGCGGTCGATTTGCCAACCCCGGTGGTGCCGACAATGGCGAAATGGCGCGCCAGCGTATCGTCGATGGCGATATTGGCGTCGATGGCCTCGTCCTGCGACAGCGTGCCGATGGTGATCGAATGACGACCGGCGAGATCGTAGACGGCCTGCAGGTCGCGGCTGCGGATACGATGGGCAATGGCGCCGATATGCGGGTAGGTTGTGATGCCACGGTCGAAGATCGGCTTCGCGCCGGGTTCGGCACCGTCGCGCACCTCGCCGATCAATTCGATGCTGACCTCGATCGGATTCTGGCCCTCGCTGCTCCAGGCACGATCCGACTTGCCGATTTCATAGACCAGGCCGACGGTTCGTGATGTACCGAGATTGATCGAGATCATCTTGCCGACGCTCCACAGGCCGGTGACCGTGCCTTCGATATCGTCGGCATAGGCGCTGATGGTGGCGCGCGCGCCGTCGCATTGCACGACATTGCCCAGAATGCGCTTGTCGTTCTGCTCCGCCCTGCGGCGCTCCAGCAAAGTTGGTTCCCCAATGGAGGCTTCGCGTTCAACGAGCATGGACACGCCGATCCCTTTTTCCAAGCGATGAGCCTAGGCGAACGGGGTTAAGGTGGGATGAGGCCGGATGGTTTAGCGGACATTAAGGAGTTTGCGAAAAATGGATGAAACGGCCGTTGCTCGGTAGAAAAATTTCGATATATTGGATTAATGGATGATATAGCGAACGACATCTCCTCGACCATCGGCAGACGAATACATGCCGAAAGAGTGGCTCGAGGCTGGTCCCTGGCAGAGCTGGCGGAGCGGTCCGATGTTTCGAAAGCCATGCTGAGCACGGTAGAACGCGGTATGACCAGCCCGACGGCGGCGCTCCTTGTGCGCATTGCGGCCGCCTTCGGCATGACGCTGTCCACATTGATCGCAAGGGCGGAATTGCAGGGCGGTGGCCTGCTTCGCGAACGTGACCAGCCGCTCTGGCGCGATCCGGCTACGGGTTATGTGCGGCGGCATCTTTCGCCGGTCTCCGACATACCCCTCGAACTGATCCGGATACAGTTGCCGGCCGGCGCCAAGGTAAGTTTCCCGGCGGCGTCCTATGCCTTCATCAGGCAACAGATATGGCTGATCTCCGGGCGGCTGGAATTCACCGAGGGGGACATCGTTCACCGGCTCGAACCCGGCGACTGCCTGGCGCTCGGCGCGCCATCCGATTGCGTCTTTCACGCTCCGGGGCCGGACGCCGCCGACTATCTGGTTGCGTTGGCCAGGAGCTGAGGTGAAGGCGCGCCGTCCGAAACGCTCCGACAATGGCGGTCCGCCGCTTGACGACTATAACGGTCCGCCCTGGGGCAAGGGTGAGCCCTATGTGTTTCTTGCCTGGCGGACCGCCCATGCCCAGGCATGGAAAGTGCCGAGCCGCGAGATCATGCTGATGCGGCTGGACAAGGCCGAGCGGCTGGGCCTGACCTATGAGGAATACACGCTCGAACTGCTGGAACGCGGGCGACATCTGCAAGAGGAAGACGCCGATCGCATCGCGGAAATCCGGCGGGCCAGGAAGCGGAAGCGGATCAGTCATTTCGATTGACGGACGGCGCAGGGGAACCACATGAGTTCGATCGAAATCAGGCCACTCACCAGGACTGACGGAACGCAAAAAATGCTGGCGGATCTGCTGATCGGGACAGTCGCCGCCGGCGGCTCGGTCAGCTTCATGCATCCGCTGGCGCCGGAGATGGCCGCGGCCTTCTGGAACAGGTCGCTTCATGCGGCCGCCAGAGGCGAAAGGGCGGTGCTTGGGGCCTGGAACGGCGAGGCTCTGGTCGGCACCGTCACCTTGCTGCTCGACTGCCCTCCCAACCAGCCGCACCGGGCCGAGATCGCCAAGCTGATGACCCGCCTCGATTATCGCGGCAAGGGCATCGCAACCCGCCTGATGGAGGCGGCGGAAGCCGTTGCCGTGGAGAAAGGCCGCACGCTGTTGGTCCTCGACACGGCAAAAGAGGAGGGGGCTTCCGGCCTCTATGAAAAGCTCGGCTTCACGCTGGCCGGCGAAATACCGGATTATGCGCTGATGCCGCATGGCGGGCTGACAGGCACCCTCATCTACTGGAAACGCGTCGGCCGGACACGCTGATGGCGACAACGATGCACCTTTGCAACACCAGTCAGACCATCGCGGGCATGGAAAGAATAGCTCTTGCGTCAAATTGGCGGCGACCTTAGAGAAGCCGCCCATTCTGATCCGTCGTCCTGAAAGGAGACCTGTCAATGACCCGGCGATCCAGATCGACACATTCCGTGCCGACGCTGGAATTGCGTGCGGCCGACAGGGTTCCAATCAGGAAGAACGGCCATGGCAAAGTCCATGATCCAGCGCAGGCAGGATGCCGAGCGCGAACGCATTGAAGCATATGCCGTAACGCTGCGGCGGGTTTTTCCCGTCCCGCGTCCCGCTCCGGATTTCGAGCGGGCGCTCGACGAGGCACGTCGGGGCTTTGCCGGCATGGCAATCCGCGACGGCGCGCTGTGGCGTCCAAAGCTGAAGACGCGCGACCCCGCGCGGCTGCGGCTGGCCGCGGCGCGTCATCTCTATGCGCGCTACCCGGTTACAGCCGCGCTCGAGGGGATCTGGCTGGACAGCTCGGCGTTGAATGCCGGCGAGATCGCGCTTCGCAAGGCTTGGTATATCGCAGTGGCGCGTGGTGACTCGCTTTACAAGGCGGGCGCCTGTGCGTGGCTGTCTCGCAAGGAGGTGCATTGCTTCTTGAACTTGCCCGGCGATTTCACGTTCGACGAGGCCTTTTGGGTGGCGATCGTCCGGTCCTACACGGATGATTCCGGGTTGGCGGCCCGACTTGCCAAGTCGAAAATCGCGCGCACGCCACGTAACGATCTGGCCTTCTGGCGCGAGGTGACACGGTTCTTCTGCGGGCAACCCGCGTCGAAGGAGGAGATCGACGATCTATGCGACTATATCGGCGCCGTGCACCAGCGCGATGCGGCGTACAGCCTGAAGGGTCGCACGCTCGCCTCGCTGCGTCGGCAGATGCTGGAATGGCATCGAGACATTGCCGCGATCGAACGCATCGAGGCAATGCGCCGCCGGGCTGCCGGGCGGGCCACGCATACTGCCGGGACGCAGTCGCAGGGTCGCGCCTGGGACGGCTCGCGCCTCGACGATTGGGACTGGCAGCCGTCGACCAAGGAGGCAAAGGCGCATGGCGAGCGTTTCTTCATCCGTCAGTTGAAGACAGCCGAGGATCTGGTCGCCGAGAGCCGGGCGATGCATCATTGCGTCTCGATATACGCGGCCAAATGCATCACCGCAATGCCTCGATCTGGGTGCTGCGGCGCTCGGCGCTCGGCAAGATCGAGCGGTTGCTGACGATCGAACTCGACCCGCAAAACCGTGCGGTGCAGGTGCGCGGTTTCGGCAACCGTCTCGCCTCGCTCGAGGAGCGCAAGATCATCGAGCGCTGGGCCAAGGCGAGGGGTGTGGTGCTCTGCGCCTGAAACGGAAGACCCGCGCGGCGGAAAGGCGGCGCGGGTGCACAATGGGCGGATGTGCCGACGTCAGGCCAAGTGCACATTCGCCGTTGACAGCGGCGTCAAACCAATTCTATTGTCCGCCACCATGAAAAAGGCACTCATTCTCGTAGGAAAGCGCGTGGGCAAGGCGGTGTAACCGCCGGGCGGTGACCTCCCATGCGCAAGACACAGGCTCCCTCGGGGGCCTTTTTTATTGCCCGAAATACGACTAAACGACCAGCAATCGCCAGATGGCGAACAGTACGGGACCAGACCGATGAGCAGTGGACAGAATGAGCGGCGCGAGATGCCAAGAACTGAAATGCCAAGGGGCGAAATGACTGGCGCCGAAATGGTGGTGCAGGCGCTGAAGGACAACGGCGTCAAGCATGTTTTCGGCTATCCGGGCGGCGCGGTTCTGCCAATCTACGATGAAATCTTCCAGCAGGACGAGGTCGAGCACATCCTCGTCCGCCATGAGCAGGGCGCGGGCCATGCGGCGGAAGGCTATGCGCGCTCGACCGGCAAGGCCGGCGTCATGCTGGTGACCTCAGGGCCGGGCGCCACCAATGCGGTGACGCCATTGCAGGACGCGCTGATGGATTCGATCCCGCTGGTCTGCCTGACCGGCCAGGTGCCGACTTCGCTGATCGGCTCGGATGCGTTCCAGGAGTGCGACACGGTTGGCATCACGCGGCCCTGCACCAAGCACAACTGGCTGGTGAAGGACGTCAACGAGCTCGCGGCAACGATCCACGAGGCCTTCCATGTGGCAACCACAGGGCGCCCCGGTCCGGTCGTCGTCGACATTCCGAAGGACGTGCAGTTCGCCAAGGGTATCTATGTCCCGCCGCAGACGGCGCCGCGCACCAGCTACCAACCGAAGGTCCAGGGCGATCTGGAAAAGATCAAGGCGGCGGTCGAGCTGATGGCCGGCGCCAGGAAGCCGATCATCTATTCGGGCGGCGGCGTCATCAATTCCGGCCCGGAGGCGAGCCATCTGCTGCGCGAGCTGGTCGACCTCACCGGCTTTCCCATCACCTCGACGCTGATGGGCCTCGGCGCCTATCCGGCGTCGGGCAAGAACTGGATGGGCATGCTCGGTATGCACGGCACGTATGAAGCGAACATGGCGATGCACGATTGCGACGTCATGCTCTGCATCGGCGCGCGCTTCGACGACCGCATCACCGGGCGGCTCACCGCGTTCTCGCCGAATTCGAAGAAGATCCACATCGACATCGACCCGTCATCGATCAACAAGAACGTCCACACCGACGTGCCGATCATCGGCGATGTCGGGCGTGTGCTGGAGGATCTGGTGCGGCTGTGGCGGGCAACCGCCAAGGCCGACAAGAAAGCGCTTCACCCGTGGTGGGAGCAGATTGCCAAATGGCGCGCGCGCGATTCGCTCGCCTACAAGATGAACCACGAGGTGATCATGCCGCAATATGCCGTCCAGCGGCTCTATGCGCTGACCAAGGACCTCGACACCTACATCACCACCGAGGTCGGCCAGCATCAGATGTGGGCGGCACAGCACTATCATTTCGAGAAGCCGAACCGCTGGATGACCTCCGGCGGACTGGGCACGATGGGCTACGGCCTGCCGGCCGCGCTCGGCGTGCAGATCGCGCACCCGGATGCGCTGGTCATCGATATCGCCGGCGACGCCTCGGTGCAGATGACGATGCAGGAAATGAGCGCGGCGGTGCAGCACGAGGCGCCGATCAAGATCTTCATCCTCAACAACCAATATATGGGCATGGTGCGGCAGTGGCAGCAGCTGCTGCACGGCAACCGGCTGTCGCACTCCTACACCGAGGCGATGCCGGATTTCGTCAAGCTCGCCGAAGCCTATGGCGGCCACGGCATTCGCTGCGACAAGCCGGACGAGCTCGATGACGCTATCAAGGAGATGATCGGGGTCAAGAAGCCCGTCCTGTTCGACTGCCGCGTGGCGACGCTCGCCAACTGCTTCCCGATGATTCCGTCGGGCAAGGCGCATAACGAGATGCTGTTGCCTGACGAGGCGACCGACGAAGCTGTAGCCAACGCGATCGACGCCAAGGGCAGGGAACTGGTGTAGCCTGGTTCGAGGAAGCTGTGCGGAAACAGCAGATTAGCGCAAAAGTTTGAAATCGAGATCCATGTCATGAACGCACAGTTGCAACCGACCGGCTCCGCCTATTTTATCGCCAAGGAGACGGAAAAACCAGAGAACCACACGCTTTCGGTCCTGGTCGACAACGAGCCGGGCGTGCTTGCGCGGGTCATCGGCCTGTTTTCCGGACGTGGCTACAACATCGAGAGCCTGACGGTCTCGGAAACCGAGCACGAAAAGCACCTGTCGCGCATCACCATCGTGACGCGCGGCACGCCGCACGTGCTGGAGCAGATCAAGCACCAGCTCGAGCGCATCGTGCCGGTGCACCGCGTCGTCGATCTCACCGTGCGGTCGCAGGAATTCGGACAGGAGCGGCCATTGGAGCGGGAACTCGCGCTGGTCAAGGTCGCCGGCACCGGCGAAGCCCGCGTCGAGGCGCTCCGGCTCGCCGATGCATTCCGCGCCAGCGTCATCGATGCCAACACCGAGCATTTCATCTTCGAGATCACCGGCAAGGGCTCCAAGCTCGATCAGTTCATCGCCATCATGAAACCGCTCGGGCTAGTTGAAATCTGCCGTACCGGAGTGGCGGCGATGAACCGCGGCCCGCAAGGGATGTGATCATAATGCTCGCGGCGGCAATTCTAGCAGGCGCCGGCGCAATCGTTCTTGCGGTCACGACGGCGGCGGCCAGCCAGGAGCCGGTATTCGACAAGTCAGTGCTGCCGAAATTGTTTGAAGAAATCGACCGCAGGGGCACACCGAGCT
The DNA here is from genome assembly GCF_040320905.1 of Mesorhizobium sp. M0590. Taxonomy (NCBI): domain Bacteria; kingdom Pseudomonadati; phylum Pseudomonadota; class Alphaproteobacteria; order Hyphomicrobiales; family Phyllobacteriaceae; genus Mesorhizobium; species Mesorhizobium sp. M0590. Next base: position 126,360 of record NZ_JAMYQN010000012.1, read on the forward strand.
ACTATTTCCAACAATGCCCGGCCGATATTTGGCGCAGGGCGTCGGGCGTCGATGACGCGCTCTTTTCCACGCCGGGAATAGATTACCAAGGTTGTGAGAAAGACGTCTTGGCCTGTGCCAAGCGGTGTTTCGACGGACGCAGGGGCGAAGCCTGTTTCGAGACGGCCAGGGTCATCCAGGAGCACTCGCCAGAAGACAAGCAATGGACCGAGGAGATGTTCGCCCAGGCCTGCGCTACTGGCAGTATCGGCGGCTGCACAAATCGCGGCGCGGGAATTCTCTTGGGTCGGCTTGGGCTAAACAAACTGCTTGCCGCCGGTAGTGCCAATGAATCTTGCCCTTATCGCACATTCAAGCTGAGCTGCAATGAGGGCGATGCCTGGGGTTGCACCATGTATGGCAGCGCCCTTCAGCATGGTGAAGGCGTCTCTGTGGACGAAGCCGAGGCGATGGCCGCCTACAAAAAGTCTTGCGAGATCGCTGTGGAATTTGACGCCTGCCGATACGCCAAGGCGCTCATGAAAACGATGCAAAGCCGCTAGGGCTTTTCAGATTTGCGCAAGTGCGATCTTTGCGCTGCCTCGCCTCGACCAAGTTCTTTGCTTTCTCTCTTGATAGGGCGCGATACCGGGCAGACATCCTGAACAAATCCATTCAGCGTGTTCACAAGATTGTTCTGGACCAGAGAATAGTGGATGAACTGTCCGTGCCGCTCCTTGGCGATGAGCCCGGCCGTCTCCAGAATGCTCAAATGCTGCGAGATCGACGGCTTCGACATCTCGAAGCGCGCCGCGATCTCGCCCGCCGTTAGGGAAGAGTGCGCAAGATAGGCGAGGATCTTGCGCCGGGGCGCTGAAGATAGCGCTTCAAACACGCGCTGTATCGCGCCATTTGCGTGAGCAGCCGTTTCGGCATCCGCTGCGTGCTCTGCATCTTCGATCACTGTCTGCCACCTTGTGATGCCGAGGTGTTGGCTGCGCCTCGGTCCGCTTTTCTTATTTTCATTTAGACTATTGCCTAAATACCTAATTCGTAGTAGTAGACGATTAGCTTACTGCCTAAGTAACGGAAGACGCGCCAGAAGGCAAGGCTGTGGTCCGGAAATGTTCATGCAGGAGGAGGGGTACCGATGAAAACCATATCCACGGGCAGAATGATTTCCCAACAGGACAGTGACGCCGAAGACGGCAAAGTCGTGTGGGTGCCGGCAAAGTCGATCTGGGTCGGGGCGATGACGATCGCCGCCATTGTGTTGGGACCGATGACATTTAGCTGGAGTGCCTTCGCCTTATTCGTTGCGACAACGGCGGCGACAATCTGCGCCGGACACTCGGTGGGGATGCACCGTCTGCTCATCCACCGTTCGTTCAAGGTTCATATCTGGGTCGAGCATGCGCTGGTCTACCTTGGCGTGCTCGTCGGCATGGCCGGTCCTTTTGGGATGATCTATGCTCACGATATTCGTGACTGGGCTCAGCGCCAGACCGCATGTCACGATCTCCATGCCCATCGTCGGCCATTTTTCACCGATGCCTTCTGGCAGATGCATTGCGCGGTCGCTTTGCGCAATCCACCCACCTTCGTCATCGAACCCTCGATCAGGAATGACCTGTTCTACAAGTTCGTCGAACGCACCTGGATGCTGCAACAACTGCCCTGGGCGATCCTCTTTTTCGCGCTTGGCGGCTGGGATTGGGTGGTATGGGGAATCGCGGTGCGCGTTTCAGTGTCGCTTACCGGGCATTGGTTGGTTGGGCATTTTGCGCACCGAGATGGGGAGCAAGGATGGCGCGTCGACGACGTTGCCGTGCAAGGATACAATTTGCCGCGTTTCGGGCTGGTAACGTTCGGCGAGAGTTTCCACGGCAACCATCACGCGTTTCCCGAGTCTGCACGGCTTGGTCTGGAACACGGACAGATCGATCTCGGCTGGCTATTCATTCAGGTTCTGGCGATCCTGGGTCTGGCGCACAGCGTCAAGATTCCGGAGAATACGCCGAGACGCAAAGGGCTGCGACGCGTGCGCCGTCAGCGCGAAACTGCCCCGGATTCAGATCTATGGTCGGTGCAGCCTACCGCAGATAGATGTTCTCAGCGGATATTGGCCTAAGAAATGAAGGAACGCTTAGGGCGCGTGGACCAACGAATTGCATTTGCACTCAGCACTTCATCGATTTAAGTCAGTATTTCAGTATTATTGATCATTGCGATCCTCCATGACCTTCGATGCATTCCTTGCTCTGCTGGTTTATGCCTTCGTGACCTCGATCACGCCGGGTCCGAACAATTTCATGCTTTTGGCCTCGGGCGTGAATTTCGGCTTGGTCAAAACCGTGCCACACATGCTCGGCATCGGCTTCGGCTTCCTCGTGCTGTTGCTTGCCGTAGGCTTCGGGCTTGGCGCCGTGTTGACGGCCTTTCCGGTCCTGCATACCGGGTTGAAGATCGCCGGCGGCCTCTACTTGCTTTATCTCGCCTGGAAGATCGCCATGTCGCGCTCGCTCGGCGGCGAAGGCGAGGCGAAGGGCCAGCCGATGCGCTTCATCGAGGCTGCGGCTTTCCAGTGGGTCAATCCCAAAGCCTGGGTGATGGCGATTACAGCCATGGCCGTCTATACGAACCCGGAACGCCCGCTTGTGTCCGTGGTGCTGATCGCGGCCGCGTTCGCCGTCGTCATGCTGCCGAGCATTTCGACCTGGGTCGGTTTCGGCATGGCGCTGCGCGGTTTTCTGGCGGATACGGCGCGGCTCAAATGGTTCAACATCGCCATGGGTGTGATGCTGGCGGCGACATTGTGGCCGATGCTGCGCTAGCTGCCGTTTTATTGTGCACTGCACATTAAATCTTCGTAATGACGGGTTTTGGCCCTTTTTCGCCTTCGGCATCCTCTATTATCTGGCAAAATCGCGGCAAGAGGCTGCGAGTTGAGCTAGAGTGCGACCAGCGGAAATCGGCGTGTCGCGTTGAGAAGGCCTTTTGTCGATGCGCGGAAAGATCGTATTTGCGGTGATCGCTGCAGCCTGCCTTGCGGCGGCGTGGCTCTATTTTTCGCCCACCGCAATGACCGGTCTTCAGCAGATGCTGTCGGCGAAGCAGACCACGGCGGCGGCGGACAAACCCGCTGCAGCAGCAAATGCCGCTCGTTCGACTTCGGTGGTTGCCGCCACCGCTTCGACGGCCGATTTCCCGGTCCGGCGCTATGCCATCGGCTTTGTGTCCTCTCCTGCCGTGGTCAGCATCAACGCGCGGGTCTCGAGCCAGATCGTCGCAATCGCGGTCAAGGACGGACAGATGGTGAAGGCCGGCGACGTTCTTTTCTCGCTGGACGATCGCTCGTTGAAGGCGCAACTGGCACGCGATCAGGCGACGCTCGCAAAAGACCAGGCGCTGCTTGCCAGCGCCACGGCCGATCTTCAGCGCGCCAAAAATCTCGTCGCCAGGCAGGCCGGAACACAGCAGACCTACGATCAGGCCGTCGCGGCACAGAAATCCGCCGCGGCCACCGTCGACGCCGACAAGGCAACGATCGATGCGGACCAAATCCAGCTTGGCTTCGCCACGATCAGGGCGCCGATCTCCGGCAGGCTTGGCGCAGTCAGCGTCGCCGTCGGCGATCTCGTCACCACCAGCAACGGCAGCAGCACGTCGACTCCACTGGTGACGATCACGCAGGTCGACCCGCTGCAGGTGAACTTCAATCTCCCCGAAAGCGATCTTGCCTTGCTGCACAAGGCGCTGGCAGCGCCGCAGCAAGGTGCGGTGACGCTGACCAAGGACGGCGACCCGAAGCCGATCGGCAAGGGAACGCTGGATTTCGTCGATTCCAGCGTAGACACGGCGTCCGGCACGATCGCAACGCGGGCCAGTGTGCCCAACGCCGATCTTTCGCTATGGCCGGGCCAATACGTCAACGTCGTGCTCGATGCCGGCATCATGCCACAAATGACGTCCGTTCCGACGGTCGCCGTCCAGCCCAGCCAGAAGGGCCCGTTCGTCTATGTGATCAAGCCGGACAACACCGTTGAAATGCGGCCCGTGCAGGTCGCGCTGACAGAAGGCACCAACACCGCAATTAGCCAAGGATTGAAAAGCGGCGAGCGTGTCGTCGTCGAGGGTCAGACCAAACTGAAGAACGGCGCGGCGGTGCGCGAAGGCAAGGCTTCGACCGGCACCGGCGATCAGGCGGCTCCGAAGGTTGCCGAGGCTGACCGGACGGGCGGAACACAGCCATGATTTCCGAATTCTGCATCCGCAGGCCCGTCGCCACGCTGCTCATGTCGTTCGCCCTGGTTCTGGGCGGGCTATTTGCTTACAAATTCCTGCCGGTCGCGGCGCTGCCAAGCGCCGAATTTCCGGTTGTCAACGTCTCGGCCTCGCTGCCCGGGGCTTCGCCGGAAACCATGGCGACCTCGGTGGCAACGCCTCTGATCAAGCAGTTTGCCACTATCGCAGGCATCGATTCGATCTCGACGACCAACTCGCTCGGCTCGACCTCGATCGCCATTCAGTTCGTGCTCAACCGCGACATCGATGCAGCCGCCGCCGACGTGCAGGCAGCGATCGCACGCACGCAACGACAATTGCCGCCGGAGATGACCAGCCCGCCGAGCTACCGCAAGGTCAATCCAGCCGATGCGCCGATCCTGCTGATGTCGCTGGTCAGCGACACAATTCCGCTGACTGATCTCGACGCGTTTGCCGAGAATGTGATTTCGCCGTCGCTGTCGACGATCGACGGCGTTGCGCAGGTTTCGATCTATGGCCAGCAAAAATATGCCGTCCGCGTCCAGATCGATCCGACGGCGCTCGCCGCTCGCGGCATCTCGATCGACCAGCTGCAGACGGCCATTGCCTCGGCCAACAGCAACACGCCGCTCGGCGTGCTCAAGAACAACAAACAGCAGCTGACGATCACCGCGAACACGCAGCTGACCAATGCGGCAGGATTCTCCAACATCATCATCGCAACCAAGAACGGCCATCCGGTGCGGCTCGGCGAGGTGACCCGCGTCATCGATTCGGTCGAGACCACGACGACGGCAAGCTGGTATGACGGCACCCGCGCCATCATTATGGCGGTGCAGCGCCAGCCGGATGCCAATACCGTCGACGTCGTCGACCGCGTCAAGGCGATGCTACCTTCCTTCGACGATCAGATGCCGGCAGCGGCGAGCATCCAGTTGCTAAACGACCGCTCGACATCGGTCCGCGAGGCGGTCGATGACGTGCAGTTCACGCTCTTGCTCACCATCGCGCTGGTGGTGACGGTGATCTTCCTGTTCCTGCGCCGGGTAACGGCGACGGTCATCCCGGCCGTGGCGGTGCCGATTTCGCTCATCGCCACGCTGGGCGTGATGTACCTGTTCGGCTTTTCCATCGACAACGTCTCATTGATGGGGCTGACGCTGGCGGTCGGTCTTGTCGTCGACGATGCAATCGTCATGCTCGAAAACATTTTCCGCCATATGGAGGAGGACGGGCTCTCTGCCCTCGAGGCGTCGCTCAAGGGCGCGCGCGAGATCGGCTTCACCATCATCTCGATCTCGATCTCGCTGGTCGCCGTGTTCATTCCGGTGCTTTTGATGGGCGGCGTGATCGGGCGCATCTTCAACGAATTCGCGGTGGTGGTGACGGTCGCCATCCTGGCGTCGATGTTCGTCTCGCTGACGCTGACGCCGATGCTGTGCTCGCGGCTGTTGTCATTATCGAAAGCCGAGCAGAAAGCAGCGCACGGTGAAGGCCATAGACAAAACGTCTTCATGCAGGGCTATGACAGGCTGCTGACATTCTGCCTGCGCCACAATTTCCTTGTCTTCCTTGTCTTCCTGGTGACCGCCGGGCTGTCGGTGTGGCTGATCCAGATTTCGCCGAAGGGCTTCTTCCCGCAGGAGGATATCGGCCAGGTCTCGGTGACGACCATCGCGCGCCAGGACATTTCGTTTGACGCGATGGTGAAGCTGCAGGGGCAAGTGGCGGATGTCTTCACCCATTCGCCCTACGTCGCGCATGTCGGCTGGTCGGCGGGCAGTGGAAACAATGCGCTCAACCAGGGCCAGCTGTTTGTGCAGCTGAAAGACAAGGACCAGCGACCGAACATCGACAAGGTGCTTACGGACCTGCGGCGCCAGCTGGCCAATGTGCCCGGCATCGAAACCTACATGCAGCCGGTGCAGAACCTGCGGCTCGGCGCGCGTTCTTCGGCGAGTGCCTACCAGCTTGCCGTTCAGGGCCTCGATACCGGCCTGACGAACGTCTGGGCGCAGAGGCTGACGGACGCGATGGCTGCCGATCATGCCGCCTTCACCGACGTCACCAATGACCTGCAGAACAACGCGCTACAGGCGACGCTGGTGATCGACCGCGACAAGGCGGCGAACCTCGGCGTCGATACCGACACGCTGCGCTCCAGCCTCTATGGCGGTTTCGGCACCCAGCAGGTGTCGACCATCTTCGGTTCGGCCGACAGCTACGACGTGATCATGGAGCTCGATCCGAAGATCGAGTGGTCGCCCGAGCGGATGCTGGCCATCAAGGTGAGAACGGCGAGCGGCAGCCTGGTGCCGCTCGGTGCGTTCGCCCGCGTCGATCGGACCGCCGGTGCTTTGACCGTCAACCAGCTCGGCCAGCTTCCGGCAGTGACCATCTCCTACAATCTGCCGCAAGGCGTGGCCCTCGGCGACAGCGTGAGCCACATCAACGCGCTGAAGGACAAGATCGGCATGCCGCCGACGATCTCGACCGCCTTCTCGGGCACGGCCAAGACGTTCCAGGATTCGCTTTCCAACCAGGGGCTGCTGATCGGCGGCGCGATTCTGACCATCTATATCGTTCTCGGCATGCTCTATGAGAGCTTCATCCACCCGCTCACCATCCTGACCGGGCTTCCATCGGCGGTGCTCGGCGCGCTGGTGGCACTGCGGCTGGCGGGGATGGATCTTTCGGTGATCGCGGTGATCGGCATCCTGATGCTGATCGGCATCGTCAAGAAGAACGGCATCATGATGATCGACGTGGCGCTGGAACTCAGGCGCGAGGGGATGTCGCCTGTCGAATCCATCCACAAGGCCTGCCTGATGCGCTTCCGGCCGATCATGATGACCACGCTTGCCGCGCTGATGGGCACCATCCCGATCGCGCTCGGCACCGGCGCCAGCGCGGAATTGCGCCAGCCTCTCGGCGTGGCGGTGGTCGGCGGTCTTGTCGCCTCGCAGGCACTGACGCTGTTCGTCACGCCCGTCATTTACGTCTACATGGAGCATTTTTCCGGCTGGCTGGTCAGGCTGTGGGCACGGCGCCGGGGCGAGCCGAGCCCGGTCGAAGCGGTCGACCAGCCGTCACTGTTCGACGAGGAGGAAGAACCGGTGCCGCAGAAGGCGGCAGCCGAATAGCGCTGGCCCAAGCCGTGGTGCTTGCGGCCGGGGGTCCGCGATCGTAATTTGACGCCATGCCGCACAATCACGACCACGACAACGAGCTTGATCCTTTTGCGGCGCGGGTGCGCGCGCTGGAGACGATTCTCACCCGCAAAGGCCTGATCGATCCGGCGGCGATCGATGTTATCGTCGACACCTATGAGACCAAGATCGGGCCGCGCAACGGCGCAAAGGTGGTGGCGAAGGCCTGGGTTGATCCCGGGTTTGCCGCATGGCTGAAGCGTGATGCGACGGCGGCCATCGAATCGCTCGGCTACACCGGCCGGCAAGGCGAGCACATGCAGGCGGTGTTCAATACGGCCGACACGCACAACCTCGTCGTCTGCACGCTATGCTCCTGCTATCCGTGGTCGGTGCTCGGCCTGCCGCCGGTCTGGTACAAGGCGCCGCCCTACCGTTCGCGCGCAGTGATCGATCCGCGCGGCGTGCTCGAGGAATTCGGTCTGACCTTGCCGGCGAGGACGACAATCCGGGTGTGGGATTCGACCGCCGAGCTGCGCTATCTGGTGGTGCCGATGCGCCCCCGGGGTACGGAGGGCTGGGATGAGGCACGGCTCGCCGATCTGGTGACGCGCGATGCCATGATCGGCACGGCGCTGGCGCGGGAGCCAGCATGAACGGGCCGCAGGATCTCGGCGGCCAGATGGGTTTCGGGCCGGTCGCGCCCGAACCTGACGAACCCTATTTCCATGCCGATTGGGAAAGGCGGGCGCTGGGCGTGACGTTATGCGCCGGCGCCATGGGCGCCTGGACCATCGACGAGAGCCGGCACGCGCGGGAATCGCTGCATCCAGCGGATTATTATGCCTCCAGCTACTACCAGATATGGATCAAGGCGCTGGAGGTGCTGCTCAAACGCCATGGTTTCGTCAGCGACCGCGACCTGGCTACGGGCGACGCAGTCGATCCGGCAGCGACACCCAAACGGGTGCTGAAGGCTAAGGACGTTCCGGCGGTGCTGGCCAAGGGCGGGCACTGCGACCGGCCTGTCGCCGCGCCTGCGCGGTTCAAGGCGGGCGACCCCGTGCGAACCAAGAACTTTCATCCGACCGGCCACACCAGACTGCCGCGCTATGCACGCGGCAAGCGAGGCGTCGTCGAGGCTGTGCGCGACGGCTTTGTCTTTCCCGACAGCAATGCGCACGGCCAGGGCGAAAACCCGCAATGGGTCTATACGGTGGCCTTTACCGGCGGCGAAATCTGGGGCGAGGGCGCCGATCCGACACTTGTCGTGTCGATCGATGCCTGGGAGAGCTACCTTGAGCCGGTGTGAGACGGGCTCAGTCGCCGCCATGCTGCCCACCGGTGTCGAGGCGCCTGTGTTTGCCGAGCCGTGGCAAGCAGAGGCCTTTGCCATGACGGTAGCACTGCACGACAACGGGCTGTTTTCGTGGAGCGAATGGGCGGATGCTTTGTCGGCAGAGGTGAAGCAGCCGGGCGCCGCGCGCGACGGTCACGATTACTACGAGCACTGGCTGGCAGCGCTGGAAAAGCTGCTTTTGGCCAAGGGCGTTGCCGGAAAGCGCGACGTCGATGCGCTCGCCGCTGCCTGGGAACGCGCCGCGCACGCAACGCCGCATGGCAAGCCGATCCAGCTGGAGAACGATCCACAGCGGGCCGGGTAAGCTGCGGCCGCCTGGCCTTGTTCTCTTTACGTTCCTGTTCGTCACTGATAGCCTGACCCTGTCGCAGCGGCGTGATTGCCGGCGATGAAAATTGATGGTGACGGCAGTCACCTTGTCTTTCCCTCGCGAATCCGGTCTGTCGCGCTGATGGAATTCTCTCCTCAACAGGACGAAGCGCTGAAGGCGGTGGCCGGCTGGCTGAAAGCCGGCAAGCCGCAGCTGTTCCGGCTGTTCGGCTATGCCGGCACCGGCAAGACGACGCTGGCGCGCTATTTCGCCGAGCATGTCGACGGCCAGGTGCAGTTCGCCGCGTTTACGGGTAAGGCGGCGCAGGTGCTGCGTTCCAAGGGCGCGGTCAATGCCCGCACCATCCATTCGCTGATCTACCGGCCGAAGGGCGAAGAATCGGTAGCGGACGAGGTGACCGGCAAGACATCGATGTCGCCGACATTTTCGCTCAACCGGCAGAGCCCGATCTCGCGCGCCAAGCTCGTCGTCATCGACGAATGCTCAATGGTCGACGAGCAACTCGGCCGTGACCTGATGAGCTTCGGCACGCCGATCCTGGTGCTCGGCGATCCCGGCCAGTTGCCGCCAATCTCCGGCGGCGGCTTCTTCACCGACCACGAGCCGGACATTCTGCTCACCGAAATCCATCGCCAGGCGCGAGACAACCCGATCATCAGGCTGGCGCTCGACGTGCGCGAGGGCCGCGAATTCATGCGTGGCGACTATGGCGCGGCGCAAGTGATCGGCAAGGAAGACGTCACCCAGGAACTGGTGCTGAAGGCGGACCAGGTGCTGGTCGGTACCAACCGTACGCGCCGCCGTTATAACCAGCGGCTGCGCGAGCTGAAGGGGTTCAACGCCGATTATCCGCAGGCCGGCGACAAGCTGGTCTGCCTGCGCAACGATCCGGCCAAGGGGCTGCTCAACGGCTCGCTGTGGAAGGTGATGACCTCGTCGCGCGAGACGGTCAAGCCCGGCATCAATCTGCTGGTCTCACCAGAGGAAGATGACCCGGATCGCGGCGTCGCCAAGATCAAGCTGCTCAAAGCCGCATTCGAGGATCCCGACGCCGACATTCCCTGGCAGCAGAAGAAGCGCTTCGACGATTTCGATTACGGTTACGCGCTGACCGTGCACAAGGCGCAAGGGTCGCAATGGAACGAGATCGTGCTTTTCGACGAAAGCTGGGCATTCAAGGAAACTCGCCAGCGTTGGCTCTACACCGCGATCACGCGCGCGGCCGAACGGCTGACGATCGTCCGATAGGGCTGTCAGGTCCGTCGTATCAGCGCTGGGCGATCGGTCTGGCGTCAAGCCATTCCCAGGCGGCGGCTTCGTCCTTGGCCTCGAAATGCCGGAGTTCGATAGGCAAAGAGGCAGGCAAAAAGGCTCTTGCCTCCGGTATCCAGTTCGGCTCACCGATCGCCGCGCAGCGGCCGATATGCTCCACGGCATGAGCTATGCCCTGTTCGATCGTCTCGTCCGATACGTCGGCCCAGTCGACACCCTCATGGTCGATCAGGCGCACCAGCACGTCGATCTTCGGATGCAGCGCATAGGCCGCCTCCAGCAATCCGAACAGGTTTTCGGCGTCAGCCGCTGCGACATGGCCGACGACATCGATGGCGAAAAGATCTTCGCGATCGGTGTCGATGCGGCGAACCGCCGGCACGGCCTCGAGAAAATTCAACAGGGAACTCCTTGCGCTCGATTTTCTTCGCACACCTTGGAACACCTGAAACCCTCTGTCTGTTCCCGTTAAAGGCGGTATAGATGCGCGCCAAGATCAGCCTGGAGCCGTGCAAATGCCTGCAAAGCTTTCCGTCAACCTCAATGCGATCGCCATGCTGCGCAACCGGCGCGACCTGCCGTGGCCAAGCGTGACCGGGCTCGGACGCATTGCCCTTGCCGCCGGCGCGCATGGGCTCACGGTGCACCCGCGACCCGACGAGCGGCACACCAGGCATTCCGATCTGCCTGAGATCAGGGCGCTGATCGACGACGAGTTCCCGAATGCGGAATTCAACATCGAGGGCTATCCGACCGAGGATTTCCTGGCACTTGTGGAAAAGCACCAGCCGGAGCAGGTGACGCTGGTGCCCGACGACCCGGCGCAGGCGACTTCCGACCATGGCTGGAACTTCGCCGCCGAGGCTGCGTTCCTGACACCGGTCGTCAAGCGCCTGAAGAAGGGAGGCTTTCGCGTATCGCTGTTTTCCGATCCGGATCCCGCTGGCGTGAAAGCCGCTCGCGACACCGGCGCCGACCGGATCGAACTCTATACGGGTCCATATGGCAGCTATCATTCCGATTCGGCAAAAGCGGCTAAGGAATTGGAGAAATTGGGAAAAACGGCGGATGCCGCACTGGCTGCAGGGCTCCAGGTCAACGCCGGGCACGACCTTGTGGTGAGCAATTTGCCGGCACTGGCCAGGTGTATCCCGGCATTGGCCGAAGTGTCGATCGGACATGGGTTGACAGCCGATGCGTTGGAGTATGGCATGGCCGCAACGGTCAGGCGGTTTCTGAAGGCTTGTGGCTGGTAGAGAAAGGCGAGCCGATAGGCCGTGCGTTCCCGGCACGGCAGCGCGTCCTTTCCATCCCCGCAGCATAGAGCGCCGCACGTCTATGGGAGTGTCGTCCATGGCCCTTGCCAACGCTGGTAGCGAGGCGGAACCCATCGAACAATCCAGCCACTCCAAGGCCGAGCAGCACAGCACCAAGATCCTGATGCTCGGCGCGCTCGGCGTGGTCTATGGCGACATCGGCACCAGCCCGATCTATGCGTTCCGTGAGGCGTTGCATGCTTCGGCTGGCGGCAATGTCGCCAACCGCGGCGACATCCTCGGGGTGCTGTCGCTGATCATCTGGGCGCTGACCATCACTGTCACCGTCAAATACATCATGTTCGTGCTGCGCGCCGACAACCGGGGCGAGGGTGGCACGCTGTCGTTGATGGCATTGGCACGCGGCAGCTTCCCGAAGCGGTCGGCGGTGATCCTCGGCATAGGCATCGTCGGCTCGGCGCTTTTTTTCGGTGACGCAGTCATCACGCCGGCAATTTCGGTGCTATCGGCGGTCGAAGGCATGAACGTCGTCACGCCGGCGTTCCAGCCCTATGTGGTGCCGCTGACGCTGGTCATCCTGGCGATGCTGTTCGCGGTGCAGCGATTCGGCACGGGCGGCGTCGGACTGGTGTTCGGGCCCGTCACCGCGGTGTGGTTCCTGGCCATCGGACTGTCCGGCCTCAACCATATCATCGACGACCCGGAAATCCTGCTGGCAATCAGCCCACATTACATCGTTTCGTTCTTGGTCAACTCGCCTGACGTCGCCTTCGTCACGGTTGGCGCGGTCTTTCTCGCCGTTACCGGCGCCGAGGCGCTCTATGCCGATCTCGGCCATTTCGGGCGCAAGCCCATTGTACTCGCCTGGCTGGCGATCGTATTCCCTTGCTTGCTGCTCAACTATGTCGGGCAGGGGGCCTTCGTGCTGGCAAATGGCGGCGTTGTCGGTCATCCCTTTTTCGAGATGAACGAAGGCTGGACGCTCATTCCCATGGTCGTGCTGGCGACCGCCGCGACCGTGATCGCCAGCCAGGCGGTGATCTCCGGCGCTTTCTCGCTGACCAGGCAAGCGGTGCAGCTCAACATGCTGCCGCGTTTCGAGATCCAGCATACGTCGGAGAAACAGTCCGGCCAGATCTACCTGCCACGCGTCAACATGCTGCTGGCGCTGGTGGTGATGCTGCTGGTGGTCGGCTTCGGCGAATCCAGCAGGCTTGCCTCGGCCTACGGCATTTCAGTGACCGGCAACATGCTGGTGACCAACATACTGCTTTTTGTCGTCATGACCCGCATCTGGAAATGGCCGCTCGGCGTTGCAGTGGCCTTGACGGCGTTGTTCGCCTCCGTCGATACCGGTTTCTTTGCCGCCAACATTGTCAAGGTGTTCGAAGGCGGCTGGTCCTCGCTGGCGGTGGCCGCAGTGATTGTCATGACCATGTGGACCTGGATAAGAGGCACCAGATACCTGTTCGAAAAAACTCGAAGGAACGAGGTCCCGCTCGATTTCCTCGCCGGCAATCTGCTGAAGAAGAAGCCGCATCTGGTGTCGGGCACCGCGGTGTTCCTGACCAGCGACCCGCTGAGTGCGCCGACCGCGCTGATGCACAGCCTGAAGCATTACAAGGTGCTGCACGAGCAGAACGTCATCCTTTCGGTGGTGACGGCACCGCAGCCTGTCGTGCCCGACAGCGAGCGCGTCAAGATGGAGCAAATCAACGAGCTGTTCATGCGGGTGACGCTGACCTTCGGCTATATGGAGCAGCCCAACATTCCGCGCGCGCTGGCGATCTGCCGCAAGCAAGGCTGGAAGTTCGACATCATGACGACATCGTTCTTCCTGTCGCGGCGCTCTCTCAAGGCCTCGCCCAATTCCGGCATGCCGGTCTGGCAGGACAAGCTGTTCATCGGGCTGGCGCGCACGGCGGCCGATGCGACGGAGTATTTCCAGATCCCGACCGGACGGGTAGTCGAGATCGGGACGCAGGTGGCTATTTAAAAATGTGTCCGTTGCGACATTCCAGGTGGTCTGCCGATCGGACTGAGTCTGCCAAGTCGTGGAGGACTCGCAATATCGGGACGGAGCCATTACGTGACGGCACTTGATATTGCAGCGCAGCAAGCGTAGAGCACCGCCCGCTTACCGGAGTGTCGTCCATGGCCCTTACCAATGCTGGTAACGAGGCAGAACCTGTCGAACAATCCAGCCATTCTGAGGTCGAGCAGCACAGCACCAAGGTGCTGATGCTGGGCGCGCTCGGCGTGGTTTACGGCGATATCGGTACCAGCCCGATCTATGCATTTCGCGAGGCGTTGCATGCATCGGCCGGTGGCAACGTCGCCAACCGTGGCGACATCCTCGGCGTGTTGTCGCTGATCATCTGGTCGCTGACGATCACCGTCACCATCAAATACATCATGTTCGTGCTCCGCGCCGACAATCGAGGCGAGGGCGGGGTGCTGTCGCTGATGGCGCTGGCGCGCAACAGTTTCCCGACGCGCTCGGCGGTGATCCTCGGCATCGGCATCGTCGGCGCGGCGCTTTTTTTCGGCGACGCAGTCATTACGCCGGCGATCTCGGTGCTATCGGCGGTCGAAGGTATGAATGTCGTCACGCCGACATTCCAGCCCTATGTGGTGCCGCTGACACTGGCCATCCTGGCGATCCTGTTTGCGGTACAGCGATTCGGCACCGGCGGCGTAGGTTTGGTGTTCGGGCCCGTCACGGCGCTGTGGTTCCTGGCCATCGGCCTTTCCGGCATTAACCACATCATCGCCGATCCGGAAATCCTGCTGGCGATCAGCCCGCATTACATCGTGTCGTTCCTGGTCAACTCGCCCGATGTCGCCTTCGTCACGGTTGGTGCGGTCTTCCTCGCCGTCACCGGCGCCGAGGCGCTCTATGCCGATCTCGGCCATTTCGGCCGCAAGCCGATCGTACTCGCCTGGCTGGCAATCGTGTTCCCTTGTCTGTTGCTCAACTATGTCGGGCAAGGCGCCTTCGTGCTGGCAAATGGCGGCGTTGTCGGTCATCCATTCTTCGAGATGAACCAGGGCTGGACGCTTATTCCCATGGTCGTGCTGGCGACGGCGGCGACCGTCATCGCCAGCCAGGCGGTGATCTCCGGCGCTTTTTCGCTGACCAGACAGGCGGTGCAGCTCAATATGCTGCCGCGTTTCGTTATCCAGCATACGTCGGAAAAACAGTCGGGCCAGATCTATCTGCCGCGCATCAACCTGATGCTGGCGCTGGTGGTGATGTTGCTGGTGGTCGGCTTCGGCGAATCCAGCAGGCTTGCCTCGGCCTACGGCATTTCAGTGACCGGCAATATGCTGGTGACCAACATACTGCTTTTTGTCGTCATGACCCGCATCTGGAAATGGCCGCTCGGCGTTGCAGTGGCCTTGACGGCGTTGTTCGCCTCCGTCGATACCGGTTTCTTTGCCGCCAACATTGTCAAGGTGTTCGAAGGCGGCTGGTCCTCGCTGGCGGTGGCCGCAGTGATTGTCATGACCATGTGGACCTGGATAAGAGGCACCAGATACCTGTTCGAAAAAACTCGAAGGAACGAGGTCCCGCTCGATTTCCTTGCCGGCAATCTGCTGAAGAAGAAACCGCATCTGGTGTCGGGCACCGCGGTGTTCCTGACCAGCGACCCGCTGAGCGCGCCGACCGCGCTGATGCACAGCCTGAAGCATTACAAGGTGCTGCACGAGCAGAACGTCATCCTTTCGGTGGTGACGGCACCGCAGCCGGTTGTGCCCGACAGCGAGCGCGTCAAGATGGAAATGGTCAACGAGCTGTTCATGCGGGTGACGCTGACCTTCGGCTACATGGAGCAGCCCAACATCCCGCGTGCGCTGGCGATCTGCCGCAAACAGGGCTGGAAGTTCGACATCATGACGACGTCCTTCTTCCTGTCGCGGCGCTCTCTCAAGGCCTCGCCCAATTCCGGCATGCCGGTCTGGCAGGACAAGCTGTTCATCGGGCTGGCGCGCACGGCGGCCGATGCGACGGAATATTTCCAGATCCCGACCGGACGGGTGGTCGAGATCGGGACGCAGGTGGCTATCTGAACAAATGGCCGTGCCCTTTGAGGGCACGGCCATTGTGAGGCTCAGCTCACCAGAGCCGCCTTGTTTGCTTCAAGAAATTGCTTCAGCGGCTGTGGCTTCCTGCCGGACAGCGTCTCGACCGCGTCGGTCACCATGCCGATCCGGCCGGAGCGGGTGTTGGTGTCGAAGGAAACGATGACAGGCGCAAAAGCTTCGGGAACGCCGGCTGCCTTCAATCCCTCGGTCAGCGCTTCATCCGAAAGCTGGATAACTTCGATCGGCTTGCCGGTGACCTCGGTGACGAGGGCTGCAATCTCGGCCATCGTGTGGGCCTTGGGGCCGGTCAGCGTGTATGTCGTGCTTTCGGTTGCGCTCGAAGCAAGGCCGGCGGCGATCGCGGCTGCCATATCGTCGCGCGCGCCATGGGCAATGTGGCCGTCTCCAGCGGATGTGTACCAGTGCCCCGAGGCGATGGCGTGCGGCAGCGCCATGAACAGGTTCTCCTGATACCAGCCGTTGCGGAAGATGGTGTAGGGGATACCGCTCGCCTTGATCGCCTGCTCGGTGCCGTGGTGATCGGGCGCAAACAGTACCGGCGATCCTGGCTCCGGATTGGGCATCGACGTGTAGAGCAGATGCGAAACGCCGGCGCTTTTTGCGGCGGCGACCGCGGCCTCATGTTGCTTCAGGCGCTTGCCCGGAACGGCGAGCTCGTTTGTCGAAATGATCAGAACCCTGTCGGCGCCGGTGAATGCACTGGCCAACGACGCGGTGTCGTCGAAGTCGACTGCCCGGATGGTGACGCCTCGGGCTGCCAGATCGGCCAGATTTTCCGGATTGCGGGTGGCGGCGATGATGCGCTGAGGGGAGACCTTGAGCGTGTCAAGCAGATGATTGATGACGCCGCGGCCAAGCTGGCCGGAGGCGCCGGTGACGAGAAGGGTGTCGGTCATGAGATGTCCTGACGTTGCGCCGGAGCGGCGGGTGCATATGTTAGTCTCAAAAAGAGACCAGCACTAAAATAGGAATTGACCCATCCTCGTAAAGAAGGCAGTTTTGCGGGAGGTAGGCACATCCAGGGAACCAGCCATGGACGGCAAGATCGTCAATCTGAGATCGAAGCTCGAGATATACAAAGCAGGCAGCGGTGGCGGAAACCTTGCGGATTGCCCGGTTCGCGACGTGATCCAGGGCATAAGCAATAAATGGAGTTCACTGCTGATGGAGGCCTTGGCCGAGAAGCCGTACCGCTTCGGCGAATTGCGGCGGCTGGTGCCCGATATTTCACAGCGCATGCTCACCCAGACGCTGCACGATCTGCAGCGCGACGGCTATGTGCATCGCCAGGTGTTTCCGACCAAACCGCCGAGCGTCGAATACAGCCTCACCGATCTCGGGCGCTCGATGTTTGGACCCTTGCATCAGCTGATCCAATGGGCCGAGCTCAATCACGGCGCTGTACGCGAGGCGCGGAAGATTTTCGATGCTGCCGAGGGCTGAGCCTCAAGGCCGAGACAGCGGCTTGATTTAGCGACAGCGCTGAAGGATTGTCCGGCCTGGGTTGGGTCGGGCAGATGGGCAATTCTCTGGACATCGCGATTGCCGGCGCCGGGCCGGCTGGACGTGCCGCCGCGCTCTATCTCACGCGCGCCGAACATAGGGTCACCATCTTCGAGCGCTTCGACCAGCCAAAGCCGGTCGGGTCCGGGCTGATCCTGCAGCCGACCGGGCTGACGGTGCTTGCCGATCTCGGCCTGCTCGACGACATTCTGGCGCTGGGCAGCCGCATAGACCGCCTGCATGGTGCAGACGCCAGAACTGGCCGCACCGTGCTCGATGTCCGTTATGATGCCCAGCGCGGCGGTCGCTTCGGGCTGGCGGTGCACCGCGCGGCTCTGTTCGGCGTGCTTTTCCGCGCCGCCCGGCGCCAGGCGATCACCATCGAGACAGGTATCGAGCTCGAGACGCTGGAAACCGGCGAACGGGCAACATTGATCTGCGGCAACGGACGACGGATAGGGTCGTTCGACCTGGTAGTGGATGCCAGCGGTTCGCGCTCCAAACTGCGGCGGTGCGTAACCAATCCGGGCGAACCGCGATCGCTCGCCTATGGGCATCGCTCGGCTGGCGCGGCGAGGGTTTCGACGAGCACGCCCTGCTGCAGCGCTACGACAAAGCGAGCGTGATGATCGGCGTGCTGCCGATCGGCCGGCCTGAGCCCGGTGCCGGGAAGATGGCGGCATTCTTCTGGAGCCTGAAGCCGGCGGATGCCGAGTGCGTATGGGCGGCAGGTCTCGATGCATGGAAGGCGAGATTGGCCGGGCTGTGGCCTGAATGCGCGGCCTTCATCGACCAGATCGACAGTTTCGAGCAGCTCTCGCTGGCGCGCTATGGCCATCACACGATGAAGACGCCAGCCGGACGGCGATTGGCCGTTATCGGCGACGCGGCCCATTCGACAAGCCCGCAGCTCGGCCAGGGCGCGAACATGGCGCTGCTCGATGCAGCCGCGCTCAACTACGCACTCATAGGAACGGCCCGTATCGATACTGCGCTGGAAGCTTACGTTCGGGCGCGGCGATGGCATGTGCGGGTCTTCCAGGCGCTGTCGCTGGTGCTGACGCCGTTTTATCAATCGGATTCGATTGTGATGCCGTTCGTCCGCGACAGGCTGGTGGCGACGCTGGCAAAAGTCCCGCCGGCGCCGGAGTTTCTTGCTTCCATGGTTACAGGAACGGTGCTCAATCCATTCAAGCCGATCGGGCTTGCGGAAGCGCTGTGGCCGGATCGTTTTGGCGGATGATTTCCGAAAGGTGCGAACCCTTAGCCTGCAAGAATGCGTGGAGGCGTTGCGGATAATCGGGAGCGACCGCGTCCTTCACGGATGGGCGTTCGTGCAATGCCTTGCGCCAGGCCGAGACAAATGGCTTTCGGTCCAGGATGCCGAAATCGCCGATCCGGTCGAAGATGTCGAAATAGCGGAAGATCGGCCCGTAGACCGCGTCGACCAGTGAAAAACGCTCGCGGTCGAACCATGGTCCAGCCGCGCCGTTCGCCAGTTCCACTTCCAGGCGATCGAACATTGCTGCCAGAGCCCCGCGTTCGGCGATGAAGGCGGCTTCGGTGAGTGCTGAATAGAAGCGGCCGATGGCATTGAGGATTGCTGAGCCGAACTCGATCCAGGCGCGATGCCGGGCACGGGCATAGGGGTCGGTGGGATGCAGCGGATTGGGCTGGGTTTCCTCGAGGAATTCGAGGATGACGAGCGATTCGAAGATCACCGTTTCCTGGCCGTCATGCTCAACGCGGAGCAGCGGCACCTTGCCGAGCGGTGATATCGCCTTGAACCAGGCAGGCTTGTTGGCGAGATCGACCGTGATGCGTTCGAACGGCACGCCCTTTTCGCGAAGTGAAATCGCCGCGCGCTGCACATAGGGGCAAAGATGATGGCTGACGAGAGTGAGCTTGTCGGTCATCTCACTCCCCCCAGACATAGTTCAAGGCACCGTCCTCGACGCGGGTGGAGAGAAACATCAGGCGGGAGCCCTTCCGCGCCGGGCCTTCGAGGCGATCACCGTTCGCCATGTCGAACGAGGCGCCGTGCCACTGGCAGACGAGCTTGCCGTCCTTGCAGTCGAGCGGGCCACCGAAATGCAGGCAGACGTTGGCGGCGGCGCGGATACGCTCGCCGCTGCGGTAGACATGGACCTCGCGGCCGAAGAACGGAGCGATCAGGCTGCCTGTTTCCGGAATGTCGGCGATCTTGCAGATTTCATGCTTCATCGGAATTGCCTCTCATGATTGATGCGATTGCATCTATATAGATGCATTTGCATCGATCGTCAAGCTTGATGCAATTGCATCTATCACCTACGATGCAATCATGACCGGGATTCCTTCACCTCCAGCCATCAAGGCCTGGGCCCGCCTGATGCGGGTTTCGCGCCAGTTGTTGGAACGAGCCGAGGACGCGCTGAAGGACAGTGGCCTGCCGCCGCTTGCCTGGTACGACGTCCTGCATGAGCTTGCCGAGGCGGGCGAGGGCGGATTGCGGCCGTTCCAACTCACCGAGCGCACCCTGTTTGCGCAGTACAACATCTCCCGGCTGCTGGCGCGGCTCGAAGCCGACGGGCAGGTCGAGAAGCTTCCAGTTGCCGATGACGGCCGCGGGCAAACAGTCCGCGTCACAGACAAGGGACGCGAGACGCGCCGCCGCATGTGGGCTGTCTACGGCCGGTCGATCGCGGAGTTGGTCGGCTCCCGGCTTTCCAATGATGAGCTCGACGCGCTGTCAGCTCTGCTTGGGCGCCTGCGAGATCCGCCTGCCCTGGAGTGACACGCCTTCATGACGAAGATGGCACCGATTGGCGAGGTCAGGCACTGCCCAAGAGGAATGCCAACGTCGCCAGAACGCCAAGCCCGACGCGGACCAGATGCAGATTGCCCCATTTGGCGATCAATGTCCGAGCTTCAGGATTGACGGAGTTCGCGTCCATCGCCTCCAGCAACCTATTTGCCGGCATCATCACCAGCAGCGTCCATGGCCAAGGCAGGATGATCAGCAAGGCACCGACCAGATAAGCGAGATTGCCGGTCAGCCACCAGGCGACGAGGCCCAGAATACAGGCGATGACGGCGATCGAGGCCTGCATGGCGGCGCCGCGCTTGTAGGAAGGCTGCCATTCCTGCAGCAATGCCTTGTCATCGAGGCGAAGCCGCGCCGGCTGCTCGGCGACGCTGACGTAGATAGCCGCGCCGGCGAACACTGCGGCAACGGTCAAGGCAAGCAATCCGGCGAGCATGATCCGTGTCTCCCGTGATGCCCCGCATGGAGCAAACAGAAATAAAGGGTTGCGTCGGGTCGGGCAATACGCCATAAAGCCGAACCGTAACGTACGGTACGCCATCGAGCTCGTATCTGAACTGCGGGTGAGTTTGCCTCCGGAGGAAAAACTGTGTTGCACGCTGTGACCGACATCGACACCAGCGAGGCGCTGACGGAGCGGCAGAAGGACGTGCTCGACGCCGCCCTTCGCCTGCTGGTCGAAGAGGGCGATCAGTTGACCATGACCGCCGTGGCGCGGCGGGCGAGCTGCTCGAAGGAGACGCTCTACAAATGGTTCGGCGATCGCGACGGGCTGTTGACGGCAACGGTACAATGGCAGGCGTCCAAGGTGCGGGTAGTGCCGGTCGACCGCAAGGGGCTCGACCTCCCTTCGCTGACGGCGAGCCTCGAACGCTTCGCTTCGGACTGGCTCAAGGTAATTTCGAGCGACACCTCGATCGCGCTGAACAGGGTGGCGGTCGGCCATGCTAGTTCGGGGAAGGACGATCTCGGCGCCATCGTGCTGGAGAACGGTCGATTTGCGCTGGCCAAGCGCCTCAAGCCGGTGCTGGAGGCCGGGAGACAGGCCGGGTTCCTTGAATTTTCGGACGCGGAGACGGCGTTCCGCACCTTTTTCGGGCTGGTCGCCCGTGACGTGCAGATCCGCTTGCTGCTTGGCGACCGGCTGGAATTGACTGATGTGGCGATCGGCGGCGATGCCGTCCGGGCGACGCAGCAGTTTCTCGCTCTTTTCGGGCAAAAACCGGGCCGCAGGGCCCATAGAGCCGGATGATTTCAGGTCAAATCGACCTGAAATCTGAAACCGGCTCTACACTAAAAGATGGAGCATGATGTCGTCCGAAAACCGCTTCACACTTTTCGGCATCATGCTCTGGTTCAAAACGGGAAGGAAGAAAAATGCGTGTCTATTACGATCGCGACGCCGATCTCAACCTGATCAAGGGCAAGAAGGTCGCTATCATCGGCTATGGCAGCCAGGGCAGGGCGCATGCGCTCAACCTCAAGGATTCCGGCGTCAAGGACATCGCCATCGGCCTCAAGGCCGGCTCGGCGACCGCCAAGAAGGTCGAGGCCGACGGGCTCAAGGTGATGAGCGTAGCCGATGCCGCCAAATGGGCCGACCTGATGATGATGGCGACGCCGGATGAGCTGCAGGCCGACATCTACAAATCCGAGATCGCGCCAAACATCCGCGATGGCGCGGCAATCGCCTTCGCCCACGGCCTCAACGTGCATTTTGGCCTGATCGAGCCTAAAGCTTCGGTCGACGTCGTGATGATCGCGCCGAAGGGGCCTGGCCATACGGTGCGCGGCGAATACCAGAAGGGCGGTGGCGTGCCGTGCCTGGTCGCGGTCAACCAGGACGCTTCGGGCAATGCGCTCGACCTGGCGCTCTCCTACGCCTGCGGCGTTGGCGGCGGCCGCTCGGGCATTATCGAGACCAATTTCCGCGAGGAGTGCGAGACCGACCTGTTCGGCGAGCAGGTGGTGCTGTGCGGCGGCCTGGTCGAATTGATCCGCGCCGGCTTCGAGACACTGGTGGAAGCCGGCTACGCGCCGGAAATGGCCTATTTCGAGTGCCTGCACGAGGTCAAATTGATCGTCGACCTGATCTATGAAGGCGGCATCGCCAACATGAATTACTCGATCTCGAACACCGCCGAATGGGGCGAATATGTCTCGGGCCCGCGCATCATCACTGCCGAGACCAAGGCCGAGATGAAGCGCGTGCTGAAGGATATCCAGACCGGCAAGTTCACCTCGGAATGGATGCAGGAATACCGCGCCGGCATGTCGCGCTTCAAGGGCATCCGCCGCAACAACGACAGCCACCAGATCGAGGAAGTCGGCGCCAAGCTGCGCGCGATGATGCCGTGGATCTCGAAGAACAAGCTGGTTGATAAGGCCAAGAACTGAAGGAAATCCACGTTCGTTTCGTTACCCGTCCTCGGGCTTCGCCCTGCGGGCGCGTGGGAATTTCCATGAACAAGCTGGTCGACAAGGCCAAGAACTGATCGCAATTTCATTGCCGATCAAGAAAGGCCGGCGGAGCGATCCGCCGGCCTTTTCGCATCAAGATTGTGTGGTTTCTAGGCTTCTGGACAGGCGCACTATCCTCATCACCGTGATATGCCTGTGCGGGGCATGGCACAAAAGTGCCAAGGGGGTGAGAGTTGGAACTCAAATTTCTGTTGGTCGGGTTTGCCTGCGCGGTTGCCGGCATGCTGTCCCTCATCACCTTGCTGAAGTGGTGGGAGGTGAGGGCGGTCAGCCGCTGGTCTCCGACGCCGGGAAAGATCATCTCGTCGCGGGTCGAGGCTCGCGAGGTGACCAGTTCGGGATCCGGTTCGGACAGCAGAGGGTCGACCGAAATCCGCAACTTCCCGGCAATCACCTTCGAATACAAGGTGAACGGCAAGACATTTCGCAGTTCGCACTACAGCGTGCAGGAGAACCTTGGAAACTTTGCCGTGGCGGAAACCCTTGCGAAATTTCCAAACGGGGCCGGCGTAACCGTCTTCTACAATCCGGCCGATCCAGCCAAGGCCGTGATCGAACGCACCATGCCCGACGGCTCCTTCAAGTTCATGGTCCAGCTTTCGGCCGGGCTGGTGGTCGGCGCGCTTGTATTGGTCTTCTCCGTCGGCGGCGTCCTCGAAGCGATCCGGCCGTTTTTGCCCAGGCCGCAGAACCTCGGCGCCGCTGCCCTGCTGCTTTTCATGGGATTATTTGTCCTGCGCATGGGCTTTGCCCAGAAGTCACTTGCGGAACAGGCGGCCAAATGGCCGATCACGGCAGGACGCATCGACGCCTCGGGCCTGCAGAAATTCGAGACCCGCGACAGGTCCGGAGGCGGCTATCGGCCCTGGCGAACAGTCTTCAAATCCCGCATCGTCTACAGCTATAGCGTCGCCGGCCAGCGCTACGCCGCCGATCGCATCGCTTTCGGCGCAAACGTGACGGCTTCGCTGCCGAGCCTCGTCAGCGGTCGATCGCAGCGCTACCTCCAGGGCGACAAGGTCGAGGTCCACTACGACCCCGACAACCCAGTTGCAGCGGTTCTCGAATGCAGGGTGAGCGGGCTTTGGCTCCTGTGGGTCTGCGCCGTTGGCTTGATAGGCGGAGCCGCGCTGCTTGTCGGGGTGATCTAATGCTGAAGCTGCCGTCCTAGACGCTGTAGATCCAGAGAAAGAGGACACTTGTCGTCAGCACCTGACAAGAACTCCGCTGTCGAAGCCCGGCCATGTCAGTCTCAACGTCGCCCCGTCGACCACAATATGGATGACACGGGAGAACGGCTCTTCGGCCGACGGGTCGGATCCGTAACATTGGCTGGCCCGCGCCACCCAGCCCGTGGGCGTCTTGAGGAACGTTGCGTGTTCGCAGCCGAGAGCAGGGACCGACAGCGCGTCGCGGTATAATGTGTAGACAGTCTGGCGTTGAACATCCGCAACGGCGGTACAGTTCGATCTGTTCCCGGACCATATGCCCACATACTGTTCCGCGGCAAAGGCGCTGCCGCACGAAAATGTTAAGATCGAAATGAGCATCAAGAGATTTCGCATCATCGTTTCTTCTTTTCGACGTGGCCTTGGGCCATGCTAAAGCATCGGTGCTCAGACTTCACAATGATGCTGCTCCAAGGGACTTAAATGATCATCCACAAAGCAGCAGCTATTTTTCTGAGCATGCTGAGCCTGTTGCAAGCAGCGAACGCAACAGAATGTTCGCTCAGCCATGCGACCTATCGCGAGCCGCGTTCGGGAGCGACGATACAGTTCCGGCCAACCAACAACGAGCCGGCCGCGCTGACGACCGAGGTCTTTTCGTTGATCGTGCCCAACACCGACATTCGTCTGCCGTCGGACATTACCTGGACCAATGGCAAGTACTCGTTTCCTGTGGGCACGATCCGGCACACCTGCACCGACGACGATCGTGAGGCTGGTCTCGAGGACGGCACCGGGCTGTGCAGAGTGTGGGATGGGCAGGTCTATGCGTTCAATGCAGGCGGTGCCGAGCAGTTGAGTTCCCGCGAAGCCTCGCCGGCGCCGGCAGGGTTGCTGTTGCCTGACTTCGGCGCGATTTTTACCGAATGGCCCGATTTCGCCAAAGCCAATCCCGATGGTTCAGCCTGGGACGCCTTTAGCTTGACGGGTTGTAGCGATGAATAGCAAGAGACTGCCGGCCTGCATCTTCGCCCTGCCGGTCCTTATGGCCATGGCAACCGGCGCTCGTGCCGACCAAAGCAAGCCGTCGCGTCCGCCTGTCGACAAATGCGCTTGGGAACGGCTGGCGGACAAGGATGTCGGGCTGGCTGCCTGGGTGCAGCGCTGCGATTTCGGTTTTCGCCGGATTCATTTCGAGCTTGGCGGCAATGCTCTTGCCATCAAATACAGCGACGGCGGGCCGGCCGATCCCGTCGTCGAAGTCTTCGATATGCTGCCGGGCGAGGCCGCTGACGCTGCGTTGCAGCGCATTTTTACGCAGAAGACCGAGAAAGCCATCAGCACACGTTGCGTGCTCATGCCTTACACCGAAGGGGTCGCGCCCACGCGCACCCTGCGGTATGTCTTCAGTCCCGATGCCGTTTATCTCAGTGAATTGAAAGCCGTTGCCGACCCTGACGAGGTCGGCGAACCGCCTTGCGGCGAATGGGGCGAAGCCCCGGACGGCATTCAGTATTTCGAGGTGCAATCACCCGAACTGCGAAAGCTTCTATTCGTTCGCGTCGGCCAGGATGAGCCGCTGTTTGACGAGCAGACACTGCGAGTCCTGCCACCCGGATAGCGCCGGGATCTCAGCCGTAGTGCCAGCTGGGCTTTGGTTCGGTGCCGGTGAACATCACCCCAATTCGGTCCTCGCGGCGCCAGCGAACCACCGCCTTGTAGGCAATGCCGTCGGTCGGAACATAGAGCAGGAACTCATCGGGCACGCGCGCGTCGATCGAGACCTTTAATTCGGCACCGCCCGCATGCATGTTGCGCAGTGTGCATGTGACCTCGGAGTTGGTCATGCCGGTCAGGATCGCCGCGCCCTTCAAGACGCGCTGCCGGTGTTTGTCCCTCTGTTCGTCCTCGGCCATCGCACGCAATCCAGCCATCTTCGCGTCTCGGGCGTTCTGATCGGGAGGATTATTAGACCTGCCTGATAAAAATAACGTTATCACCAGTGGAGGCTGGCGATTTTTCGCGGTTGCTGGCCGTAAGAAAAAATCGGCGCCGCAACGCGCGGCGCCAGACGATATTATTACCGGCCTGCTCAGCTATAGGGCGAGTAGCATTGCTGGCGCGGCCCGTTATAGGGCTGGAACGTGTTGTCCCAGGCGCGGTACGACCGGTAGCGATTGTAGCACCATTGGACATGCGCGCTGGAAAGCCGCTGTGTCCGGTAGTAGCGCCGCGGTGCGGGCGCATCGTAGTAGTTGTAATTGTTGTATAGGCTGCCGAGGCCAAACCCCAGGCCCAGCCCAAGAATCGCGGCGCCGGCACCATCATCGTAATAACCGCCGCGGTAATGGCGGCGGTGATGGCGCCAACGCCAGTTGTCATTCCAGCCGCCATTGTCCCAGTGTCTCGAGAAATGACGGCCGCGGAAATTGTTGGACCGCCATCTCCAACCATCGTCGCCGCGCCATTGCCGAACGCCGTGATTGCGCCAACGCCAGATCTGCCTGTCATTGCCGCCTGCCCAATCTTCACGAATTTGCACGATGTCGGCGGCATTGCCCGCCACCGGCAGCAGAGGTTTGGGCATCGGCCCGGCAAGCGACGGGGCCGAGAGGCCGGCGATCAGACCGAGGGCCATCAGCCCGGATCTGGCGGAAGATAAAAAGAGCGGTTTCATCGCACTCTCCGAAGATTCAGGCCCCACGCCCAGAATACCCCGGGGAAGGGCCTATTGATGGAACTTTCCATCTGAACGGAAGATGAACAAAAAGGTTCCGTCAACCATAACGAGCGCGCGATCAATCAGAGCCGCCTGATTTCTGCGCCCTTGTTTTCGGGCGCGCTTGCGGGCAAAGGTCAAAGCCATGTCGCTGCGCCTTGCCACCTTCAACGTCGAAAACCTGATGAACAGGTTTGATTATTCCGGATACCGCAATCAGCTCAACGAAGATCGCACGCTGGCGCTTTTCGACATCCAGAGCGAGGCCGAATACAAGATGCTCGAGCAGGCGCGGGCCATCGCGCAGTCCGACGACACGCGGCAGTTGACGGCGCTGGCGATCGCGGCCACCCGCGCCGACATCATCTGCATGCAGGAGGTCGACAATATCGAGGCGCTGAGGGCCTTCGAATATGGCTATTTGTTCAAGATGGTGGGGCAAGGCTACCGGCAGAAATACACCACCGCCGGCAATGATTCGCGCGGCATCGACGTCGCCGTGATGATGCGCAACGAGACCGCGCAGGGCCAGCCGATCGAATTCGTGCGCATGACCAGCTACGCCTATGTCACGTTCGAGCAATTCGGCCTGCACACGCCGGAATTGGCAGCGCTTGGGTATCAGGCCAATGAGCGCATCTTCCGGCGCGACTGCCTGGAAATCGATCTGACGGTGGCTGGCGCGCCGTTGACGCTCTACCTCGTTCATTTCAAGTCGATGGGCTCGCCCCGTAACGGCCTCGACGGCCGCGAGGCGACAATGCCGCTGCGCATCGCCGAGGCGCAAGCGGTGCGCCGGATCATCGAGGAGCGCTTCGGCAAGGACCATGCCGCCGACAAGCGCTGGGCAATCTGCGGCGATATGAACGACTACCGGCAGCGCGTGAAGATTACCGGCGATGCCGTCGACGGCTACCGTTTCGAGGTCATCGACGAGAGCCGGTCCTGCATCGATGTGCTCACTGCCGGCGGTTTTTGCGAAAACGCGGTCGAGCGGCGGCCGGAAATGGACCGCTGGACTTTCTATCACACGCGCGGACCGGAAGAGCGGCATCTCTGCCAGCTCGACTACATCCTTTTGTCGAGCGCGCTGGCCAGGCAGAACGCCACCGCGGTTCCCGATATCATCCGCAACGGCCAGCCTTGGCGCACCATATTTCCGGCGGGCCAGGAGGTCGAGCGCTTCCCACGCGCCGGGTGGGACCGGCCGAAGGCATCCGACCATTGCCCGGTAGCAATTGCCCTCGACATGGTGTGAGACAGGCGTGAGTTTCGATCTGCCGCGCAACGTCATCCTGCCGGTCGATGCCATCGACGTCAGGCTCGATTCCGGCCCGCATCCGTTCGAGCGCGATCATGCCGACGCGATCGCCGAGAACTGGCGGCGTGAGACCGCGGCCAAGCCGGCGCTTTTCGACGGCACCGTGGTGCTGCTTTCCGCTCTCAGCTATCGCGACAATCGCCTCGTCGGCCGTTGCCATGCGGTGCGTTATTCGACCTTCATGCTTTGGCGCAGCAATCGACAGGTGCTTGGCGCCGAACATGCCTACGCTCACGCCATGCTGGTCGCCGGCGACAACACGTTGGTGGCGATCCGCATGGCGCCGCATACGGTCAATGCCGGGCGCGTCTACTTCGCCGCCGGTTCGTTCGAGCCAACCGATTTCCGCGACGGCCTTGTCGACGTCGACTTCAACATGATCCGCGAGGTGCGCGAAGAGACCGGTCTCGACCTGTCAGGCGCGACACGCGGCAGGCGCCATTACGCCCTGTCGACGGCAAGCGGCACGGTGATCTTTCGCCGCTATCGTGAGACGGCTTCCGCCGACGACCTGGCGCAGCGGATCAGCGCTTTCGTCGCGGCCGAGTCAGAGCCTGAAATCGAAGGCCCCATCATCATCCGCAATGCAGCCGACCTGCCGGACGGGTTGATGCCGCATATGAGACCGCTGATCGAATGGCACTTTGCGGGCAAGGATTCCGACTCTAACGTCGAGACCTGCCTTCAATAGCCTTGGGGTCGTTGCGGGCGGCAACAAAATACAACAGCACGCCGAGACCCAGGAGCGCGCCCATCGCCGTTCCCATCGTCTGCCCAATTACCTGCTGGAAGTCTGCGGTGACGCGATCGGGATTCTCCATCCCATAAAGGATCAAATTCCACCAAAGCCCTGCCAAGGCGGCTTCGACGATCACCATCGCCAGAGCCAGTCGCGCTTTCTTGCTCATCCATTGTTCCCCCCTTAGTCCCCAACAGCATTGTTATCATTGCAGAATGTGCTGCGACAAGGGCAGGTTGCATAAAAAATTGGCAGCGTCTGGAGGCGCGCGCTACTCGTGCCTCAGCGCGTCGATCGGGTTGAGCCGTGCGCCGCGCAGCGCCGGGAAGAAGCCGAACACCATGCCGATCAGCGCGGAGAAGCCGACCGCAAGCAGGATGACCGCCGGGCTTGGCGCAAACGGGATCGTCAGCGTCACCGAGGCGAGGCCGGCAAGGGCCAGGCCGATCAGGATGCCGATAATGCCGCCAAGCAGCGACAGCACGGTTGCCTCGACCAGGAACTGGATGAGGATATGCTTTTCATGGGCGCCGATAGCGAGCCTGATGCCGATCTCGCGCGTGCGTTCGGTTACCGACACCAGCATGATGTTCATAATACCGATGCCGCCGACGAGCAGGCTGACGCCGGCGACGGCGCCGAGCATGCCAGTCATGGTGGTGGTGGCGCTGGCCATGGCATCGGCGATCTGGGTCATGTCGCGGATCGAGAAATCATCGTCACGGTCGGGCGTGATGCGGCGTGTGTCGCGCAAGATGTCCTCCACGCGCTGCTGCAGCACCGTGGTTGGCGTACCGTCGTCGGCGGCGACATAGATCGATTCGATGTCGCGATTGCCGGCAATGCGACGCTGATAGGCCGCAAGCGGCATCAGCACGACATTGTCCTGGTCCTGGCCGAAGCCGGTATAGCCCTTCGGTTCGAGCAGGCCGATGATCTTGCAGGAAGTGCGGTTGACGCGGATGATCTCGCCTTCGGGGTCGCCGGCGCCGAAGAACTGCTGGCGCACCGTCTCGCCGATGAGGCAGACGCCGGTGCCCGAGCGGGTTTCCGAATCGCTGAACGGGCGGCCCGAAACCAGCTTCCAGTCGCGGGCATCGAGATAGGCGCTGTCGGTGCCGGTGACGCCCGAGGTCAGGCTTTCGGTGCCGAAAATGACGCGCACCTGCTTTTGCGACGCCGGCGAGATGGCGCGCGCGCCGTCCAGATGCGCGGCAAGCGCTGCAAGATCTTTGTCGCCCAGCGGTCGGACCACCTGGTCGAGCCCTCCAGGTCCGCCAGGCCCGGCCGGACGGCCGGAACGGATGACAAGCAGATTGCTGCCGAGCTTGGAAATATCGGACTTGACCTTTTCGGTGGTGCCCGAGCCGATGGTCAGCATGGCGATGACGGCGGCAACGCCGATGACGATGCCGAGCAGCGTCAGGAACGAGCGCAGCACGTTGCGGCGGATGGAGCGGAGCGAGAGGCGAACGGTTTCCCAGATCATGGCTAGGCCATCTCGAGATTGGCTGTGTCCAAGGCGACATGGCCATCGAGGAAACGGATCGTGCGCTGCGCATAGCCGGCAACATCGGCTTCGTGCGTGACCATGGCGATAGTCAGCCCGAGCTCGCTGTTCAGCTGCGTCAGGAGTTCCATGATCTCGTGCGTGCGGGCGGTGTCGAGATTGCCGGTCGGTTCGTCGGCAACGAGCAGCGTCGGCCTGGTGACGATGGCGCGCGCGATCGCCACGCGCTGCTGCTGGCCGCCGGACAGCTCGGCCGGCGTATGATGCTCGCGGCCGACAAGGCCGACCTCGGCAAGTGCCTGCATGGCAAGGCCGCGGCGCTCGCGGGCACCGGCGCCGCGATAGATCAGCGGCAGTTCGACATTCTCGGCGGCCGTGGTGCGCGGCAAGAGATTATAGCCCTGGAAGACGAAGCCGACATAGAGGTTGCGCAGCTGAGCGCGGCGGTTGCGGTCGAGACGGCCGGCGTCGATGCCTTCGAAGCTGTAAGTCCCAGCGGTCGGCGTGTCGAGGCAGCCAATGATGTTCATGGCCGTCGATTTGCCCGAACCGGACGGGCCCATGATGGCGACGAATTCGCCGCGCCTGATGGCGAGGTCGACGCCGGCCAGCGCATGCACCCGGGCCTCGCCCTGGCCATAGCTTTTCCAGACCTTGTCGAAGCCGATGAGGGTCGCGCCCGATGCCACGATCAGCTCCGCTGCTGCGAGGCGGTAATGACTTGCGCGCCTTTCTCCAGGCCGGAAACGATCTCGGTCAGTTCGCCATCTGTCGAGCCGACCCTGACGTTGACCGGATGCGGCCGGCCATTCTCCAGCACGTAAAGCGTGCGCGAGCCGTCGCTGGGCTTCGTCGCCGCCTGGCGCTGGCGGTTGCCGCCCGGGCGCCCCATGCGGCCGGTGAACAGGTCGGTGAGGCTCCAGCCGCGCTCCGCCGTTTGCGCCGGCCGGTAGCGGAAGGCGATCGATGGCACGGTTAGCACGTTCTTGGCCTGCTTGGTGACGACCGAGACGGTGGCTGTCATGCCGGGCCGCAACAGAAGCTCGCTATTGTCGACGTCGAGCCTTGCATCATAGGTAACGACACCGTCGGTGGTGACCGAGGCATAGGAAATGTCGCGGATTTCGGCGTCGAATGGCCGTTCGGGGAACGCGTCGACGGTGAAGCGCGCATGCTGGCCGGGTTTGACGGCGCCGATATCGGCCTCGTCGACCGCAGCCTTCAATTCCATGTTCTTCAAATCCGCAGCGATGACGAACAGCACCGGCGCCTGCAGCGAGGAGGCGACCGTCTGGCCGGGATCGACCGAGCGCGTCAGTATGATGCCATCGATCGGAGCGTAGATTGTGCTCTTGGCAAGATCCGTCTGCTGCGCCTTGAGATCGGCATTGGCCATGGCGAGGTTGGCTTTGGCGATATCGAGCGCTGCCTTCGAGCGGTCGCGCGTGGCGGTTGCCGCTTCAAGCGACTGGTCCGTCGCCATGCCGCGCTTGGTCAGTTGCGCCGCGCGCACCAGCGCCTTTTCGTTTTCGGCCAGGGTCACGGTGGCGTCCTCGACGCTCGCCGCCGCTGCCTTGGCGGAGGCCTGGGCGCGCTCTATCTGCACCTCCAGCTTTGCGGTGTCGAGCGCGGCCAGCACATCGCCCTTCTTCACCAGCTGGTTCTCGTTGACCGAAACCGAGCGGACGACGCCGGAGAGTTCGCTGGAAATATCGACCTGGGTGAGAGGCTGCAGCGTGCCGGTAGCCGAAACCGCGACGGTAAGGTCGGCCATGGCGGCCAGTGTCGTGGTATACTCGATCTTGGCGGGCGAGCCCGCATACCACTGGTAGCCGACGACACTCGCGGCGACGGCAAGCAGTGCGAACACTGCGTAAAGCCAACCGCGACGTTTTGTCTTCAGGCCCTGGTGGTCGAGCCCGAGCGCCGTCTCGATGGCGGAAGCGGATTCCGTCTTTGGCAGATTGACAATCTGGTCCACGCCGGACCCCTATGTTCAGTGATATCCCATCAGTGCACAAATCAGGCCTTATGGTTCAAAATTCAAATTAAATTTCGCTCATGTTTGGAATGAGGCAGAGGACTTACTGAGATGCAGCCGCGGAATTACTTGCTTTACGACGTATTCACCACCAACCGGCTGGCCGGCAATCCGCTGGCCGTCGTGCTCGACTGTGACGGGCTCAACGTTGCGGCGATGCAGGCGGTGGCGCGCGAGTTCAACCTGTCCGAAACCGTCTTCGTGCTGCCGCCGGAGAACCCGAAGCACCGGGCCCGCATCCGTATCTTCACGCCCGACTATGAAATGCCGTTCGCCGGCCACCCAACCGTCGGCTCGGCGATAGCGCTCGCCGAAATGGCGGGAGAGGCCGCCGGCATCTTCGTGCTCGAGGAGAATATCGGCCCGGTGCGCTGCGCTGTCAGCAAGCACGACGGTTCGACCTTTGCCGAGTTCGACCTGGCGAAACTGCCGGCGCAGCTGGCATTGTCGGCCGATCCCGAGGCGATCGGCGCGGCCCTTGGCCTTGGGCCGCACGAGATCGGCTTCGAGAACCACCGCGTTTCGTTCTGGTCGGCGGGCGTGCCCTACGTGACCATCCCCGTCGCCAATCTGGAGGCGGCCGCCCGGATCAGGCTGGACAACCAGGCCTGGTCGGAGCTCGCACCACGCAAGAGCGAATGGGCCTTCGCCAGCCCCTATGTCTATTGCCGCGAGACGGTGCACCATGACAGTGCCTTCCATGTCCGCATGATGGTGCCCGGCAATCCGTCCTACGAAGACCCGGCGACCGGCTCAGCGGCGGCCGCGTTCGCTGGCGCGATCATGCATTTCGACGGCCCGACCGACGGCGTTTCACAACTGTGGATCGAGCAGGGGCTGGAGATGGGCCGGCCTTCGCGCATTCGCCTCGAACTGAATGTCGAAGGCGGCAAACTGGCGGCCGCCCGCATCGGCGGCCATGCGGTGAAGGTGGCTGAAGGCAGGCTTTTTGTTTGACGACCTCGGCACTTCGGCGATTTGTCGGGAAATGAATCCCACGGGGCTGGACATGGCGGATGTCGGCGGCTATATGCCCGCCAACGCCGGTTTTGCCGGCCGAGTGGGTGCGTAGCTCAGTTGGTAGAGCAGCTGACTCTTAATCAGCGGGTCCACAGTTCAATCCTGTGCGCACCCACCAAAAATCTCCAGGATTTGGTGGAAAGACCTTAGAACGAGCCGCGGCGCGAGACAGCGTTTTGCCCGTCGCACATGTCGGCCAGCGACTAGTCGACTCGCCCGACTATTGGATGGTGGGCCTCAGATAGGTCAGGATTGCTCGCGTTATGGCTATCACGCCGTCGACGGCATCGAAGTTTGTTTTGCTCTTGCCTGCGATCCATTCGAGTTCAGGATGCCTGGGCAGTCGAAGTGCATTGAATAGCGCCTCGCCCGAGAGACCGCCCAGTCCAAAGGATGTAGGTTCATCGTCTGCGTAGTAAGGAAAGTGAAAATCCAGCCGGATAGGCCCACCATATCCAAGCTTTAGTTTCATCCCGACTAGAACCTCGTGGCCAAAAGCATCTTCCATCATGCCCCTAAAGCTGAGGTCACGAAGAAAATAATCGTGTGACGGTCGATCCAGCCCCATGGAACTCCACAGTCTCCACGTGTGTGCTTTTAACTCCTTGTAATTCGTAAATCTTCTCATCTCGGGGGTGAGGCGCGTGGGCAGATCAGCGTAGCCGGTCTCTTCTCTCCACTCCTCAGCCGCGTTGCGAAAATCCTCAAAAATCCGGACGGTTTCTGGATCCGCGGGTTCCTTGGAAAAGTAGGAAATCCGCTTTTGAGAAATCATCTCGCATAGGTCCTCGACCGAATGACCTGATCGTTCAGCCCAATCCTCTGTGGCCAACATCCATGGTGAACTGTATGTGAGCCCGGCAAAGGCCCCAGCCTTCCGATCGAAATCGCGGACAATTCGGGCATAGATTTCGCGAATGCCCTGCTTCGGGTCACGAAAAGGATATGGCGGTTCATTCATCGCAGCCGTCTGGTCCTTACTTCTCCGAGATCCCTGCCTCTGCAAAACTTGCCATGCGGGCGTGGCATTCGAGCGCTGAACGAACAATGTTGACTGCGAGGCAGGCGCCGGAGCCTTCGCCGAGCCGCATGCCGAGGTCGAGCAGCGGCGGCAGGCCGAGCGCCTCCAACAGACGACGGTGGCCGGATTCGGCCGAGACATGGGCTGCCAGTGTGTGCGCGAGGCCGGCAGGATGCAATCTCGCCAATGGTGCCGCGGCAGCGGTGCCGACGAAGCCGTCGAGCAATACCGGCACGCCGAGATGACGCGCTGCCAGCGTCGCACCAAGGATCGCCGCGAGCTCGCGGCCGCCGAGGGCTGCCGCTACCTTCAGCGGATCGGCTAGCGCCTCGGCGTGGCGCTTGAGGCCGGCCTCGATCGCGACGATCTTGCGCACGAGGCCGGCGTCGTCGACGCCGGTGCCGCGTCCGGTCCATCTTTCCGCGCCGCCGCCGAACAGCGCGGTCGAGATGGCCGCGGCCGGCGTGGTGTTGCCGATGCCCATTTCGCCGAAGCAGACGAGGTCGAGTTCCCTGCTGACCGTGTCGTAGCCGGCCGAGACGGCGGCAAGGAAGGCCTCGTCGTCCATTGCGGGCTCTTGCGTGAAGTCGCCGGTCGGGCGGTCGAGGTCGAGCGGGATGACGTCGAGTTCGGCGCCGGCCACGCGGGCAAGCTGGTTGATGGCGGCGCCGCCGCCGGCGAAATTCGCCACCATCTGCACGGTGACTTCCGAAGGGAAAGCCGACACCCCTTGCGCGGTGACGCCGTGGTTGCCGGCGAAGACGAAGACCTTGACGCGGTCGAGTTTTGGCATGTCGCGGCCCTGCCAGCGCGCCAGCCAGGCGGCAATTGTCTCCAGCCGGCCGAGGCTGCCTTGCGGCTTGGTCAGCGTGTCCTGGCGGTGGGCGACGGCGTTGGCCGCGGCGTCGCTGCCGCTGTGCAGGTCGAGGCAGGCGGCGCGCAGTTCATCGAGCGATTTGAAAGGCATGGGGGCAAAATCTCCGAAACAGAGTCAAGACAGGGAAACGGAAGCGACGAGCAGGATTGCGATCTCGCCGAGCTGCTGCAGGGCGCCGACGGTGTCGCCGGTCTGGCCGCCGATCTGGTTGAGGCAAAGCGCTCGAAACGCGGCAAACAAGAACGCAAGCAGGATGAGCGCGAACATGGCAGCACTGAACCCAAGCGCCAGCAGCGCGATCGCACCGAGTACGGTACCGATACCGGCGGTTTCGGCCGTGACTGCGCCTGCATCAACCGAGAGGCCATCGCTGCGGGCCGGTGGCAGCAGGTGCATGAAGGCGCCGGGCAGGCCGCGCGACGCGGCATGCGCGGCAATGAGGGCCCAGAAGACATGAGTCGGGCCGACGAATCCAGAGAGTACGCTCCAGCGGATCAGCAGCGAGATGCCGAGCGCGCAGGCGCCGTAGGCACCGATGCGGCTGTCGCGCATGATCTCGAGTTTCCTGTCGCGCGTCTTGCCGCCGCCAAAGCCGTCGGCGACATCCGAAAGCCCGTCTTCATGCAGGCAGCCGGTAGCGAGCAAGATCGCGGCAAGGGCCAACGCTGCAGCAGGGCCAGCGGCGAGGCCGAGCCTCGTGCCGCCGGCGTAGACCAGCGCACCGGCCAGAGCGACGGCGAGACCGGCAACGGGTGCAGCCCAGATCGCAGCGGCAAGGCTGCGGCCACGGAAGTCGGCTCGCGGCAGCGGCAGCCGGGTAAAGAAGACGAGGCAAAGCGCGATGTCGTCGAGAATTTGCTGTTGCGAGGCCTTCATCCGCCCCTCGCAATGGCATGGAAGAACGTGCCGCTGACATTGCCGCGCCGGTAGCCCGAGGCGCCGAGCGGATTTCCTTGACCGTCGGCGAGGTCGGCCAACGGCTCGTCATTGCCGGTCGCAATCATCTGCGCGTAGTGGAATTCATGGCCGCGGATCAGCGTGCCTTGGCCGCCGAGCGGACAGCCGGACCGCAGCCGCGCCTCGCGGTAGCCGAGATTCATCTTGCGCTTGGCGAAGCTGGTCGAATGGCCGAGGAGGCCAAGCATCCGATGCGTCTCGCCCGACGCGTCCTCGAGCGCTTCGCCCAACACCATGAAGCCGCCGCACTCGCCGTGCACCGACCGCGTGGCGGCGAACCGCGCCATGCCGGCCCTGAAATTCGCCGCGGCCGCGAGGCGGCCGGCATGAAGTTCGGGATAGCCGCCGGGCAGCCAGCAGACATCGCAATTGTCGCCAGGCGCTTCATCGGCGAGCGGCGAGAACGGAACGATCTCGGCGCCGGCCTTGCGCCAATGCGCGGCAACGTGCGGATAGAGGAAGGTGAAGGCGGCGTCCTCGGCCAATGCGATGCGCTGGCCGGGCGGCGGCAGCGCGTCGTCGAAATTGCCCGGCGCGGGCGTGAATGGCGCCGCCAGCGCCATAATGGAGTCGAGGTCGAGCGAGCGCTCGACCATGTCGGCCAGCCGGTCGAGATGCGCCATCAGATTCTCATATTCGCCGGCCTGGACGAGGCCGAGATGGCGCTCGGGCAGGTTGAGCGAGGGATCGCGCAGGATAGCGCCGACGACAGGCAGACCGAGTGCTTCGATGGCATCGCCGCATAGCCGGCGGTGGCGCTCGCTGCCCAGCCGGTTGAGTACGACCCCGGCCATGCGCACATCCGGATCGTAGGTAGCAAAACCCTTGGTGACGGCCGCTGCCGTGGTCGACTGACCGGAGACATCGAGCACAAGCAGCACCGGCAGGCCGTAAAGCCGGGCAAGATCGGCAGCCGAGCCGGAACGGCCTGGAGCAGCAGGGATCCCGTCGAACAGGCCCATGGCGCTTTCGAGGAAGATAAAATCGGCATCTTCGGTCGCTTCGCCGGCCAGTGCGTTGAGCAGGGCGGGCGGCATTGCCCAGCTGTCGAGATTGACACCGGACAGGCCAGTGGCTGCGGTGTGGAAGCCAGGATCGATATAGTCCGGGCCGGATTTGGCGCCGCGCACTTTCAGGCCGCGCCGGGCAAGTGCGCGCAAAATGCCGATGGTGACGCTGGTCTTGCCCGAGCCCGAGCGCGGCGCGCCGATGATGATGGCGCGGGTCATGGCTCACCCGCTAGTGCCGCGCGCATCCCGACGATGCCGCCGACGACGATCAGCGCCGGCGAGGTCAAGCCGGCTGCGGCCGTTTCCTCGGCAATCGTGGCGAGCGTGGCGACGACGATACGCTCCTGCGGCGTCGTCGCGGCAACGATGACCGCGGCGGGCGTCGAAGACGGCAGGCCGCCCTCTAGCAACGAAGCGGCGATCAGCGGCAGGTTGGCCATACCCATATAGACGACCACCGGCTGGCCGGTGCGGGCGATTGCCGCCCAGTCGAGATCATCATCGGTGCCGGCGGCATGGCCGGTCGCCAGGATCAGCGCCTTGTTGATGCCGCGCATGGTGCCGGGAATGCCGGTCGCGGCCAGCGCGCTGAGGCCGGACGTCAGGCCAGGCAGGATGCGGAACGGGATAGTTTCCCCGGCCAGCGCCAGCGCCTCTTCGCCGCCACGCCCGAAAATATAGGGGTCGCCGCCCTTCAGCCTGACGACGCGCCGGCCCTCGCGCGCCAGCCGGACCAGCAGAGCGGTGATGTCGTCCTGCTTCATCGACGGCTTGCCGCCGCGCTTGCCGGCATAGAACAGTTCCGCGCCCTCGGCGACAGCGACGACTTCTGGCGAGACCAGCGCGTCATAAACCAGCGCGTCGCACTGTCCGAGGGCGGCCAGCACTTCCAGCGTCAGGCAGCCGGGATCGCCGGGGCCGGCGCCGGCCAGCCAGACGTGGCCGGGCTCAAGCTGGCGCGGCTTGAAGTTGAGCCGGGTGAGCGCCTGCTCGACGATGGTGTTTCTGTTGCTGCCGCTCACAATCCGTCCCGTCCGCGAAAGCGTCGCTGGTAGTGCGCGTCGTACAGTGAACTTTCGCCAAAGCCCTCCGCCGCCAGCGAGCGGCCGACGAAGATGATTGCCGTGCGTTCCATCGGATCGGCGGCCAGTTGCGCCTCGATAGTGGCCAGCGTGCCGGTCAGCACGCGCTCGTCCGGCCAGGAAGCACGGAAGACGACCGCCACCGGGCAATCGGCGCCATAGAACGGCGTCAGTTCGGCGACGATCCGGTCGATAGCGTGGATGGCAAGGTGGATGGCCAGCGTGGCGCCGGTGCGGCCGAAGCCGGCCAGCGTTTCGCCGGGAGGCATTTTCGAGGCGCGGCCGGAGATGCGGGTCAGCACCAGGCTTTGCGCGACTTCTGGAATGGTCAGCTCGCGGCGCAGCGCTGCCGCCGCAGCGGCGAAGGACGGCACGCCCGGCGTCAGCGTGTAAGGAATGCCGTGCTTTTCCAGCCGGCGGATCTGCTCGGCAACGGCGCTCCACACCGAAAGATCGCCGGAATGCAGGCGGGCGACATCATGGCCGGCCGCGTGGGCGGCCAGATATTCGGCCTCGATCTCGTCGAGCGACATCGGCGCGGTGTCGATCAACCGCGTTCCGGGCGCGCAGTGCTGCAACAGCTCCGGCGCGACGATCGATCCGGCATAGAGGCAGACGGAACAACTGCCGAGCAGGCGGCTGCCGCGCAAGGTGATGAGGTCGGCAGCACCCGGGCCGGCACCGATGAAGTGAACGGTCATGCCGCATCTCCGCTGATGGCGATGGCGCAAGTGACAGCACCGAGCACGGTGCGCGGCCCGAGCAGTTTTGCGCCTTTGCCGGCGGCGGCAAGCGCCGAGGCTTCGGAAACCGACGGCGTGCCGGCATGCTCCTGCGATAGGTCGGAACGGCTGGTCGTAGATGCGGCTTTGAGTTCATCCTGCTCGACGACGATCACCGGAAGGCGGAGTTCGCGTCCGGCGGCGAAGATTGCCGCTTCATCCTGCTTGAGAGACGCGGTCGCGAGGGCCGAAAGCGCCGACAGGGCAAGCCCGTGCGCCTCCAGCGCGGTTTCTACCGCGGCAAGCACGTCCGTTGCGCTGACGCCTTTGCGGCTGCCGATGCCCGCGACCATCATGGCTTCACCCAGCTCCATTGGGTAACCGGCATAGCCGGCCGCCACGCCTGCATCGAACCGACCGGCGAAGCACGGGATACAGCGATGCGGGTGAGTTCGCCGCCGAGCGCGGCGTGACGAGAAAGCAGCAGCGCCTCCATTTCCAGGGTCACCGCATTGGCGACGAGGCGGCCTCCGGCAGGCAAGGCATCGATGGCTCCTTCCAGCACGCCGGCATCGCTGCCGCCGCCGCCGATGAAGATCGCCGCGGGCGTCTCCAGCCCGGCAAGCGCTTGCGGTGCCGAACCTTCAACGACGGCAAGACCGGGAACGCCGCAAGCCGCGGCGTTGCGTCGGATGCGCGCGGCGCGGGCCGGATCGGCCTCAACGGCGATCGCACGCATGGATGGATGGGCCAGCATCCATTCGATGCCGATGGAGCCCGATCCGGCGCCGATGTCCCACAGCAGTTCGCCGCGTCTTGGCGCGAGAGCGGACAGGGTGACGGCGCGCACTTCGCGCTTGGTGATCTGGCCGTCATGCTCGAACAAATGATCGGCAAGTCCCGCTGTCAGCGGCAGGATGCGTGCTTGCGAAGTCGATTCAACTTCGATCGCGAGCACGTTGAGCGGGTTGATCTTTTCGAGGTCGAAAGTGCCGGCGCTCGCCGAGCGCAGCCTTTCGTTCGGACCGCCGAGCGCCTCCAGAACGGTCAGCTGCGAGGCGCCGAAGCCGAGCTCTGTCAGCAGACCGGCAATCGCTCCCGGTGCATCGCTGTCCGAGGTCAGCGCGAGAATGCGGGTGCAAGGATGCAGCAACGGCCGGATCAGGTCGAGCGAGCGACCATGCAGCGAGGCGGTCTCGATATCCTGCAGCGGCCAGCCAAGGCGGGCGGCGGCCAGCGAGAAGGCCGAGGGCGCGGGGATCACCCGCATATCCTCCGCCGCGACCTTGCGGGCGAGGGTGACGCCGACACCGTGGTAGAAGGGATCGCCGGAGGCCAGCACGCAGACGCGTCTGCCGGAGAGCGCCAGCACGTCGCGCAGCTCGGCATCGAAAGGTGTCGGCCAGGCGCGCGCTTCACCTTTGGCGAGCGACGCGACGAGGGCAAGGTGGCGCTTGCCGCCGAAGACGAATTCGGCCTCCGCGATCAACCGCTTGGCCTCGTCGCCGAGACCCGCTACACCGTCCTCGCCGATGCCGATGATCGTGAGCCACTTTGAGGTGAGCTTGGCGCCGCGCGGAGCTTCAGCAGGCATGATGACCCACCGCATTCTGATCCTCGGCGGAACCACCGAAGCCCGGCAAATGGCCGGAAAGCTGGCCGCGCGCCCGGATATTTCGGTCATACTGTCGCTGGCCGGCCGCACCGAAAACCCGGCCGCGCAGGGGGTGCCGGTGCGGGTCGGCGGCTTCGGCGGTGCCGGCGGGCTGGCGGCGTATCTCCGCCAGAACAAGATCGACCTGCTGATCGACGCCACGCATCCCTATGCGGCGCGAATCTCCGCCAATGCGGCGGAAGCAGCGCGCATGACCGGCGTGCCTATCGTTACGCTCAGGCGTCCCGGATGGGAGGCGGTCGAAGGTGATCGCTGGATGTTGGTCGACACCGTTGCCAGCGCGGTGACGGCTTTGGGATCGGTGCCGCGCCGCGTATTCCTGGCGCTCGGGCGACAGGAGGTCGCTGCCTTCAAGGCCGCTCCCCAGCATCATTATCTCATCCGCAGTGTCGACCCGGTCGAGCCCAGGCTCGCTGTGCCCGACGCGACCTATCTCTTGGCGCGCGGGCCGTTTCGGGAAGTCGACGAACATGCCCTGCTTCTGCAACACCACATCGAAGTCGTTGTTTCCAAAAACAGCGGCGGCGAGGCAACCTACGGCAAGATCGCGGCCGCGCGAGCGCTGGGAATCGAGGTGGTGATGATCCGCAGGCCGGCGCTGCCGGACGTCACGTCGGCTGAGACCGTCGAATCTCTTGCCGCGATGGTCGATCATTTTCTGGTCGGTCATGTTCTTGGGCCAGCTGCCGAACGCGGCGTGTAGACCAGCGCGGCCTTGTCACCCCGCTTGATGATCCTGGTTTCCGGCGAGCCGATGATGATGCAGGTCGCCATGTCGGCCTTCGCGGCATCGGCGTCCGCCAGCAGAAAAACCTCGATGCGCTCGTCGGGACGGCCGGCGGCACGGCCGAAGATCACCGGCGTGGTGCCGGGCAGGATCGCAGCAAGGCATTCGAAGGCGCGGCCTAGCTGCCATGGGCGCGCCTTACTGATCGGGTTGTAGAGCGCGATGACGAAGCCGGCGCCCGCTGCCGCCAGCAGGCGTAGCTCGATCAGGTCCCACGGCTTCAGATTGTCGGACAGCGATATGGCGCAGAAATCGTGGCCGAGCGGCGCGCCGATGCGGGCGGCGACGGCGAGCATGGCGGTGATACCGGGCACGATGGCGATGTCGACCGCGCGCCATTCGGGTGGGCCCGCCTCTATCGCCTCGCAGACGGCCGCGGCCATGGCGAAGACGCCGGGATCGCCGCCCGACACGACGGCGACATCGTGGCCTTCCGCAGCCTTCAGCAGCGCGTCCTTGGCGCGCGCGAGTTCCTCGCGATTGTCGGAAGCGACGCGAATCTGGTCGGGGCGCAGATCGAGCCGGTCAAGATAAGGCTTGTAGCCATAGAAGAATTTTGCCTCGGCAACGGCGCGGCTTGCCTCCGGCGTCACCTGGTCGGCGTCGCCGGGCCCGAGGCCGATGACGGTGAGGCGGCCGCTCATGCTTCGGCTCTCAATGCGTTTGGCCGGCCCGACCAGCCGGCCACCAGCACGATGGCGAAATAAGGCGCCTGGCCATCCTTTTTGTCGGCAAGCCGCATCGAGACACCGCCCGGCATGGTGCCGCGCTCGACATAGATGGCCCGCGCCAGCTTGTCGGTTGCCTCCAGCGCGCGCCTGATCTTGGGCAGGTTGCGGCCGACCTTCATGATCACCGCAGCGTCGGTATCGGCGAGGCGACGCGTCAGCTCGAATTCGCTCATGGTGCCCGGCAGCACCGTCAGCACGTCGTCGCCCTGGACGATAGACAGGCCGGTCGCCGACCAGCAGCCGGACATGGCGGTGACGCCAGGAATGACTTCGGTCGGAAAACGGTGCGCCAGCCGGACATGAAGATGCATGTAGGAGCCGTAGAAAAGCGGATCGCCTTCCGAAAGCACCGCGACCATCCTGCCGGCGCTGAGGTGCTCGGCGACCTTTTCGGCCGACTGCTCGTAGAAATCCGTTATCTGCGACCGGTAATCACTGTGGTCCTTGTCGATCTCGGTCGTCACCGGGTAGAGCAGCGGCAGTTCGATCAGATCAGGGCGAAAATGTGCGCCGACAATGGCGCGCGCATTGCTGTTGTTGCCGCGCTTGGCGAAATGCGCAACGACATCGGCCTCGGCCAGAGCACGCACTGCCTTCAGCGTCAAAAGTTCCGGGTCGCCAGGACCGGTGCCGACGCCGACAAGCCTGCCTTTTGCAATCGCATTCATAGGCCCGGCCTCGCCAATGCATTGAGGGCGGCGGCGGTCATGGCGCTGCCGCCCAGCCGGCCGCGCACGATGGCGTAAGGCACGCCATAGGAATTTTCGGCCAGCGCATCCTTCGACTCAGCGGCGCCGACAAACCCGACCGGCATACCGATGATCGCCGCCGGCTTCGGCGCACCGTCGCGCAGCTTTTCCAGCAGATAAAACAGGGCGGTCGGCGCATTGCCGATGGCGACGACCGAACCGGCCATGCGCTCGCCCCACAGGTCGATCGCCGCGGCCGAGCGGGTGTTGCCGATCTTTTTCGCGATGTCGGCTGTCCGCGGATCGCGCAGCGTACAGATCACCTCGTTGCCGGCCGGAAGCCGGGCGCGCGTGACGCCATGCGAGACCATCTGCGCGTCGCAGAAGATCGGCGCGCCGGCCCCCAAC
Organism: Mesorhizobium sp. M0590; assembly: GCF_040320905.1. NCBI lineage: Bacteria > Pseudomonadati > Pseudomonadota > Alphaproteobacteria > Hyphomicrobiales > Phyllobacteriaceae > Mesorhizobium > Mesorhizobium sp. M0590. Next base: position 169,372 of record NZ_JAMYQN010000012.1, read on the forward strand.
GCCGTGCGCGCGGCGGCGACGAAATCGCTCGAGAAAACGAAGTGTCGCACAGCCTCGACCTGGCCGCAGGCGTGGATCATGCGGATAGCGATTTCGGCCTCGGCTTCGGAAAAGCGCGACAGGTCGGCCTCGGCGCGGATAATGGCGAAGGAGCGCTCGTAGATCTCCGTGCCATCATGGATGTAGTCGTAGGCGTTCAGGGCGGGCATGCTCATTCCTGTCGATAGATTTCGGTGATGCCGGCCGCGCCGAGCCTCGCCAGGCAGGCGGCAGCGGTTTCGCCGGGATGTCGTGCGCTGCGGATCACCGCTGCAACGCGGCCGATGCCGTGCGCGGCGTCGTAGCCCGGCCTGTATCCGGCGGGCAATGCCTTTGCCGTCCCGTCCACGACAAGTCCGGCTCCGTTTTCGCCACCGACCAGGGTCAGCGCCGCCGGACCGGGATGGGCGCAACCCTTGGCGCAGCCGGAGATGTGCAGCGTCAGCGAGGAATCGAGGATATCGAGGTTTTCCACGGCGATGGTCTCGGCGATGTCGCGTGTCGCGATGCGGCCCGAGGCACAGGCGGGAGCACCCGGGCAGGCGGCGATCCTGGTGCGCGCGTCGGCTGCGTCGGTGACGAAGCCGAGGGTTGCGGCGGTTTTCTGGAGTGAAAGACATGCGGCTGGGGAGAGGCCAAGCAAAAGCAGCGTGCGACCCGGCGCCAGACGGATTTCGGTGGTGCCGAGGGTGAGGGCGTATTGGGTGAGATCGATAAGTTTTGGCGCTGGTATGCTGCCGAACGGCAGGCCAATACCAAGGGCGATTGCGGTGGTGGCTAGGTTAAGAACTCCGATGGGCTGGCGTTCCGTCGCGCCCCCCTCTGTCCTGCCGGACATCTCCCCCACTTGGGGGGAGATCGGCAGCTTCAGCGGCGGCTCAGGACCTCGGGTGATAGGCGAAAGCCGAGATGAGGGCGCAATCTCCCCCCTTGTGGGGGAGATGTCCGGCAGGACAGAGGGGGGCGCGACGGATCGCCAACTTGCGAGAGATCTCAGCTGCCTCGCCGTCAAATCCCGCGCATGGGCATCGCGGCCCTTTTCGGCAACCATCCTGAGAATGGCGACGGCGATGTCACAAGCCGCATCTTCCTCGGACATCGCCAGCGGCGTGGCACCCTGCGCATCTCCGGCGAGCGATACCCGCCACTTAATTCCGTCGGCGGCCCGCACCCCGACCAGCCTGACATCGGCCGTAACCGCATCCATTGTCAGCTGCCCGCCGCCGTCGACGATCACCGAAACCTTCGGGCCAAGGCGTTGCGTAACACCGGCGTCCTCAATTGCCGCCCGAATCCGCTCCGCCATCGGGCGCGGGTCGGCTATCTCCTCCTGGTCGAGCCCAGCCAGCGGGCCGGTCTCGACCGGCACGCCGGTGCGCACCGCGATGCCGAGCGCATCGACCTCCATCGCCAGCAGCCGCGCGCTTGCCGGCGTCAGGCCGCGGATCTGCAGGCTGCCGCGGGCGGTCACTTCCATGATGCCGTTGCCATGGCGCAAGGCGGATTCGCAGAGTCCGATCAACGATTTCGGCAACAGTCCTCCAGCGACCGGATTGAGCCGCACCAGCAGCCCGTCGCCGGTCTGCATCGGCGCCGACAAAGCGGGGCAGGCGCCACGGCGCGAGAAAGCGTTCATGCCGCCACTCCCAGAGCTTGCGCTTCGGCAATCAGTGCGGCGAGATCGTCATCGATCGAATTGCGCAGCGGATGCCAGAGCCCGCGCCGCCGTGCCGACAGCAAACGCTCGGCAATCACCTTCGCCGCCGCCGGGTTCTCGCGCAGGATGAAGGCGCGGACCACGGGGTCGCCAAGATAGGCGTCGTGCACCGCCTCGATCAGCGTGCCCGATATGGCATGGGTAGTCTCAGCAAAGCCGACAAGCCGGTCGACCGTCTCGGCGAATTCCGAGGCGCCGCGCGGGCCATGACGCATCTGGCCGGCGATGAAGCGCGGATTGACGGCGCGTGCCCGCACGACGCGCGACACGGCCTCACTGATCGAGCGCGGCTTCGGTCTTTGCGGGTCCGTGGTGTCGAGGACGATCACGTCGGCGTTTTTGCCGAGCGCGGCAACCGCTGCCGAAAAGCCGCCGATGAAGGCGACGTCGGCCGAGCCTTCGAGGATGTCGCGGCCGGGGTCGTCGCCGGTATGAACCAGAAGGTCGGCCTCGGCGAGGCGATCCTCGAACGCGCCGGGCGCCGAAATGCCTTTGCCCTCGGAGCCGCCATAGGCGTGCGAGGTGGCGGCGAGATAGGTGCGGCCGATCTCTTCGCGCGCGGCCCAGTCGCCGCTCGACAACAAGTCCTCGACGCCCGCGCCGTAAGTGCCCGGCGAGGTGCCGAAAATGCGCGGGCTGATCTTGCCGTCGATGCGGGTCCTAGCGGCGAGCGGGTTTTCCGAAGCGTCCTCGTCGCGGGTCGCCACCGCGTTGGCCGCGGCGTCGATCAGCGCGATCTGGGTCGGGAACATGTCGCGGAACAGGCCCGATATGCGCCAGGTGACATCGATGCGCGGACGGCCGAGTGTTGCCGGCGGCAGCACATCTATGCCGGTGATGCGGCCGGTGGCGGAATCCCATTGCGGCCGGCAGCCCATCAGCGCCAGGCCTTGCGCGATCTCCTCACCGCCGGTGCGCAGCGAGGCCGAGCCCCACAGGTCGATGACCAGCGAGCGCGGCCAGTCGCCATGCGATTGCATGTAGCTGCGGACCACTTCTTCCGCTGCCACCTTGCCCAGATCATAGGCGGTCGGCGTCGGCATGGTGCGCGGGTCGGCGGTGAACAGATTGCGGCCGGTCGGCAGCACATCGCGCCGACCCCGTGCCGGCGCACCGGCCGGACCGGCAGCGACGTGGCGGCCGTCGAGGGCGGCAAGCAGCGCGGTTTTTTCAGCTGCCGCACTTTGCCGCCGTACCGGATCAGCCTCGCCTTCCGGCGAGCGGCCGTAAATGTGCAGGCCGTCCTTGATGGCGAAATCCTTGAGATCGCAGAGCCAGGCGTCGATGCGGCGCAAAGCCTCGTCGGCTGCGTCGGTCCTGGCGACGCCTGCCTCTGAGGCGAGGCCGGTCTTTTCCGCCGTCTCGACGATCAGCTTCGCCAGGCGGTCGCGGCGGCGGCGGTCGAGCCCGTCGGCCTGAGCATATTCGTCAACCAGTCGTTCAAGCCTGTGCTGGTTTTCGTCCAGCCCGGCGCCGGTCAGCGGCGGCGGCAGATGGCCGAGCGTGACGGCGGCAATGCGCCGCTTGGCCTGCGCTGCCTCTCCCGGGTTGGAGACGATGAAGGGATAGATGACGGGCAGGGGACCGGTGACTATCTCGGGAAAGCAGTTTTCGCTGAGCGCCACGGTCTTGCCGGGCAGCCACTCCAGCGTGCCGTGGGCGCCGACATGGACAATTGCATGGATGCCGAGCGACTTGCGCAGCCAGAGGCCAAAGGCGACCAGCGCATGGCGCGGCGGCAGCGTCGGGTCGTGATAGTCGGCGCGGCGGTCGGCTGAGCGCCCGCGGTCAGGTGCGAGTGCCACGGTGACGTTGCCGAAGGTGGCTGCGCGGAAGGCGAATTTTGCGGCGGCAGACGCTTGAACACCCCCCTCTGTCCTGCCGGACATCTCCCCCTCAAGGGGGGAGATTGGCAGCTTCGGCGCTCTGTCCACCCCTGCGACGTTGGAGATTGGCGAAAACAGAGATGACAGCGCAATCTCCCCCCTTGAGGGGGAGATGTCCGGCAGGACAGAGGGGGGTGCCTCGCACAAACTTGTGTCATCTGCCGCATTCCCCCATGCGGCCGTCACGGCAGCTATCGCTTCAGCAGGCAATTCCGCCGAGTACCCGAGATAGTCCTCAAACCCCAACCCTTCACCTCCACGCTCCAGCACCTCCAGCAACTCGCGCGGCGTTTGCGGAATCCTTTCAACGGCGTAGCCGTGTTCGCTCAGGTCGTGCAGCATTGCCAGCACGCTGGACGGCACGTCGAGACCAACCGCGTAGCCGGTGCGACCGGGGGCGCTCGGATAGTCGGGGATCAGGATGGCGAGCTTGCGCTCCGCACGCGGCGTCCGCTGCAGGCGCACGAAGGCCTCGACACGGTTCGCCACTTGCGCGACGCGATCCGGCTCCGGCCGGTTGGCGAAGGCGCGGAAGGCCAATGCGGGATCGGTCTCGCTTTCGCCCTTGAAGGAGATGGCACCGGCGAGAATGCAGCCGTCGAGCTCGGGCAGGACGACATGCATAGCGAGGTCGGCAGGCGCCAGGCCGCGCTGATTGTTTTGCCAGATGTCACGGCGTGTCGTGGCGACGATGACCTGGAAGACCGGCACCCCGGCACGGTCGAACAGGGTTTCGATGCCGGGTTCCGCGCCGGAGGCGAAGGCCGTGGCGGTGATGATGGCAGCTGGCTTCAGGGCTGAGAGCGCGGTCTCGACAAAGGCGAGCGATGCCGGGTCCTTGAGGCTGGAGACGAAGATTGGCACCGGCGCCATACCACGTTGCCTGAGCGCTGCAAAAAGCGCGTCGATCGGCGCGACATCTGCGGCCAGCAGCATCGAACGGTAGAAGAGGATGGGGATGATGGGCGCGGCGTCTCCCTCCCCCTTGAGGGGAGGGTGGCCCGCAGGGCCGGGTGGGGTCGTCACGGCAGTGCGCGACGTTTTGTGTAGGCGCGCTTCGGAGAGGACCCCACCCCCGGCCTGCGGCCGGACCCTCCCCTCGAGGGGGAGGGGGACGTCGCGTTCTACGACCCCCAGTCCCGGCTCGTAAAATCCCGCCTTTGGCACGCTAACAGGTTCGGCTACCGCCGCACCCGATCCAGCGAGACTTGCCAGCCTCTGCACCAGCGCCGTCATATTTGCCGGCCCGCCCTCGCGGAAATAGCCAAGCAGGGCGTCCAACTCCTCCCGCGGCAGCGTCGAGCCTTCGATCAGTCGCAAATCCTCGTCGTGGCTCTCGCCCGGTAGGAGCGCCAGCTTGATACCGCGATTTCGCGCGATAACGGCGAGCTGGTCGCAGCCATAGCGCCACCAGTCATAGCCGCCGAGGATGCGGACCAGAATGACCTTGGCGTGGCGGGCGACGCTGTCGATCCACAGGTCGACGGACATCGGATGGCGCAGGTCGCGCAAGGCGGCGAGCCGCATCGACGGCAGGCGGTGCGCATCTGCCTTCCACGCCGCCGCCAGCCCGGCCAGGTCGCTGTCGGTGAAGGACAGCGCCACGACATCCGCAGGCGTTTGCCTGAGATCGACAGGCTCGGCGAGATCGTCGAGCGAGGCGGATGTGGTGGTGAGGATGTGCATCGCGGCTCGTACCTGGGGTCAGCCGGCGAGGATACGCTCGATGGCCGGGCGGTTCAGCCCTTTCAGGCCGATGACGACCAGGCGCGAGCGGCGGTCGTCTTCAGCGGTCCAGGCGCGGTCGTAATAGTGGTTGACGCGCGGACCGACGGCCTGCAGCAGGAGCCGCATCGGCTTGCCGCCGACTTCGACGAAACCCTTGACGCGCAACACGTTTTCTTCCTCCGCCGCCGTGGCGACCCGTTGTGCGAGCTCGTCCGGGTTGGACACGGACGCGATGTCGATGACGAACGAGTCAAAATCGTCATGTTCGTGGTCGAGCTCGTCGTCGTGGTGGGTCTTGCGGTTCTCAATGTCGTCCTCGACGGCGAGGCCGAGGCCGAGCAGCACCGACGGGTCGACCTTGCCTTGCGAAGTCGGTACGATCTTCACCGCCCGCGCAACGTGCTTGCCGATGACGGCATTGGCACGGGCCGAGCCGGCTGCGTCCATCAGGTCGCTCTTCGACAGGATGATCAGGTCGGCGCAGGCGAGCTGGTCTTCGAACACTTCCTCGACCGGATCGTCATGGTCGAGCGTCTCGTCCTGCGCGCGCTGGGCCTGCAGGGCGTCCATGTCGTTGGCTACGCGGCCATCAGCCAGCGCCGGTCCGTCGACCACGGCAATGACGCCGTCCACCGTCACGCGGCTTTTCACCGACGGCCACTGGAAGGCCTGGACCAGCGGCTTGGGCAAAGCGAGGCCGGATGTCTCGATCAGGATGTGGTCGACCCTCGGCGTCAGCGACAGGATTTGGTCCAGCGCCGGGACGAAATCATCGGCGACGGTGCAGCAGATGCAACCATTGGCCAGCTCGACGATGTTTTCCTCGGGGCAGGTGTCGATGGCGCAGCCCTTCAGGATCTCGCCGTCGATGCCGATGTCGCCGAACTCGTTGACGATGATGGCCAGCCGCTTGCCTTTGGCGTTTTCGAGCAAATGGCGGATCAATGTCGTCTTGCCGGCGCCGAGAAATCCGGTGACCACGGTGCAGGGAACGCGCGAAGGGGAGGCAGCGGTCATATCAAGTCCTTCAGAAGGTCAAGGGGAGGGATGCGGGCAACCAGGCCGCGCTTCAGGCAATCGGGACGGCCGCGCCATGGAATGAGCCCATCCGTCGAGGTGGCGAACAGCTTTGCCCCGGTGACGAGATCGGCGCCGCTGGTCGTGGTCAGATCACCGAAGACGTAACTCCAGCAGCCGTCGCGCAGCATGGCGGCGCTGAGCCGGCGCTTGCAATTGCCAAGGCATTCGACGGTGCGGATTTTGATGTTTTCGCTGGAAGCGGCGCGGCGCGTGTCCTCTGCGAGCAGTTCGCCGGCGCGCGGATGAGCGTCCGAACCGGTCTCGTCACGGCAGGACGAGCAGACGATGACGGTAACGCCGGCCGGGGAATCACCATGGCCGGACAATAAATCCGCTGTCTCAGCCGGAAAACTGCTGTCGCGTTCCAAATCAGGCTCCTTGCCCGGAAAACCCGCCAGGCGATCGGATTCTTATGTCCTAGACGGCAGGTCTCCTGGCTCGCGGGTCATCGCCTGGGTGCCGCCTTCCCGGGAACATCCCAGTGGTTTTCGGCCTTGGCTCGTCGCTTACAGTTGCGGGGACAGCCGCGGATTTGAAATCGAGATTTCGCACCGCATTCCCTCTTGGCCCTTGCCGTTGCGGGCAGGGGACCGTCTGGAACGGATTTAGGCTTGTGGGGGTAGTCGTGTCAACGCACGTCTATGACGCGGCGATATCCGCGAGCGGCCGGCCGAGGTCGCCGGCAGCGGTCACCTCGATGCGTTCCAGGCCGAGCCAGCCCTGCATCTGCTTCAATTCTTCGAAAAGCTCGGCTGCGGTTTGCAGCGAGGCGCCGGGCTCCGCATAGGCGGCATGGACGCGCAGCACGCCGGCCGGTCGGTCGGCCCTAAGGTCAACGCGCCCGACGATGCTGTCGCCGAGCAGGAATGGCAGCACATAATAGCCATACCGGCGCTTTTCGGCCGGCGTGTAGATCTCGATGCGGTAGTGGAAGTCGAACAACCGCTCGGTGCGCGACCGCTCGAAGACGACAGGATCAAACGGCGCGAGCAAGGCGCGCGCCTCGATCTTGCGCGGCAAACGGGCGTCCTTGTGGAGATAGGCTGTTTTGTTCCAGCCTTCGACGCTCACCGGCAACAGGTCGCCGGCCTCGACCAGTTCCTCGATGCGGCCCTTGATGTCGGCGGGCGACAGCCGGAAATAGTCGCGCAGGTCTCCTGCCGTGGCGATGCCGTGGGCGCGGGCCGAGATGCGCAGCAATTCGCGATGTGCATCCTCGGGACAGGGAACCGGTAGCGCGAGTACCGCCGGCGGCAGCACGCGCTCCGGCAGATCGTAGAACCGCTCGAAGCCGCGGCGATGCGCAGTGGTGATGCGGCCGGCCCAGAACAGCCACTCGAAGGCATGCTTGGCATGGCTCCAGCCCCACCAGCCGCCCGAACCCTTCTGCCCTTCGAAAGCCGACGCCGCGATCGGGCCTCGTTCGGCGACCTCGCGATAGATGTCTTCGATATAGGCGGCGTGCTCGCGGCCCCATTTGGCCAGCCCGCTGTACATTTCGTCGCCGCGCTCGGCCCGCTGCATGCGCCAGCGCATCAGCGGATAGGTCTCGACCGGCAAGAAGGAGGCTTCGTGCGCCCAGTATTCGAAGACCATGCGCTTGCGCGTGACAGCGGCGGCGTCGAGCAGCGCCAGCTTGTAGGGGCCAAGCCGCGAATAAAGAGGCATATAGTGGGCGCGCACCACGGCGCTGACGGAATCGATCTGCAGCAGGCCGGTACGGGCAAGCACGCGGGCCAGATGCCGGCGGTCGGGCGTGCCGGTGGGGCGCGGGTCATTGAATCCCTGTGCCGCGAGCGCAATGCGACGGGCCATGGCAAGCGAGATTTTTTCCTTCATGAAGGCGGTATCCGGACGATTTTAGGACAGAGAAAATGACCTGCGATTCCGCGCTATGCTAGCAGGGTTTTGGCGGCATCCATGTCAGGAGAGAAAAGTGGAGTAAAAAGTGAAGGAAATCAAACAGGAGCGGATCGGACCAGTTTTCCCGGATATGCCGTCCAGCACCGCGATTTGAACAAGGTTTGACTTGCTTCGCCGAAAGCGCTGCGCTAACCCTCGCCGCGTTGCAGCATAGAGCCCTCTTCAAACGGTTCAGTGGTTAAACTGTCACGCTTCCGCAAGTGGGTCCGGTGCTGTAATCAGAGTGGATTGGCCGCAACGGAAAGCTGCAGAATGAACGCATTGTTGAGTTCGTACCTGCCCATCGTCCTGTTCATCGGCGTGGCGCTGATCGTCGGGCTGGCGCTGCTCGCCGCACCCTTCCTGGTGGCCTACCGCAACCCCGATCCGGAAAAGCTTTCTGCCTATGAGTGCGGCTTCAACTCGTTCGACGACGCCCGCATGAAGTTCGATATCCGCTTCTACCTGGTGTCGATCCTGTTCATCATCTTCGATCTGGAGGTGGCCTTCCTGTTTCCTTGGGCGGTGTCGTTCAGTCAGATCGGCATGCTCGGTTTCTGGTCGATGATGGTGTTTTTGGCGGTGCTGACCATCGGCTTTGCCTATGAATGGAAAAAAGGAGCGCTGGAATGGGATTGAACGACAGTTCCGGCACGCTCGTCGCGCCGAAGCCCAAGGGCCTCATCGACCCCAACACCGGCAGGCCGGTAGGGTCTGACGACCCGTTCTTCCTGGAGATCAACAACGAGCTCGCCGACAAGGGCTTTCTCGTCACCTCGACCGAGGCTCTGATCACCTGGGCGCGCAGTGGCTCGCTGATGTTCATGACGTTTGGCCTCGCCTGCTGCGCCGTCGAGATGATCCATACGTCGATGCCGCGCTATGACTCGGAGAGGTTCGGTGTCGCGCCGCGCGCGTCGCCGCGCCAGTCCGACATCATGATCGTTGCCGGCACGCTGACCAACAAGATGGCGCCGGCGCTGCGCAAGGTCTACGATCAGATGCCGGAGCCGCGCTACGTCATCTCGATGGGCTCCTGCGCCAATGGCGGCGGCTATTATCATTATTCCTATTCGGTGGTGCGCGGCTGCGACCGCATCGTGCCGGTCGACATCTACGTGCCCGGCTGCCCGCCGAGCGCTGAGGCGCTGCTTTACGGCATCCTTCTGCTGCAGAAGAAGATCCGCCGCACCGGCACGATAGAGCGGTGAGCGGCATGACCCAGGCGTTGAACGACCTCTCGACCTATCTCGGCGAGAAGCTGATCGGCCGGATCGGCGTGGCGGTGCTCGCCTATGGCGAACTCACCATCTCGGTCGAGCCGCGCGACCTGATCGAGGTGGTCACCTTCCTGCGCGACGATCCGAAATGCCAGTTCATCTCGATCATCGACGTTTGCGGCGCCGATTATCCGTCGCGGGCAAAGCGCTTCGACGTGGTCTATCATTTGCTGTCGCCGAGACAGAATATCCGCGTCCGCATCAAGGTCCAGGCCGACGAAGAGACGCTCGTGCCGTCGATCACCGGGATTTATCCCGGCGCCGACTGGTTCGAGCGCGAGACCTACGATCTCTACGGCGTGCTGTTTTCAGGCCATCCGGATCTGCGGCGGATTCTGACCGATTACGGCTTTGAAGGCCATCCGCTGCGCAAGGACTTTCCGCTGACCGGCTTCGTCGAGGTGCGTTACGACGACGAAGCCAAGCGCGTCATCTACGAGCCGGTCGAGCTCAAACAGGAATTCCGCAATTTCGATTTTCTCAGCCCTTGGGAGGGGACGGATTACGTCCTTCCAGGCGACGAGAAGGCAAAGCAGTGAGTGGTGAATTGTGAATAGTGAATGGAAAAGCGGGATGGAACGTCCGGGAAAATCAACGACTATCGAGATCTGAACGTATGGAAGGATTCGATGGTATTGGCTGCGGACATCTATCTCGCGACGAAAGCATTCCCGCGAGAGGAAATGTTCGGCATGACATCCCAGATGCGGCGCGCGGCATCGTCGATACCGGCAAATATCGCCGAGGGTTTCGGCCGCGGTCAGCGCAAGCCCTTCGTTCAGTTCCTTCGTATTGCGCAAGGTTCGTTGAAGGAACTGGAAACCCATACGCTTCTTTCGATGAGCGTGGGACTGTTGGACGAGAAGAGTGCAGGGCTGTTGTCGGTCAGGTTCGAGAAGTTGGGAAGATGATGCGTTCGTTCATTCGATCGCTGGAGGTCGATTCAGGCCAATGACTATTCACCATTCACCATTCACCATTCACGTGGCGCGCGAGCAACACGCTCATGGCTGAAACCTCCGTTCGCAACTTCAACATCAATTTTGGCCCGCAACATCCAGCGGCGCACGGCGTTTTGCGTCTGGTGCTGGAGCTTGACGGCGAAGTCGTCGATCGCGTCGATCCGCATATCGGGCTGTTGCACCGCGGCACCGAAAAGCTGATCGAGGCCAAGACTTATCTGCAGGCCGTGCCCTATCTCGACCGGCTCGATTATTGCGCGCCGATGAACCAGGAGCACGCCTTTGCGCTCGCCGCCGAGCGGCTGCTCGGCATCGAGGTGCCGAAGCGGGGCCAGTTGATCCGAGTTCTCTATTCGGAAATCGGCCGCATCATGTCGCACATCCTCAATGTGACGACGCAGGCGATGGATGTCGGTGCGCTGACGCCGCCGCTGTGGGGCTTCGTCGAGCGCGAAAAGCTGATGGTGTTTTATGAGCGTGCCAGCGGCTCGCGCATGCATGCCGCCTATTTCCGCCCCGGCGGCGTCCACCAGGACCTGCCGCAGAAGCTGGTCGAGGACATCGGCAGCTGGATCGACCCGTTCCTGAAATCGGTCGACGACCTCGACTCACTCTTGACCGGCAACCGTATCTTCAAGCAGCGCAATGTCGACATCGCGACGGTGTCTCTGGCCGACGCCTGGGCCTGGGGTTTTTCGGGCGTCATGGTGCGCGGCTCGGGTGCACCCTGGGACCTGCGCAAATCGCAGCCCTATGAATGTTACGCCGAGATGGATTTCGACATTCCGATCGGCAAGAACGGTGACTGTTTCGACCGCTATCTGGTGCGCATGGAAGAGATGCGCCAGTCGGCCAAGATCATGCGCCAATGCGTCGACCTGTTGCTCGGTAAGGAGGGCAGCGGGCCGGTGTCCAACCTCGACGGCAAGGTGGTGCCGCCGAAGCGCGCGGCGATGAAGCGCTCGATGGAAGCGCTGATCCATCACTTCAAGCTCTACACCGAAGGCTACCGCGTGCCGGCCGGCGAGGTCTATGCCGCCGTCGAGGCACCGAAGGGCGAGTTCGGCGTCTATCTGGTCTCCGACGGCACCAACAAGCCCTATCGCTGCAAGCTGCGCGCGCCCGGCTTCGCGCATCTCCAGGCCATGGACTTTTTGTGTCGCGGCCACATGTTGGCCGACGTCACCGCCGTGTTAGGTTCACTCGACATCGTGTTTGGTGAGGTCGATCGGTGATGATGGGAATGGCTCGACCGTCAAAGGCGTTTCTGGCCGCGGCATGCCTTGCGGCTTCCGCTGAAGTGTCGCTTGCTGGGTCCGGTGAGGGTCCCTCGTCAACCGATCTTCTCAAAGAGGGGTTCAAGCTTATTGCAGAAGGCGATCTGCTTACAGTCCGTGGCTTGAGCACCCAGACCCCAGCAATGGATGAGGGCATTCTTGTCCATGGCCGGCCGTCGACATCGTCCAACTGCGCGGTTCATGACAACCTCGTAGCGTCATTGATCCCCGAAGAATATCGTTGCAAGCCAATAGCTTGGGTGTATAGCCGCTATGACGGATACATCCGCCTGAAGCGTGGAAATGAAGAGTTCGTATGCGTTTTGGGGCGATCCGAGGATTGCTATCGTGCCTATGGCTCCCGCCAGTAGAAACCGAAGAAGCGAAATCGCAATGTCAGTCCGCCGTCTCGCAGAAGCCAGCCTCCAGCCAGCCTCCTTCGCCTTCAACCGGGCGAATGCGGCGGCGGCGAAGCAGTGGATCAAGAAATATCCGAAGGGACGCGAGCAATCCGCGATCATCCCCTTGCTCATGCTGGCGCAGGAGCAGGAAGGCTGGGTGACCAAGGCGGCGATCGAAACGATCTCCGACATGCTCGACATGCCCTATATCCGTGGGCTGGAAGTCGCCACCTTCTATACCCAGTACCAGCTCAATCCGGTCGGCACCCGCGCGCATATCCAGGTCTGCGGCACCACGCCCTGCATGCTGCGCGGCTCGGAAGCGCTGATGGATGTCTGCCGCTCGAAGATCCATCACGACCAGTTTCACACCAATGACAAGGGCACGCTGTCGTGGGAGGAGGTCGAGTGCCTCGGCGCCTGCGTCAACGCACCGATGGTGATGATATTCAAGGACACCTATGAGGATTTGACGCCGGAGCGGCTTGCCGAGATCATCGACCTTTATGACGCCGGCAAAGGTGCTTCGGTGACGCCAGGACCGCAAAACGGCCGCATCACTTCCGAGCCGGCCAGCGGCCTGACGACCCTCAAGAGCGAAAAGGCGATCCTCAAGGCGACCCGCGACCGGGAAACCAGGGCGGCGACCAAGGCCGCCAAGGATGCAGAGCCGGCGGCTGCCGCCGCAGCATCAGTTCCGCCAGCTGCTCCTGCCGCGCCGGCGCCGGTTGCGCCCTCGAATGCCAGCAAGCCGAAGACCGACGCGGTCGAGACCAACCCGGCGCTGAAATCGCCGTCGGCGACGAAAGTCGCGCCCGCGGCGGAAAGGGCGGCGAGCGTCGCAGCGCCTCTGCATTCGGCCGCCAATGCCAACAAGGCCGAACCGCAGGTCGAGGACGTCTCGAAACAGCGCAGAGGCCCCAAGAACAAGGCCGAGCCGGCGTCTGCTTTCAAAGCGCCGGAGGCCAAGGTTAAACCGGCGAAGGCTGCCGCCAAGGCGACCAAACCGTCGCTCGGAAACAAGAGCCGGCCGACCGGCAAGAAGCCGGTCTGAGGAACGAGCAATGCTTCAGGACAGAGACCGCATCTTCAACAACATCTACGGCCGCTTCGACAAGTCGCTGGCCGGTGCCATGGCGCGCGGCGCCTGGGACAACACGCCCGGCATCGTTGCCAAGGGGCGCGAGTGGATCGTCAACGAGATGAAGGCATCGGGCCTGCGCGGCCGCGGCGGTGCCGGTTTCCCGACCGGGCTGAAATGGTCGTTCATGCCCAAACAAAGCGACGGCCGGCCGAGCTATCTCGTCGTCAATGCCGACGAATCCGAGCCCGGTACCTGCAAGGACCGCGACATACTGCGCCACGACCCGCACACGCTGGTCGAAGGCTGCCTGCTTGCCGGCTTCGCCATGGGCGCGGTCGCCGCCTACATCTATGTGCGCGGCGAGTTCATCCGCGAGCGCGAGGCGCTGCAACGCGCCATAGACGAGGCCTATGCGGCCAAGCTGATCGGCAAGAACAACACCTCCGGCTACGATTTCGACATTTACATGCACCATGGCGCCGGCGCCTATATCTGCGGCGAGGAAACGGCGCTGCTCGAAAGCCTCGAGGGCAAGAAGGGCCAGCCGCGGCTGAAGCCGCCGTTTCCGGCCAATGTCGGCCTCTATGGCTGCCCGACGACGGTCAACAATGTCGAGTCCATCGCTGTCGCGCCGACCATTCTGCGCCGCGGTGCTGCCTGGTTCTCGTCCTTCGGCCGGCCCAACAATGTCGGCACCAAACTGTTCTGCATCTCCGGTCACGTCAACAATCCGTGCACCGTCGAAGAGGCGATGTCGATCCCGTTCCGCGAGCTGATCGAGACGCATTGCGGCGGTATCCGCGGCGGCTGGGACAATCTGCTGGCGGTCATTCCGGGCGGCGCCTCGGTGCCGTTGGTTCCGGCCGAGCAAATCATCGACGCGCCGATGGATTTCGACGCGCTGCGCGATCTGAAATCGGGCCTCGGCACGGCGGCTGTCATCGTCATGGACAAATCGACCGATATCGTGAAAGCGATCGCGCGGCTTTCCTACTTCTACAAGCACGAAAGCTGCGGCCAGTGCACGCCCTGCCGTGAAGGCACCGGCTGGATGTGGCGGGTGATGGAGCGGCTGGTGCGCGGCGAAGCGCAGAAGCGCGAGATCGACATGCTGCTCGACGTGACCAAGCAGGTCGAGGGCCACACGATCTGCGCACTGGGCGACGCGGCGGCGTGGCCGATCCAGGGCCTGATGCGGCATTTCCGCGGCGAGGTGGAGCGGCGCATCGATGAGTTTTCGCGCAACGCGCACCGTGCCGAACCGGTGCTGGCGGCGGCGGAATAGAAGTATTCAAAATGCGGACGAATGTCCGACACGAGGAAACGAGCGCGGGGCAGACGGAAACGACCAGGAGACCACCTATGTCGCTGTTTTCGACACCCGACGATTTTACGCCCGATATGGACCCGTTGTTGAAGATGAACCAGGATCTGACCAGGATGATGCCGAAGGAGATGGCCAATGCCGTCAATCTCCTGGCGCATCCTGTCGCGGGCGCGGCGGCGATGACGGCACTCGGCATCGGTCTTGCCAACCACGCCTTTGGCATCTGGATGGGCGTGCTTTCGGGCGCGGCCGAAACCTCGCAGCGGCTTTGGCAGCCGGTCGCCGAGGATTTCGAGGCCCGGACGGAACGCTTTTCCGCGACCGGCAAAAGCTCCTCGACAAAGGCGCGCGCAGCGACCAAAACCCTGATTGCCGAGGCGCAGTCCTTCGCCAATGACGTGACCGACATTGCGACGAGCACCGCGGCGCGGAGCTTGGCGAATGCCGGCACCGTTGCAGCGGATGCGTCGGCCGGGCTGATGCCGGAGGATTTCAAGCAGCCCAAGCCGATGGATCGGCCAGCCAAGCCCGCCGACCTCAAGGCGATATCGGGCATCGGGCCGAAACTGGAAAAGGTGCTGAACGGCCTTGGCATCTGGACATACGCCCAGATCGCCGCGTGGACGCCGCAAGAGATCGCCTGGGTCGAAGATTACCTGTCGTTGAAGGGCCGCATCGGCCGTGACGGCTGGATCGGTCAGGCGGCCGCGTTGGCCGCGGCCAAAAAGTGAATTCAATATCGTGCGCGGTCTCGGCTGCGCCCGGAAGGAAAGATTGCGGAACGTCCGCAGGGGTTTGAGGCGAAATGGCAAAGCTCAAGGTCGACGGGAAAGAGATCACTGTACCCGACCATTACACGCTGCTGCAGGCGGCCGAGGACGCCGGGGCGGAAGTGCCGCGCTTCTGCTTCCACGAGCGGCTGTCGATCGCCGGCAATTGCCGCATGTGCCTGATCGAAGTAAAGGGCGGCCCGCCCAAGCCGCAGGCGTCCTGCGCCATGGGCGTGCGCGACCTGCGCCCCGGTCCGAATGGCGAGCCGCCGGAAATCTTCACCAACACGCCGATGGTCAAGAAGGCACGCGAAGGCGTGATGGAATTCCTGCTGATCAACCACCCGCTGGATTGCCCGATCTGCGATCAGGGCGGCGAGTGCGACCTGCAGGACCAGGCGATGGCGTTCGGAGTCGATTCCTCACGCTACCATGAGAACAAGCGGGCGGTCGAAGACAAGTATATCGGGCCGCTGGTCAAGACGATCATGAACCGCTGCATCCATTGCACGCGCTGCGTCCGCTTCACCACCGAGATTGCCGGCATATCCGAGCTCGGCCTGATCGGCCGCGGCGAGGATGCCGAGATCACCACCTATCTCGAAAGCGCGATGACTTCGGAACTGCAGGGCAATGTCATCGACCTTTGCCCGGTCGGTGCGCTGACCTCCAAACCCTATGCCTTCCAGGCACGGCCGTGGGAACTGACCAAGACCGAATCCATCGACGTGATGGACGCCGTCGGCTCCGCGATCCGCGTCGATAGCCGGGGCCGCGAAGTGATGCGCATCCTGCCGCGTACCAACGAGGCGGTGAACGAGGAGTGGATTTCCGACAAGACCCGCTTCATCTGGGACGGTTTGCGCACGCAGCGCCTCGACCGCCCCTATGTGCGCAAGGATGGCAGACTGGCCCCGGCAAGCTGGGCCGAGGCTTTTGCCGCGATCAAGGAAGCGGTGTCGAATGCGGCACCCGAAAAGATCGGTGCCATTGCCGGCGATCTCGCAGCCGTCGAGGAGATCTACGCGCTGAAGCTTCTGATGGCTTCGCTCGGCTCGAAGAACACCGACTGCCGCCAGGACGGCGCCGCACTCGATCCGTCGCTCGGCCGGGCGAGCTATGTCTTCAACCCGACCATCGAAGGCATCGAACAGGCCGATGCGGTGCTGATCATCGGCGCCAATCCGCGCTTCGAGGCCTCCTTGCTCAACACTCGCATCCGCAAGCGCTGGCGGGCCGGCAATCTGCCGGTCGGCGTCATCGGCGATGTCGGCGATACACGCTATGATTACGAGCAGCTCGGCGCCGGGCCAGAATCGCTGAAGGATCTGGCCGACGGCAACGGCAAGTTCTTCCAGCTGCTGAAGAAGGCGACGCATCCGCTGATCATCGTCGGCCAGGGTGCGCTGGCGCGTCCGGACGGCGCGGCCGTGCTTGGCCAAGCGGCGAAGCTCGCCGTCGCCGTCAATGCTGCAAGGGCCGACTGGAACGGTTTTGCCGTACTGCACACCGCGGCGGCACGCGTCGGCGGCCTCGATGTCGGCTTCGTGCCGGGCGAGGGCGGCAGGAACGTCGCCGGCATGCTTGGCGAGACCGATGTGTTGTTCCTGCTCGGTGCCGACGAAATCGACATGGCCAAGACCGGCGGCGCTTTCGTCGTCTATATCGGCACGCATGGCGACAAGGGCGCGCATCGCGCCAACGTCATCCTGCCGGGTGCCGCCTATACCGAAAAGTCGGGCACCTTCGTCAACACCGAGGGGCGCGTGCAGCAGACCAACCGTGCCGGCTTCGCGCCCGGCGAGGCGCGCGAGGACTGGGCGATCCTTCGGGCACTGTCGGATGTGCTGGGCAAGAAGCTACCTTTCGATTCACTGCCGCAGCTACGCGCAAAGCTCTATGCGGAATACCCGCATCTTGCCCGCATCGATCATGTCGCGGCCGGCGACCCGGCCGACATCGCCAGGGTTGCCAAGCTCGGCGGGCGGTTGAACAAGGGCACCTTCACCTCGCCGGTCAAGGATTTCTACCTGACCAACCCGATCGCGCGGGCTTCCGCGGTGATGGCCGAATGCTCGGCTTTGGCGAAGAACGGCTTCAGGCAGGCGGCGGAGTAGACATGGACACCTTCTTCTCCTTCTACGTGCTGCCGGCGCTGCTGATCCTTTTGAAGTCGGTCGTGCTGATCGTCGTTCTGTTGATCTTCGTCGCCTATGTGCTTTACGCCGACCGCAAGATCTGGGCGGCGGTGCAATTGCGCCGAGGCCCGAATGTCGTTGGCCCATGGGGCACACTGCAGGCCTTCGCCGATCTGCTGAAATTCGTCTTCAAGGAGCCGGTCATCCCGTCCGGCGCCAACAAGGGCGTTTTCCTGCTGGCGCCTTTGGTGTCGGCGGTGCTGGCGATCTCCGCCTGGGCGGTCATACCGGTCAATGAAGGCTGGGCGATCGCCAACGTCAATGTCGGCATCCTCTATGTCTTCGCCATCTCCTCGCTCGAGGTCTATGGCGTCATCATGGGCGGCTGGGCCTCCAATTCGAAATACCCGTTCCTCGGCGCACTGCGCTCGGCGGCGCAGATGGTATCCTACGAGGTCTCGATCGGCTTCGTCATCGTCACCGTGCTGCTTTGCGTCGGCTCGCTCAACCTGTCCGACATCGTCTTGTCGCAACAGGACGGGCTGGGCACGCGGCTCGGCCTGCCCAACACCTTCCTCGACTGGCATTGGCTGTCGCTGTTCCCGATGTTCATCGTCTTCTTCATCTCGGCGTTGGCCGAGACCAACCGGCCGCCCTTCGACCTTGTGGAAGCCGAATCGGAACTCGTCGCCGGCCATATGGTCGAATATTCCTCGACGCCGTTCCTGTTGTTCTTCCTCGGCGAATATGTCGCCGTCGTCCTGATGTGCGCACTGGCCACCATATTGTTCCTCGGCGGATGGCTGCCGCCCTTCGACTTCGCACCCTTCACCTGGGTGCCGGGGCTCATCTGGTTCGTGCTCAAGGTCTGCCTGGTGTTCTTCATGTTCTCCATGGTGAAGGCGTTCGTGCCGCGCTATCGCTACGACCAGCTGATGCGGCTCGGCTGGAAGGTCTTCCTGCCGATCTCGCTGTTCATGGTGGTCGCCACCGCCGCCTTTCTCAAACTCACCGGGTTTGCCTGATGTCAGCATTATCCCAGGCCGCCAAGTCACTGCTTTTGCAGGATTTCGTCAGCGCTTTCTTCCTGTCGATGCGCCAGTTCTTCGCGCCGAAGGAGACGATCAACTATCCGCATGAAAAGGGGCCGGTCAGCCCGCGCTTCCGCGGCGAACATGCGCTGCGCCGCTATCCGAACGGCGAGGAACGCTGCATCGCCTGCAAACTGTGCGAGGCGATCTGCCCGGCACAGGCCATCACCATCGAAGCCGGCCCACGCCGCAACGACGGCACACGGCGCACCGTGCGCTACGACATCGATATGGTGAAATGCATTTATTGCGGCTTCTGCCAGGAAGCCTGCCCGGTCGACGCCATTGTCGAGGGGCCGAATTTCGAATTCGCGACGGAAACGCGCGAGGAGCTTTATTACGACAAGGACAGGCTCCTGGCCAATGGCGACCGCTGGGAGCGTGAGCTGGCGCGCAACATCTCGCTGGATGCGCCTTACCGCTGATATTTGACGCATGGACGGGGCGAGGGGCCTGGTTTAAGGAACACGCAACTTGCCGACCGGAGGCGGTGGCAAAAAACAGGACGAACGTCCTGTTCTGACAGGAAACCCGGGGGAACCCATGCTGAGTGGACTAGAGGCGGCCTTTTTCTACCTCTTCGCCTTTGTCGCGGTGGCATCGGCGTTCATGGTCATATCGGCGCGCAATCCCGTGCATTCGGTGCTGTTCCTGATCCTGACCTTCTTCAACGCCGCCGGCCTGTTCATGCTGACCGGCGCCGAGTTCCTGGCGATGATCCTGCTCGTCGTCTATGTCGGCGCGGTGCTGGTGCTGTTCCTGTTCGTCGTCATGATGCTCGACGTCGACTTCGCCGAAATGAAGGAAGGCGCCCTGCAATATGCACCGATCGGCGCGCTGGTCGGGCTGATCCTGGCGGCGGAGCTGATCGTGGTGCTCGGCGGCTATACATTCGCGCCGAAACTGGCGGCGACGGTCGCGAAACCCATTCCGGACCTGGCCGCGCGCTCCAACACGGCAGCGCTCGGCGACATCCTCTATACGGATTACCTCTATTACTTCCAGGTAGCGGGGCTGGTGCTGCTGGTCGCCATGATCGGCGCCATCGTGCTGACGCTGCGCCACAAGCCGGGCGTCAAGCGGCAGTCGATCGCCGCCCAGGTCGGCCGCACGGCGGCAACCGGAGTGGAAATCCGCAAGGTCAAGACGGGCGAAGGAGTCTGAGATGGTCGTCGGCATCGCGCACTACCTGACCGTATCGGCGATCCTGTTCACGCTCGGCGTGTTCGGCATCTTCCTGAACCGCAGGAACGTCATCGTCATCCTGATGTCGATCGAGCTGATCCTGCTTGCGGTCAACATCAATTTCGTCGCCTTTTCGGCGGCGCTCGGCGATTTGGTCGGCCAGGTGTTCGCACTGTTCGTGCTGACGGTCGCGGCGGCCGAAGCGGCGATCGGCCTTGCCATTCTCGTCGTCTTCTTCCGCAACCGCGGCTCGATCGCGGTCGAAGACGTGAACATGATGAAGGGTTGACGGAACCACCATGTATCAGGCCATCGTCTTCCTTCCGCTGCTCGGCTTTCTGATCGTCGGCCTGTTCGGCACCTCGCTCGGGGCCAAGGCTTCCGAATACATCACCTCGGGCTTCCTGGTGATCGCGGCCGTGCTGTCGTGGGTCGCCTTCTTCTCGGTTGGCTTCGGCGGCGGAGAGGTGTTCACCGTGCCGGTGATGCGCTGGATCCAGTCGGGCGGGCTGGAGGCGTCCTGGGCGCTCAGGATCGACACGCTGACGGTGGTGATGCTGGTAGTTGTCAACACGGTGTCGTCGCTGGTCCATATCTACTCGATCGGCTACATGCATCACGATCCGGACCGGCCGCGCTTCTTCGCCTATCTGTCGCTGTTTACCTTCGCCATGCTGATGCTGGTGACGGCCGACAACCTCGTGCAGATGTTCTTCGGCTGGGAAGGCGTCGGCCTTGCCTCCTATCTGCTGATCGGCTTCTGGTACAAGAAGCCGTCGGCCAATGCGGCTGCGATCAAGGCCTTCGTCGTCAACCGCGTCGGCGATTTCGGCTTTGCGCTCGGCATATTCGGCGTGTTCGTGCTGTTCGGCTCGGTCAATCTCGGCACCATCTTCGCCAATGCGGCGACGTTCATTCCGGCGGAAGGCGCGCCGCAAGGCCCGGCCGTGCTGACCTTCCTCGGCTATGCGCTCGACAAGCAGGCTGCGATGACGGTTGTCTGCCTGCTCCTGTTCATGGGCGCCATGGGCAAGTCGGCGCAGGTGCCGCTTCACACCTGGCTGCCGGATGCCATGGAAGGCCCGACGCCGGTCTCGGCACTGATCCATGCCGCGACCATGGTGACGGCAGGCGTGTTCATGCTGGCGCGGTTGTCGCCGCTGTTCGAGCTGTCGCATTCGGCATTGACCGTGGTCACTTTCATCGGCGCCTTCACCGCCTTCTTCGCGGCGACAGTCGGTCTCGTCCAGAACGACATCAAGCGCGTCATCGCCTATTCGACCTGTTCGCAGCTCGGCTACATGTTCGTGGCGCTCGGCGTCGGCGCCTATGGCGCGGCGATCTTCCATCTGTTCACGCACGCCTTCTTCAAGGCGCTGCTGTTCCTCGGCTCGGGCTCGGTCATCCACGCCGTCTCCGACGAGCAGGACATGCGCAAGATGGGCGGCCTGAGGACGCTCATTCCGAAAACGTACTGGATGATGGTGATCGGCACGCTGGCGCTGACCGGTGTCGGCATCCCGGTAACGATCATCGGCACGGCCGGCTTCTTTTCCAAGGACGCCATCATCGAAGCGGCCTTCGCCGGCCACAATGCGGTCGCCGCGTTTGCCTTCATATTGCTGGTCATTGCTGCCTGCTTCACCTCCTTCTACTCCTGGCGGCTGATCTTCATGACCTTCCACGGCGAGCCGCGGGCCAGCCACGAGGTCATGCACCATGTCCATGAATCGCCGCCGGTCATGCTGGTGCCGCTGTTCATCCTGGCGGCGGGCGCGCTGTTTGCCGGCGTGATCTTCCACGGCGCCTTCTTCGGCGAGGGCTATGCCGAATTCTGGAAGGCGTCGCTGTTCACGCTGCCGGACAACCACATCCTGCACGAAATCCACGAAGTGCCGTTGTGGGTCGAGCTGTCACCGTTCATCGCCATGCTGATCGGCTTTGCGATTGCCTGGCAGTTCTATATTCGCGCGCCGGAAATGCCTCGGAGCGTCGCCGCCAACCATCGCCTGCTCTACGCCTTCCTGCTCAACAAATGGTATTTCGACGAGCTCTACGACTTCCTGTTCGTGCGGCCGGCAAAGCGCCTCGGCAGCTTCCTGTGGAAGACCGGCGACGGCACCGTCATCGACGGGCTCGGGCCGGACGGCATTTCGGCGCGCGTCGTCGACGTCACCAACCGGGTCGTCAAGCTGCAGACCGGCTATCTTTACCACTATGCCTTCGCCATGCTGATCGGCGTTGCCGCACTCGTCACCTGGATGATGCTCTGATGACCGCCTGGCCGATCCTATCGCTGGTCACCTTCCTGCCGCTGGTTGGTGTGCTGCTCATCCTTTTCGTGCGTGACGACAGCGAGAACGCGCGCCGCAACATCCGCGCCATAGCACTGTTCACGACCGCGTTCACGTTTGTGATTTCGCTGTTCATCTGGACCGGCTTCGACAATTCGCAGCCCGGCTTCCAGTTCGTCGAGCAGTTTGCCTGGCTGGATTCCGGCATCTCCTATCATATGGGCGTAGACGGCATCTCCATGCTGTTCGTCGTCCTGACCACCTTCCTGATGCCGCTCTGCATCCTCGCCTCGTGGGAATCGATCGAGAAGCGCGTCAAGGCCTATATGATTGCCTTCCTGCTGCTCGAGACGCTAATGATCGGCGTGTTCTGCGCGCTCGACATCGTCTTGTTCTATGTCTTCTTCGAAGCCGGCCTGATCCCGATGTTCATCATCATCGGCGTGTGGGGCGGCAAGCGGCGCGTCTATGCCTCGTTCAAGTTCTTCCTCTATACGCTGGCCGGCTCGGTGCTGATGCTGCTCGCCATCATGGCGATGTTCTTCCAGTCCGGCACCACCGACATCCCGACGCTTCTGACCCACAACTTCCCGGCCAATATGCAGACTTGGCTATGGCTTGCCTTCTTCGCGTCCTTCGCGGTGAAGATGCCGATGTGGCCGGTGCACACCTGGCTGCCGGACGCGCATGTCGAGGCGCCGACGGCCGGCTCGGTGATCCTGGCCGCCATCCTGCTCAAGATGGGTGGGTACGGCTTCCTGCGCTTTTCGCTGCCGATGTTTCCGATCGCATCCGAAATGTTCGCGCCGCTGATCTTCACGCTCTCCGTTGTCGCCATCATCTACACCTCGCTGGTGGCGCTGATGCAGGAGGACATGAAGAAGCTGATCGCCTATTCGTCGGTCGCTCACATGGGCTTCGTTACCATGGGCATCTTCGCGATGAACCAGGAAGGCGTCCAGGGTTCGATCTTTCAGATGCTGTCGCACGGCCTGGTCTCCGGCGCGCTGTTCCTCTGCGTCGGCGTCGTCTACGACCGCATGCATACGCGTGACATCGACGCCTATGGCGGGTTGGTCAACAACATGCCGAAATATGCAACCGTGTTCATGATCTTCACCATGGCCAATGTCGGCCTGCCCGGCACCAGCGGCTTCGTCGGCGAGTTCCTGACCATGCTCGGCGTGTTCCGGGTCAACACCTGGGTAGCGTTCTTCGCCGCCACCGGCGTCATCCTTTCGGCGGCCTATGCGCTCTGGCTCTACCGCAAGGTGATCTTCGGCGCGCTGACCAAGGAAAGCCTGAAAGGCCTGCTCGACCTGTCGACGCGCGAGAAGGTGATCATCTATCCGCTGGTCGCGCTGGTCATCTTCTTCGGCGTCTATCCGGCGCCGATCTTCGACGCGACCGCCGAATCGGTCAAGGCGCTCGTTACCAATGTCACCGCATCCATCGGCGCCGCGCAGACCGCGGCGGCGAACTGACTGGGGGTTTTGCGAACCATGACGCCGGACCTTCTCTCAAGCCTGTCGCTCTCGACGCCAGAGCTGATCCTCGCCATCGGCGCCTTGGCGCTGTTGATGCTCGGCGCCTATTCGCGCGCCAACACCACTGTCACGGTGAGCGGCCTTGCCGTCGCCGTGCTGGTGATCGCCGGCGCCTGGCTGGTCTTTTCGCCGGGACAGGGCAACGCCTATAGCGAAGCCTTCATCCAGGATCCGTTCGCCCGCTTCATGAAGGTGCTGGCGCTCGTCGGCTCGGCGGTGACGCTGGTCATGTCGGTCCGCTTTGCCCAGGCGGAGCGTTTCGACAAGTTCGAATATCCGGTGCTGATCCTGCTCTGCACGCTCGGCATGATGCTGATGATCTCGGCCAACGGCATGATCGGGCTCTATCTCGGCCTCGAGCTGCAATCGCTGGCGATCTACGTGCTGGCGGCGATCAACCGGGACAATCTGCGCTCGACCGAGGCCGGGCTGAAGTATTTCGTCCTTGGCGCCCTGTCGTCGGGCATGCTGCTTTACGGTATCTCGCTGGTCTACGGCTACACCGGCAACACCGGCTTCCAGGAGATCGCCACGGCGCTGAGCGGCGGTGAGCGCCAGCTTGGGCTCGTCTTCGGCCTGGTTTTCGTGCTGGCCGGCCTTGCCTTCAAGATCTCGGCGGTGCCGTTCCATATGTGGACGCCCGACGTCTATGAAGGCGCGCCGACGCCGGTGACGGCTTTTCTGGCGGCGGCACCGAAGATGGCGGCGATGGCGCTGATGGTGCGCGTCACCATGGGCGCCTTCAAGCCGATCGCCGCCGACTGGCAGCAGATCATCGTCTTCATCTCGATCGCCTCGATGGCGCTTGGTGCCTTTGCGGCCATCGGCCAGACCAACATCAAACGGCTGATGGCCTATTCCTCCATCGGTCATATGGGTTATGCGCTGGTCGGCCTTGCCGCGAACAGCCAGGATGGCGTGCGCGGCGTCGCCATCTACATGCTGATCTATCTGGTGATGACGCTCGGCACCTTCGCCTTCATCCTCGCCATGCGGCGCAAGGAGGGCAATGTCGAGCAGATCAGCGATCTCGCCGGCCTGTCGGCGACCAATCCGATCATGGCGACGATCCTCACCATCCTGATGTTCTCGCTGGCCGGCATCCCGCCGCTCGCCGGCTTCTGGGGGAAATGGTACGTGTTCCTCGCCGCCATCAATGCCAACCTCTACGCGCTGGCGATCATCGGCGTGCTCGCCTCTGTGGTGGGCGCCTACTATTATCTGCGTATCATCAAGATCATGTGGTTCGACGAACCGGTCGGCGGCTTCGTGCCGATGGCGTCCGAACTGCGCGTCGTGCTCGGTGTCTGTGGCGCCTTCGTGCTGTTCTACGTGCTGATCGGCGGCCCGATCGGAACCTACGCCGCAGCCGCGGCCAAGACCTTCTTCTGACGGAATGACTTTCAGGCTGGCTCCAACCGCGGCTTCGGACGGGTTCCGGCTCGAGGCGCACGACACGGTCGGCTCCACCAACGCGCTGGCGCTGGAGCATGCACGGGCCGGCGATCCGGGCAAACTCTGGGTCGTCTCCAAAAAGCAGGAAGCCGGGCGTGGCCGCCGTGGCCGCGCCTGGGCGACGCCCGAGGGCAATCTGGCAGCGACGTTGCTGGTGATCACCAACACCGAGCTTCGGCTTGCCGCGACGCTCGGCTTCGTTGCCGGACTGGCGCTGGCCGACGCGCTCGACGCTGTCGTGCCGAAGGGCAGGATCGCGATCGGCCTCGATGGTGCGAGCCAAGGCAAGAACCGTTTCGAACTGAAATGGCCCAACGATGTGCTTGCCTCGGGCGCCAAGCTCGCCGGCATCCTGCTGGAATCGGCGATGCTGGATGGTGGCCGTTCCGCGGTGGCTGTCGGTGTCGGCGTCAACGTGGTGGCATACCCTGAGGATTTGCCTTATCCAGCGACGTCGCTCAGCGCGCTGGGGTCTGCTTGCGATGCCGAGACGCTGTTCCTGGCGCTGTCGGATACATGGAGCGAGAATGCGCGGCTGTGGAACGAAGGGCGCGGGCTTGCCGCCGTCAGGCGGCGGTGGCTGGCGCGTGCGGCGGGGCTTGGCGGGCAGGTTGCTGTCAGAATTGACGGTAATGTGGTGCGCGGCACCTTCGAGACCATTGACGAGGACTGCCGTTTCGTGATCCGCGACGATCAAGGTTCGGTTCTGACGATCGCCGCCGGCGACGTGCATTTCGGCGCGGTTGCCTCGGCCGGCGTTTGACTGGCCAATACGTTTGACTGGCCAGGTATTTGACCAGCTTGAATTTGACCGGCCGACAATTTTGACCGGCCGACAATTTTGACCGGCCCACAATTTTGACCGGCAAGGAAGGAAAGACCATGGCGATAGCGGAAAACGCCGAACTTGTCTTCGTGCCGCTCGGCGGTGTCGGCGAGATCGGCATGAACTTCGCCCTCTACGGCTATGGGCCGGCCAATGCGCGCGAATGGATCGTGGTCGACGTCGGCGTCACTTTTCCCGATGCAACCCTGCCCGGCGTCGACCTGGTTCTGCCCGACACGCGTTTCATCGAGGAGAATGTCGCCAATCTGCGCGGCATCGTCATCACCCATGCGCATGAGGACCATTACGGCGCGCTCCACGACATCTGGCCGAAGCTCAAGGCGCCGGTGTGGATGACGCCGTTCAGCGCCGGCCTGCTGGAAGCCAAGCGGCAGGGCGAGCAAGGGGCGCCGAAGATCCCGGTGACGATCTACCGGGCCGGCGAGAAATTCACCGTCGGCCCGTTCGAGATCGAGGCCATCCCTGTTGCGCACTCCATTCCCGAACCGATGTCGCTGGCGATCACGACGCCGGCCGGCGTCGTCATCCATACCGGCGACTGGAAGATCGATCCGGCGCCGACGGTCGGGCCGATGACCGACGAGGCGCGCTTCCGAGCCTATGGCGACAAGGGTGTGCTGGCGCTGGTCTGCGATTCCACCAATGCGATGCGGGAAGGGGAATCGCCGTCCGAAGTGGCGGTGGGCGAGGGCCTCAAGAGCGTCATCCAGAACGCCAAGGGCCGGGTCGCCGTCACCAGCTTCTCCTCCAATGTCGGGCGTATCGTCTCCATCGCCAAGGCGGCGCGGGATGCCGGCCGCCAGTGCCTGGTGATTGGCCGCTCGATGAAGCGCGTCATCGATGTGGCTGATGAACTCGGCTATATGGACGGGTTGCCGGAATTCATCGCCGAGGAGGATTACGGCTTCATCCCGCGCGAAAACCTCGTCATCATCTGCACCGGCAGCCAGGGCGAGCCGCTTGCCGCACTTGCCAAGCTGTCGCGCGACGAGATGAAGTCGGTGGCGCTGACGGCCGGCGACACGGTGGTGTTTTCCTCGCGCACCATTCCCGGCAACGAGAAGGCGATCCTCGAAATCAAGAACCGCCTGATCGATCTCGGCATCAAGATCATCGAGGACGGCGATGCGCTGGTGCATGTCTCCGGCCATCCACGCCGCAGCGAATTGCGCAAGATGTATGAATGGGTGCGGCCGCAGATCGGCGTTCCCGTGCATGGCGAAGCGGCGCATCTGGTGGCGCAGGGCTCGCTGATGTCGACGTCCGGCATCGGCCAGGTCGCGCAGGTGCGCGACGGCGACATGCTCAGGCTGTATCCGGGTGCCGCCGCCATCATCGACCAGGTGCCGTTCGGCCGCATCTACAAGGACGGAAGGCTGATCGGCACCGACCAGGCGATGGGCATTCGCGACCGCCGCAAGCTGTCCTTTGCCGGCCATGTCGCCGTCAATGTCGTGCTCGACGACAAATACGAGCTTGCCGGCGATCCCGATCTCGTCGCCATCGGCGTCGCCGAGGCCGACGGCAGCGGCGAGAGCCTGGAAGACCTGATGATCGATGCGGCAATCGGCGCCGTGGACTCCATCCCCCGCCAGCGCCGAAAAGACCTCGACCTGGTCCAGGAGGCAGTGCGGCGCGCGGTGCGCGGCGCGGCCAACGAAGCCTGGGGCAAGAAGCCGCTGGTGACGGTGTTCGTCACGAGGTGACGAACAAGGGAGTAGGGGAGTAGGGCAGTAAGGGAGTAGGGAAGTAGGAGGTAGGAGCGCAAACAGATGCACTTCTAGATCCTTTTTTCCCTACTCCCCTACTGCCTTACTCCCCTACTCCCCTAACCCGGGAGTACGCTATGCTCGGACGCCTCAACCATGTCGCGCTTGCGGTGCCGGATCTGGCCGCGGCTGCGGCGGTCTATCGCGATACGCTTGGCGCTCGCGTGACCGCGCCGCAGGCGCTGCCGGAGCATGGCGTTACGGTGGTGTTCGTCGACGTCGGCAACACCAGGATCGAGTTGCTCGAGCCTCTCGGCGAAGCCTCGCCGATCGCCGCATTCCTCGCGAAGAATCCGTCCGGCGGCATGCACCATGTCTGCTATGAGGTGGACGACATTGTTGCGGCGCACGACCGTCTCAAGGCCAGCGGCGCGCGCGTGCTGGGCGACGGCAATCCGAAGATCGGCGCACATGGCAAGCCGGTATTGTTTCTGCACCCCAAGGATTTCTTCGGCACGCTGGTCGAACTGGAGCAAGCATGAGTTGGGTTTCGTTTGTCGCCCTGTTCTTCGCCACATGGTGGGTGGTGTTGTTCGCCGTCCTGCCGTTCAGCATGCGGACGCAGGACGAGGATCGGGACGTGACGCTTGGCACGGTTCCGAGCGCACCGCGCGGACCGCACATGCTGCGCGCGGCGCTGCGCACGACGATCGTCACGCTGGTCCTCATGGGTATCTTCTACGGCATCACGAGAGGGCTTGGCCTCGGTATCGACGACATCCCGCACATCGTGCCGGATTTCAACCAGAGCCCAGCGCATTAGCCGGCTACCTACCGTGTCCGACTATCCCAGCCTAGCCGAGGCTCTGAAATCAAGCTGAGCCAGCAAGGTCAATCCAAAGTAAAGGCCGGGGCGGGTTTGGGCTGACGCAACGTCATGTAGTTTGGTAATCTGTCGTGCTAACCAGATGATTGCACAAAAAAAATGCAAGGCGCGAGGCCTTGCAATTTAAACGCGTCCGATCTGTTTCCGGTGTCCGGCGGCAGCGAGTTACCGCGCCTAGATCGCATCCTCCCAAGACTTTGACCGCGTAGGAGGGCAGATTTTTCTCTACCCTCTCGGTTATGGGGGCACACTAGCCTAAGGCGGGTGAAAATGTCACGAAGAATTTTGCCCGGAAACAGGCAATCTCGTGCTGCAGTGCACAATAGTACGGCAGGCGTTGCTTGCGAAACGCCCAGCAAGCCGCGTGCGGCAATTGCGGCGCCTGTGCAGCGCTTGGGCCGGGTTTCCATTCCGCCATGAAATGGCTATGAAGCCGGGGCAAGCAAGCCTGCGCTGCGCCGATTCCGGCGCCGCCATCCTCTCTCACGGACCAGTCCATGCGTTTGTCGCGCTATTTCCTGCCCATTCTCAAAGAAAATCCGCGCGAGGCCGAGATCGTCTCGCATCGGCTGATGCTGCGCGCCGGCATGATCCGCCAGCAGGGGCAGGGCAGCTTTTCCTGGCTGCCGCTCGGCAAGCGGGTGCTGGACAAGGTCTGCCGGATCATTCGCGAGGAGCAGAATCGCGCCGGCGCACTCGAAATCCTGATGCCGACCATCCAATCGGCCGAGCTGTGGCGCGAAAGCGGCCGCTATGAAGACTACGGCAAGGAGATGCTGCGCATCAAGGACCGGCAAGACCGCGATATGCTCTACGGGCCGACCAACGAGGAGATGGTCACCGAGATATTCCGCTCCTATGTCAAGTCCTACAAGGACCTGCCGCTCAACCTCTATCATATCCAGTGGAAGTTTCGCGACGAGGTGCGCCCGCGCTTCGGCGTCATGCGTTCGCGCGAGTTCCTGATGAAGGACGCCTATTCCTTCGACCTCGATTATGAAGGCGCCAAGGCCGCTTATAACCGCATGTTCGTGTCCTATCTCAGGACGTTTACGCGCCTGGGGCTGCAGGCCATTCCGATGCGCGCCGACACCGGGCCGATCGGCGGCGACCTCAGCCATGAGTTCATCATCCTGGCCGACACCGGCGAGAGCCAGGTGTTTTGCCATCGCGACTATCTCTCGCTTGAGGTGCCGGGGGCGGATACCGATTTTTCGAACGACGCCGAGATCGGCGGCATCGTCAAGACGTGGACGACGCCCTATGCCGCCACCGACGAAATGCATGACGAGGCGGCATGGGAAAAGCTCTCCGAAGGCGACAGGGTCTCGGCGCGCGGCATCGAGGTTGGGCATATCTTCCATTTCGGCGACAAATATTCCAAGCCGATGGGCGCCAAGGTGACCGGGCCGGACGGCAAGGATCATTTCGTTTCTGGCGGTTCCTACGGCATCGGCCCGTCCAGGCTGGTCGCGGCGATCATCGAGGCCAGCCATGACGATAACGGCATCATCTGGCCGGAGGCGGTGGCACCGTTCGATGTCGGCCTGATCAACATGAAGGCTGGCGATGCCGAATGCGACCGCGTCTGCCGCGAGCTGAATGCCGCCTTTGCCGCCGCCGGCAAGGAGGTGCTCTACGACGACACCGACCAGCGGCCGGGCGGCAAGTTCGCCACCGCCGACCTGATCGGGCTCCCGTGGCAGGTGATCGTCGGGCCGCGTGGTGTCGCCGCCGGCGAGGTCGAAATCAAGAACCGCAGGACCGGCGAGCGCGAGACGCTGCCGATCGGCGACGTGAAAAAGCGTTTCGGTGCCGCCGTATGAGTGAAGCGGCAGCAGCCAAACCTTCGGCGGCAGGACCCTTTTCCGGCTTCGAGCGCATGGTGGCGTGGCGCTATCTGCGCTCGCGCCGCAAGGAGACGGTGATCTCGGTGATCGCCTCGATCTCCTTCCTCGGCATCATGCTGGGCGTTGCCACGCTGATCGTCGTCATGGCGGTCATGAACGGCTTTCGCGCCGAACTGCTGACGCGCATCCTTGGCGTCAACGGGCACCTGATCGTGCAGCCGCTCGACATGCCGCTGGAGGACTATGACCAGGTCGCCGGCCGCATCAACGGCGTGCCCGGCGTCAAATATGCCATTCCGCTGATCGACGGGCAGGTGCTGGCGCAAGGCAATGTCGGCGGCGGCACCGGCGCGCTGGTGCGCGGTATACGCGGCGAGGATCTCGGCAAGATCACGATCGTCGCCAACAACATCAAGGCGGGCTCGATCGTCGGCTTCGACACCGGCGAGGGAGTCGCCATCGGCAGCCGCATGGCCGAGAATCTCGGCCTTGTGCTCGGCGATACCATCACGCTGATCTCGCCCGAGGGCGACGTCACGCCGCTCGGCACGACGCCGCGCATGAAAGGCTATCCGATAACCGCGATCTTCGAGGTCGGCATGTCGGAATATGACAGCTCCATCGTCTACATGCCGTTTTCGGAAGCGCAGCTTTATTTCAACATGGACGGCAGGGCGCAGACGATCGAGATCTACGCCGACAATCCCGACAATATCGACGCGCTGAAGCCGAAGGTCGAAGAGGCGGCGCAACGGCCGATCACCCTCGTCGATTGGCGGGAGCGTAACAAGACGTTTTTCGACGCGCTGCAGGTCGAGCGCAACGTCATGTTCATGATCCTGACGCTGATCGTGCTGGTGGCGGCGCTCAACATCATTTCGGGCCTGATCATGCTGGTGAAGGACAAGGGCCACGACATCGCCATCCTGCGCACCATGGGCGCCACGCGCGGCGCGATCCTGCGCATCTTCCTGATGACCGGGGCTGCGATCGGCGTTGTCGGCACCATCGCCGGCGTGCTGCTCGGCATCGTGATCTGCCTCAACGTCGAGCGCATCCGCCAGTTCTTCTCCTGGCTGGCCAACGAGCGGCTGTTCAATCCCGAGCTTTATTTCCTGAGCCAGCTGCCGGCGCGCATGGATGCCAGCGAGACGATCTCGGTCGTTCTCATGGCTTTGGCGCTGTCGTTCCTGGCGACACTGTTTCCGGCGTGGCGCGCTGCCAGGCTCGATCCGGTCGAAGCGCTGAGGTACGAATGATGGCCGAGGCCATTATCGAGCTGAAGAGCGTCGAACGCCATTATGTACAGGGGCCGCGCAAGCTGACCATCCTGAACGGCGCCGATTTTTCGCTGAAGCGTGGCGAGATGGTGGCGCTTGTGGCGCCGTCGGGCACCGGCAAGTCGACGCTGCTCCACACGGCCGGGCTGCTGGAGCGACCGGACGCCGGCGACGTGATCCTGGCGGGGCGCGCCTGCGGCCGGCTTTCCGACGACGAGCGCACGGCGATCCGCCGCAACGATGTCGGCTTCGTCTACCAGTTCCATCATTTGTTGCCTGAGTTTTCTGCGCTGGAAAACATCATGATGCCGCAGCTGATAAAAGGGCTGCCGCGCAAGGAGGCGGCCGAGCGGGCGGCGCAATTGCTCGACTATATGCAGATCGGCAAGCGGGCACAGCATCGCCCCTCCGAGCTCTCCGGCGGCGAGCAGCAGCGGGTCGCCATTGCGCGTGCCGTCGCCAATGCGCCGCTGGTGCTTTTGGCCGACGAGCCGACCGGCAATCTCGACCCGGTGACCGCTTCCTATGTGTTCGAGGCGCTGGCAGCACTGGTCCGGCAATCGGGCCTGGCGGCGCTCATCGCCACCCACAATCACGAGCTCGCCTCGCGCATGGACCGCCGCGTGACGCTGTCCGACGGCAAGGTTGTGCCGCTTTAGGGTGCGCTGCAATTGAGGCGATGACGGCCCGCGAGCTGCCGTGCGCCGTCCCGCCGCTTTCGCGCGCCTGTCGGCCCCGAAACGCTCGGCATCTCCTTCTCAACCCTTTCTTAACCCTGTCGAAATGACCGAGCGCAATTCGGGTGACGCCCGGACTGCGATCGTTGACATTCGAACAAAATTAGAACAAAATACGAACATACTAAAAACAGGAGAGAGTTATGACCGATCTTGTTCAGGATGTCGTCTCGCTGGTGTGCATGAGCACGTTCCTCATTTCCATGGCAATCTGGATCGGCGCGATGTGAGGATTGAGCTCAAGGGCGGGCTCGATGCTGATGAGCGAGGGCCGCCTTCGCATATTGGCGCAGGCATTGGGCGAGTGTTTCAGCCGGCCTTGCGGGACACTTCGACAGGCGACACCGCGGCAGGCCCGAACACGTCCTCGAAAGCGGATTTCAGCGCCAGGTCGAGGTCGGCCATGGTCACGGGAAGGCCGAGGTCGACAAGGCTGGTGACGCCGTGATCCTGGACGCCGCACGGCACGATGCCGCTGAAATGGCTAAGGTCCGGCTCGACATTGATGGCGATGCCGTGAAAGCTCACCCAGCGCCTCAGCCTGATGCCGATGGCGGCGATCTTGTCCTCGGCCGCCGAGCCGTCGGGCAAAGCGGGGCGGTCCGGCCGAACCACCCAGACGCCGACGCGGTCCTCGCGGCGTTCGCCGCGTACGTTGAAGGCGGCCAGCGAGCCGATGATCCATTGTTCGAGTGCGGCGACGAAGGCGCGGACATCCTCGCGCCGCCGCTTCAGGTCGAGCATGACGTAGGCGACGCGCTGGCCCGGCCCATGATAGGTGTATTCGCCGCCGCGCCCGGCGGCAAAGACCGGGAAACGGTCCGGCTCGATCAGGTCCTCGATGCGGGCGCTGGTGCCGGCGGTGTAGAGCGGCGGGTGCTCGACCAGCCAGACCATCTCGCCGGCGGCGCCGCTGCGGATTGCCTCGGCGCGCGCCTCCATCACGGCGAGCGCATCGGGATAGGCGGTGAGCCCCGGCTCGATGCGCCATTCGACCGGCGCCGAGCCGGGCAAGGGCGGGAACGACGTGGCGATCTGGCTGCGTTCTGTCATGATATCTCGTCTCGCCACTCATATGGCGGCAATCGGTACAAACGTCCAGTTCCGGCACGTTCGGCCCTTGAACAGTTATGCCGATGTCCGGCCGATTATTGCTGGCCGTGCACTTGTTTCACCGGAAACGATTTGCTACACGCCGCGGGCCGGTTGGTTCCGGCTCCTACCACGTGCGGTCGTGGCGGAATTGGTAGACGCGCAGCGTTGAGGTCGCTGTGGGGCAACCCGTGGAAGTTCGAGTCTTCTCGACCGCACCATCAAATTCGTGAACTTGGCCCTCTAAGCCATTGAAACTCCAGTCCGGCAGAGCACCCGTTGATGAGGGCGCTTGGCGTTCTTGCCGAAATGCGATACAATTTGGGATACAAACTGAGATACATCGCGAGTTTGGCCCATGCGAAAAGAGGCCGTCGCAGAGCCCGCCAGAGACCCGGATCGCTACCTCGTCCAGCGCGACGGAATTTTCTATTATCATCGGCGAATGCCCGCCAAGATGGTCGGCATCGACGATCGCGGCAGGTTCATTCGCAAGTCCCTGGGAACGGACGAACGCCGCCTCGCACGTGCCATGCGCGACAAGCTCGAAGACGCGGACAAGACCCTGTGGGCGGTGCTTCTTTGCGGCGGCGAGACAAGGTCAGCACTCGATCAGTATCGCGACGCCGTTCGCCGGGCTGAAGCCATGGGCGTTTCCTACCTTTCAAATGGACAGGTGGCAGGCTTTCAGAATGTCGATTCAATTTTAAAGCGTGTCGAGGCGCTGGAGCGCGTTCAAGCGGCCCCCGCGGTCGCCGACGCTCTCCTCGGCGGGGTGCAGGTGCCGCCGGTCAAAGTCTCCAAAGCTTTTGATCTCTACGCCGATGAGATCATGGCCCATGAAGTCGCGGGTAAGAGCCAGTCGCAGCGCCGAATGTGGAAGAAGGTAAAGCAGAGAGCCGTAAACAATTTCGTTGCCCTGGTTGGTGACAAGCCGATCGGCGACGTCACGCGTGAAGACGGACTGACCTTCTACCGGTTCTGGCTCAAGCGCATCGCGCCGCCGCCAGACATCGGAGCCGCGACACATTCGGCGTCTGCCGGCAATCGAGACCTCGGCAACATGCGGGATCTCTACAGGCGTTATTTCGCTCATTTGGGCGAGGAACAAAAAGGCACCCCATTCGATAACCTCCGCTTTTCGGAGCGTGGCAAGCGCCGTCGTAAACGGCCGTCATTCGAACCCAAATGGATAACCGATCAGATCATGAGGCCGGGCGCTTTAGCATCCCTGGATGCTCAAGCGCGTCGCTGCGTTCTGGCGCTGATCGAGACAGGCACACGCCCAAGCGAGATATGCAATCTTGATGAGACCGTGATCTTCCTTGACACGCCGGTTCCGTATGTTCGCATTACCCCACGAGAGGACGCCGATGATCCGCGCGAGATCAAGACCGAATGGTCAGTGCGAGATGTACCGCTGGTAGGCGTCGCGCTGGAAGTTTTTAAGAAAAATCCGCAGGGCTTTCCGCGCTACCGCAATCGTGAAGAGGCGCTTTCTGCAAACCTCAATAAATTCTTTAAAACACACAAACTTTTCCCGACACCGAAGCACAAGATTTATTGCCTCCGGCACAGTTTCGAGGATCGTATGAAGGAGGCAGGTATCGACAGCGAGCTTCGCAAAATCTTGATGGGCCATACGATAGAGCGTGTAGAGTATGGTACGGGCGGATCGTTGCAATGGCGACGAGACGAACTCAAAAAAATTGCTTTGCCTTTCGATCCCGAGATCGTTTGAGCCGTTCCTGGACGCGCAGCATTGCGCCATCTCTGCAATCAATTTCTTCTTCTCCCGTTCAAGACGCTCGTAAATCGGGAGATACGCTCGTCCTTTGTTGCCAGCCTTGTGGATAGCTAGGGCGAGCGTATCCAGAGCGCGGTCAATTCTGTCTAAGGTCACGGGCTCAGGAACAGTGCTTACCTGTGGCAGAACACAGGTCATTGTCTGTCCCGTCTGTTTCCTGTTCGGCGATGACACAGACGAGATAATGGCAGCAGGCGCAGGTGAGAAAAGCGGTTTGCCTCCCGCATCGTGCAGCGGCGATACTTCGACGTAGAAATCGGAAAACACGCTTGCGGCAACTCTGCACTGTCAGATGCAGCTAGCCACATCCGGCCACATGAATTGCTGAGCGGACTCAGACGGGTCGATGCCCTTGAACCGGACACGAGACCGAATCGATCCGCAGGCTGTCGGCGGGCCGGAATGCCTCATCCGATCCGACCAAACCGATCGGAGGACGCAGGCAATGCCGGATTTGGAGTTGTGTGCGTCAAGTTCTGCAAAATGGCGTGGCATTGCGGTGACGTCGGCGTGTCCGCCGCGCAGCCCCCGTGTTTAGCGGA